>NZ_JAHQUN010000030.1:0-68458 GCF_019052485.1 Bacteroides sp. MSK.20.82
GATTGCCATTGGACTCCCGCAAAGAGTATACAAAGTCTGACTGGATTATGTGGACAGCTGCTATGTCTTCAGATTTAGAAACTTTCAAGAAATTCATAGATCCACTCTATAAATATATCAATGAAACTACTTCGCGGGTACCTATCAGTGATTGGCATCACACAGACAGTGGTGAATGGGTTGGGTTTAAAGCGCGTTCGGTTATTGGAGGATACTGGATGCAAGTGTTAATGGACAAAACTCGATGAAATGTTTAATTAACTATACATTTATTATTAACTAGAATGAAAAACATGAAATGTAAAATGAAAAAAGTATTGAAGGAATGGCGGTGGATATTGCTGGCATTATTCACGATTTGCATTTGTAGTTGTAAGGACGATGACAATGTAGAGACTGGAGCCTTTGATCCATCAAAACCTGTAGCAATTTCTGATTTTACTCCGAAAGAAGGAGGAGCCTATCAGAAACTATTGATTTATGGTGAAAATTTCGGAACAGATGTTTCGAAGGTAAAAGTGAAGATTGGTGGCAAAGATGCTATTGTTATTAATGTAAAAAGTACTTATGTTTACTGTTTTGTTCCTTCAGGAGCTTTTAGTGGTGAAATTGAAATCACTGTAGGAGAAGGAGAGAATGCAGTAACAACGACTGCGAGTACTACTTTTAGCTATGAGAAAAAGATGGTTGTAGGTACGCTTTGTGGCTATCGCAATAATCGTGATGATCAAGGTTGGAGAGACGGACCATTTGATGGACCGGAAGGTGTCAAATGCTGTGGCTTTAGCGATAACGGACGATTAGCTTTTGATCCGTTGAATAAGGATCATTTGTATATTTGTTACGATGGACATAAAGCTATACAGTTGATCGATTTAAAAAATCGTATGCTTTCTTCTCCTTTGAATATCAATACTATACCTACTAATCGTATACGAAGCATTGCTTTCAATAAGAAGATAGAAGGATATGCTGATGAGGCAGAATATATGATTGTAGCTATTGATTATGATGGTAAGGGAGATGAAAGTCCTAGTGTATATATTATTAAACGTAATGCGGATGGTACATTCGATGATAGATCTGATATACAATTGATAGCTGCTTACAAACAATGTAATGGAGCTACTATTCATCCAATCAACGGAGAATTGTATTTTAATAGTTATGAAAAGGGACAAGTATTTCGTTTAGACTTGGTTGATTACTTTAAAACTATTAAGAATGGTGGAAGTTGGGATCCTATAGTAAAGAACAATCCTAATACTTTTAAGCAGTTATTCACTATTGCTGACCCAAGTTGGGAATTTCAGATTTTCATTCATCCTACTGGAAAGTATGCTTATTTTGGTGTGATTAACAATCATTATTTCATGCGTTCCGACTATGACGAGATAAAAAAGGAATTTATTACCCCGTATAATTTTGTCGGGGGATATAAACAGTCAGGTTATAGGGATGATGTAGGAACTGAGGCACGTATGAATAATCCTTGTCAAGGAGTATTTGTGAAAAATCCGGATTATACTGGTGAAGAAGAGTATGATTTCTATTTTGTAGATCGATTAAACTTCTGTGTACGTAAAGTAACTCCAGAAGGTATCGTATCGACCTATGCGGGACGAGGAGCGTCAACTTCCTTAGCTGACGGAAACCAATGGGGAACTGATGATGGTGACCTACGAGAAGTGGCTCGTTTCCGTGATGTAAGTGGACTTGTTTATGATGATGTGAAAGAGATGTTTTATGTACATGATCAGGTGGGACATACTATTCGCACTATTTCAATGGAGCAAGAAGAGAATGTAGCCGGTGACGAGAATATACCGGAAGATGAATCAACAGTGGAATCTAACGAATAAACACATTTATCAGATTATGAAAAAATATTTAGCCATTTTTTTGTTGATGCTGGTTGTCCCATTGACGATTTCTGCACAACAAACAATTACCGTGACTGGTACGGTTACCGACACACAAGATGAGCCGATGATTGGTGTTAATATCACTGTAAAGGATGTAGCAGGTTTGGGAACCATTACGGATATCAATGGTAATTTTTCTATAAAGATGGAACCTTATCATCGACTAGTCTTCTCATACATCGGATATGATGATGTGGAAGTACTTGTAAAAGAACAGCATACTGTTAATGTAAAGATGAAAGAATCAGAGGCTAGTGTACTGGATGAGGTTGTGGTAACTGGTATGGGGGCACAGAAAAAACTGACAGTGACGGGAGCTGTAACCAATGTGAATGTGGGAGATTTAAAACGTTTCCCTACTTCCAATATGTCTAACGCTTTGGCCGGTAATGTTCCGGGTATTATTGCCCGACAAACTTCCGGACAACCGGGAAAAAGTACTTCTGAGTTTTGGATACGTGGTATTTCTACTTTTGGAGCTAGTTCAAGTGCTTATATTCTGGTGGATGGCTTTGAACGTAGCAGTTTGGATGAACTTAACATTGAAGACATCGAATCATTCACAGTATTGAAAGATGCGTCAGCTACTGCTATTTATGGTTCTAAAGGTGCAAATGGTGTAGTATTGATTACAACAAAACGTGGTAAAGCTGGAAAAATCAATATTGATGCCAAGGTAGAAACTTCTTATAATACGCGTACTATCACTCCGGAATTTGTAGACGGTCTTTCGTATGCCAGTCTGATGAACGAAGCATTAGTGACTCGCAATTTAGGAATGGCCTATCAACCGGAAGAATTAGAGTTATTTCGTACACAAATGGATCCGGATTTCTATCCGAATGTGGACTGGATGGATTTGATCCTAAAAAACGGAGCATGGAGTTATCGCGCTAACTTGAACATGAATGGTGGTGGTAACACTGCTCGTTATTTTGTTTCTGCAAGTTATACGGAAGATCAAGGTATGTATAACACAGACCAAACGTTACGTGATGATTACGATACAAATGCCAACTATAAAAAGTGGAATTATCGTATGAATGTTGATATAGATATCACCAAATCGACTTTATTGAAACTAGGTATAGCAGGTTCATTAGCCAAACGTAATAGTCCAGGACTGGCTGATAACGAGATGTTATGGGGCATGCTTTTCGGATACAATCCTATTGCAACGCCTGTATACTATTCCAATGGATATGCGCCTATTTCCCACCGGGATAACGTAAACAAACTTAATCCCTGGGTTGCATCTACGCAAACTGGATACAATGAAGATTGGCAGAATAATGTACAAACTAATGTTACATTAGAACAAAATTTTGATTTCATTACCAAGGGATTGAAGTTTGTAGGACGTTTTGGCTATGATACAGACAACAGTAACTGGATTAATCGTCATCGTCAACCAGATTTGTATAAAGCGAACGGACGTAGACAAGAAACGGGAGAGATTATTTATGAGAAAATGTTCTCCGCATATGACATGACACAATCAAGTGGTAGCTCTGGCAAACGTCGTGAATTCCTTGATTTACTGTTAAGCTGGGAACGTGCTTTCGGAAATCATCATGGAGGAGTTACTTTCCGTTACACACAAGATAGTGAGAAGCGGACAGTAGACATTGGTACGGATATTAAGAATGGAGTATCAAAACGTAATCAAGGGTTAGCAGGACGATTTACTTATAACTGGAACTATCGTTACTTTGTTGATTTTAATTTTGGTTATACCGGATCGGAAAATTTTGCACCAGGAAATCAATTCGGTTTCTTCCCGGCTTTTTCTCTTGCATGGAACGTTGCCGAAGAGTCATTTGTTAAGAATAACTTGAAGTGGATGAATATGTTTAAAATACGTTATTCTCATGGTAAGGTAGGTAATGATAATATTGGGGATAACAACCGTTTCCCATACTTATATACTATAGCCACTACAGGATATAACAGCGAAGGCAAGCCTAATTATGTATATAACTGGGGATTTGGTGATTATGGAAAATCATTCATAGGAACTCATTACACACAGATGGCTTCTAATGGCATTACTTGGGAAGTTGCGACTAAGGATGACCTGGGGATTGATCTTTCTTTGTTTAATGACAAATTTACAGCGACAGTTGACTATTTCCACGAAAAACGTACAGGTATTTTTTTAACACGTGAGTTCTTGCCTGACATTACAGGTCTTGAGAGCAAACCTAAAGCGAATGTAGGTGAAGTGAAATCTCAAGGTTTCGATGGCAATTTTGCTCTTAAGCAGAAACTGGGTGAGGTGGATATGACTATTCGTGGGAATATAACTTATAGTAAGAATGAAGTGCTCGAAAAGGATGAAGAGAATCAAGTCTATTCTTATTTATATCAAAAAGGGTATCGTGTAGATCAAGTTAAAGGATTGATAGCTGAAGGATTGTTTGCTGATTACGATGATATTCGTACCAGCCCGAAACAAGAGTTTGGTACAGTGCAGCCTGGAGATATCAAATATAAAGATGTAAATGGTGATGGTGTTGTAAACGATAATGATAAAGTTGCTATTGGCGCTACTACCACTCCAAACTTAGTATATGGTATAGGGGCATCTTTCGCATGGAAAGGAATTGATGTAAATGTTCACTTCCAAGGTGCCGGTAAATCCACTTTCCCTATTTATGGTAAGTGTGTATATGCATTCAGCGAAAGTGACTGGGGAAATATCTTTAAAGATATGATAAGTGATCGTTGGGTAGATTCAGAGACTGCTGCCAAACTGGGATTGCATGCTAATGAGAACCCCAATGCAACATATCCGCGTTTAACTTATGGGGAAAATAAAAACAACCAACAAACCTCTACTTATTGGATGCGTGATGGTCGATATATTCGTTTGAAGAATCTGGATATCGGTTATACTTTGCCAAAAAGCATAGTCAATAAACTGCACTTCAATAATATTCGTATCTATATTGCAGGATCAAACCTGATTACATGGTCTAAGTTCAAAACATGGGACCCGGAAACTGGCAATCCGCGGGGTGAAGCCTATCCGCTAACAAAATCAGTTACTATGGGTTTATCTGTTAACTTATAAAAATACTAAGAGATTATGATAAAGAAGATTTATATATTATTATTAACCGTATTAGGGATGGGAGTAATTTCTTCTTGCTCTGATTACCTGAATTCGGAGAAATATTTTAAGGATCGTCTGACACTGGAGAAAACTTTCGAAAGTAAGGATCATGTGGAAGAATGGTTAGCTTATGCTTTTTCATTTATAAAAAATGAAAACTATGAGGTGACGACTAAAGGACCAAGTGAGAATTCGTTTTGTTTTTCAGACGATATGTATTATGGTGACCGCGATAAGACAATCGATGCAACAAAGAATGAATTGTCATATAATATGTTCAAGTTAGGAGAATATGATGAGAATACTTATAATGTTGGGGCATGGGGGGCATGTTATAAAGGAATTTTCCAAGCATCAGTATTTATCCATAATGTTGACCGGTGTCAAGAGATGGCTGATTGGGAAATACTAGATTATAAGGGGCAGGCTCGTTTTGTTCGTGCTTACTATTACTGGTTGCTCTTACGTCGTTATGGTCCAGTGCCTATTATGCCGGACGAAGGAGTGGATTATACTCAAAGTTATGATCAAATAGCTACTCCACGTAGCTCATACGAAGAAGTGGCACAATATATCAGTGACGAAATGGTACAGGCTACTAAAGAGTTACAATATGATCGTCGTACTGATAATTATGCTATAGGCCGACCTACTCGTGGAGCTGCATTGGCAGTTCGTGCTTATGCACTGATTTTTGCAGCTAGTCCGTTTGCTAATGGAAATAATGATGAATATGCGCAGCAATTGGTAGATGATGAAGGGCGTCGTTTGCTTTCTTCCGAATATAGTGAAGAAAAATGGGCAAAAGCTGCTGCCGCTTGCCGTGATGTCATCGATTTAGATGTTTATGAGTTGAATATTGTAAATAAATCCACATCTGATAATGGACCTTCTGAACGTCCGACTGTTACTCCACCGGCTGATGGCGAGTTTTCCAATCAACCCTGGCCAAAAGGATGGACAAATATTGACCCGCTCAGATCATATCGTACTATCTTTGATGGTACTATATTACCTGCAAACAATAAAGAACTGATATTTACACGCGGGGCAACAAATATAGATATGTTGGTACTTCATCAGATGCCCAAAGATGATGGCGGCTGGAACTGTCATGGTATGACACAGAAAATGCTGGATGCATATTATATGAATAATGGTAGTAATGAGCCGGGTATGAACTCTATGTATCAAGGAGTAGCTAATTATCAAGGTATTGTAGATACTCGTGAACGTAGAACCGGATTTACTGATTTGCAAGACTTGAAGGATAATAAATATCCGGAATTAGGTTGGAAATATGATCCGAAGAAAGGAGATAACGATCAGGCCAAAACTGGGATGAATGTTTCTTTGCAATATGTAGAACGCGAACCACGATTCTATGCTTCTGTTGCTTATAATGGCTGTACCTGGTATTATTTGAGCCAGACTGAAAGCAAACCTGCCGATGTAAATCAACAAGTTTGGTACTACTTTGGAAGTTCCGATGGTTATCGTAATGACGGTTTCTACTTGCGTACAGGTATAGGAATCAAAAAGTTTGTTCATCCAAACGACTATCCAGGCAATTATGTTGCGAAAGCTGAAACAGCAATTCGCTATGCGGATATTCTACTGCTTTATGCTGAAGCATTGAATGAGTTGACTGGAACATACAATATACCTTCTTGGAATGAGGCGACAACCTACACTATCAGCCGTGATAAAGAACAAATGGAAAGAGGTATTCATCCGGTACGTATTCGTGCCGGGTTGCCTGACTATCCAGACGAATTTTATCTGCAGAGTGGGGTTGATGATATGCGTAAAGCATTAAAACGTGAACGTATGATAGAGTTAATGGGCGAAGGAAAACGTTACTTTGACATTCGCCGTTGGAAAGATGCGCCAGTAGAAGAATCTCTGCAAATATACGGTTGTAATGTCTTTGTTGGTGAAGCTAAGAGAGACGAATTCCATTCGGCAATTCCTGTTTACAATCTCCCGTCTACTTTCTCGGAAAAGCTATGGTTATGGCCTATCAAACATAGTGAGTTGAAACGTAATTCACGTTTAACACAGAACCCAGGATGGACAATGTATGATTAATTCTAAACATAAAGACTTATATATGAAGAAAATATATACTTTGGCAGCTTTGGCTGCAATGACAATGTTGGGAACTTCCTGCAATTCGGAATGGGAAGATGAACAATATGAGCACTACATTTCTTTCAGTTCACAACTGGATAGTAAGGGAGTGACGAATATATATGTACCTTATAGCCGCCATGATGCAGAAGGAAATTATGCAGAAGGAGGAGAAGGGAGGTCCAATTATCAGTTACCGATACTTGTTAGTGGTTCTACCGATAATCCAAGTAATGTCACTGTACACGTAGCACATGATGCTGATACATTGAATATTTTGAATTACGCTCGTTACGCTACACGTACAGAACTATATTATGAGGATATGGGAGCAGAAGGATTGGCATACGCTTCATATCCAGAATCTCTACAGATAAAAGCAGGAGAAAATAAAGGTTTACTGGATCTTAAATTTGATTTTCGCAACATTGATATGTCAGAAAAATGGGTACTTCCATTGCAGATTGTAGACGACGCGTCTTACAACTACGTAGCTCATCCACGTAAAGACTATGCTAAGGCGATATTGAGAATCTTCCCATTTAATGATTACTCTGGCGATTATTCTGGTACAGGAATAACCAACAAGGTGGTGACGGGATATGATGGAGATGGTAAACCGATAGAAACAGCAGAATCTATCACAAAATCGTCAATAAGAGGGTATGTGATAGATGAACAGACTATTTTTACGTATGCAGGAATAGTAGATGAGGATTATACAGACCGTAGAAAGTATAAAATCAAATTTGCTTTTAATGGTGAGACGAATGGTTCGGTTACTATTTCCTGTGATAATGCAGAAGAGATTGGATTTGAATTAAACAAGGACGTGACTCCTTCATTTCGTATTTCTTCATCAATGGATGACGCGAAGCCTTATCTGGAACACCGTTATGTAATAATTAATAATGTTGATTATTATTTCAATTATATACCAGTGGAAGGTACCATCATTCGCTATCATGTAAAAGGTACATTGACATTATCACGTGATATCAATACTCAGATTCCAGACGAAGATCAAGCAATTGAATGGTAGTTTCTATTAATCGCTAATCTAATGATTCAAGAAGAGGGTGAAGTTCAAGTTATTGAATTCACCCTCTTCTCTTATTTTGAAAAGTTATTTTAGGACTGATTGTGTGCCGTTTATTGTCAAATATCCTAAAGCATACTATTTCGTTTCTGCAACTGTAGAATACGTCACGCTCCCTAGCTTCCCGTCATTACTCAGTGTCTCAGCTTGAATAATCAATGGCGTGGAATACTGATTATTGTAACATTCGATCACTGCCTTTCCATTTTCATCCGTCTGCACAGTCGGATTCCAGTAAAGAGTTCGTCTTTTGTCTGCTTTATCCATGTATAATTCTTTATCTATATAAGCAGGAGAATAATACTCCAATGCCGGTGTATATCCCTGCATAACAGTCTGCCGGGTACCAAGAGCCGCAGTCTCGTGTTTATTCAGAACATCATGTCTGGGCAATGGAATGAGGTAGAAAATACTATATTTGTCCAGTTCCGATACATCTACATCATTGGAATTAGACATTTTGGTATTCTGGATAATTTCATCATCTACTCCTCCTGTGCCTTTACTGATGATAATAGAAGCCAAACCGTCTATTTCAGTCAGCATCATGTTTACTTCTGTTGACGATAGAATTTTGTTATCCATAATATAACAGATCGGTTTCTGGCGGTAAGTACAGTTATCATTGGAACGGTCCCAGTAAAAGAGTGGATTTAATTTTTCCATCACCTCCGGGATAGTGGTGACAACTTTGCCATTGTCGCGAAGCTGATCGACAGCCTGGCGTATATCATAGTAGGCATCAATACTTTGCTCATTAATTTTAGTCGCCATATTCGTACTTTGACTGCGCCGCTTACTTTTGATTTCAACTTCGTCCAAAAGATAAAGCCCGTCTACCCGACGGATGGAATCCATATATAAAGAGTCGAATTTTTCAGCTTCCTGTTGCCAGTGGGCAATGTTGCTCCACTCCGGGTGCAACTCTCTGTAACCGTATGCACGCGTAGCAGGCGAGAAATGCCGGTCGATGAGAATAGAAGCGTCCTTATTTCGTTCTTTTCCCACTTTGCGAGTCTGGATCACAGCTTCCATTGATCCCTCGAAATCTTCCAGCGGAATGCTGAAATGTCCGTTCTCATCCGTAACGGTCTGACCGGTAATAATCTCTGCATCTCTCTTCACCATTACGCTGAGAGCTATATCCTTCAGCTTGTTTTTGAGAATCGTAGATTTGACTTGTCCATAAAGTACCAGTTGGCTTTCTGGCAACTGAAGTGGGGTGAATGGGCTGATACCGATCTGTTGTGTCATATCATATTTACGCCATCCGTGTACCATTAACAGTATATCCAGTTCCTTCTGTTTCCGGAGAGAACTCTCTGTGAAGTAGTAGCCGGGTTGATGAATGTAGCCTTTCAAGTCCGATGTAAGTAGAAGGTCGGTGAAGATATTGTTATCATATTCCATATAATCAGAGCGGACGGCGTCACGGATACTGACTGATAATTTGCCGGGTATCGGTTCTCCTATGGCGTTGTTCAACTGCAGTTCGCAGCGGATGGGAGCATAAGGAGCGTAAATCTCTTTTAAACCTTTGGGCGAGATTTGTAAAGGAGCCCGTGGAGAAGCAAAGATAAAGCGGTCGCATAAAGTATTTCCGGCACGATTGAGCAGACTGATTTGTAAGACTCCTGCCGGTAACTTGCGCGACAATACTGTAAATTGCTGAGGCTTATTTGCCTGACAGTGGATAAGCTGATAGGCATGGGGACGTCCCTGATGGCTTATAAAAACGGCTAATGTATCCTGCGGGGTCGCTGCATTACATGATACCGTCACAGAAATAGCCCCTGCATTATTGCCTACTTTCAGAATATACCCGCTTGGCAGTGCTTTAGGGAGGGTAAATTCATACTGTTTTCCTTGAAAGTTTACTTTAGCGATTGCCGGCAGAGCAGAAGGCGTATACTCAAAAGCTCCCATTCCATCGTGTAAAGTTTCAAAAGACGTGATTTCTTGCCCTTCTTTGGTATAAAGTGTGCCTGATAATTGAATATTTCCTTCATTTTTGCTTTCTGCTTTGAAAGCAACCTGCGAAGTTATCCCTTCGACTAACTGTCCTCCTTCCGGAAAGAAACGCAGACTCAGCTTCTCTCTTGTTTCTTCCGGCCTTTTCTCCATAGACGGACTCAACTCATAGGTGCTGATACTACGCTCCAACTGGTCGCTATGAGAAAGCTGATAGACAGGGAAAGTACGTGAAAAGTACTGCGGATCACTGAATGCAAGCATCCAGCGGGTGTAAGCACGTACTTCGTAATAACCGGATAGCATTGACTGGGGGAGTACAAACTGCCCGTTGCCTTCTCCTTGTGATAGTTTAATGATCTGTTTATCAGTAACGTGCCCTGCCTGATCTACCAGTTCCACATACAAAGGACGGCTGATTGAACTGAAAACTTGTTTTTCGGCAAGAGTGACATATGCTTTGAACCATATCGTGTCGCCCACATAATAGCTTGTATTATCAAAATGCAGATATGCTTTTTCACGCGGATAGTTATCGGCAAAAGTTTGAGCTTGATTCATGTACTGTTCGAATATCACTTTAGCGGGTGGATTTTCTCCACGTGCAGATATTGCTAAAAGTCCGCATACTGAGAGTAAAAATAATAACGGTTTGTTTTTCATATTAGTGCTGTCTATTTTTAGTTGTCTATTTTATTGTATGATTTTTATGTTCAGCACTTTCTCTGTGCTATTTTAGTATCATGTGAACTACTACAAAGATAGCGGTTTCGATGAATAAAGAAGGAAAAAAAACGTTCAATCTAAGAAAGAAACTGTTCATTACTCTATAAATACTAATCGGATTGCTGTTTCATGTTGATAATTCTTTTTATCAAAATTCGTTTGTACTGAATGAGAAAGGCTGCCTTATTTTTATTGTTGAATAGATTTTATCATTTTTTGAATAGAAAATGTTCGTGTTTCTATTGTTTTTTGTCGTTCTTTGTGTATCACATTAAACAAAATCTAATCAATGATAATAAATAGAATTATGAGAACACTTATTATTTTGCTTTTATGCACGAACACGAGTTTTGCGATAGCTCAGATTTCTCCCAAAGCAGTTGAGAAGAATAACCAATCTGTGAAAACTGCGGGTTTCTTTAATGATTCCGATTCTTTAAATAAGGCTATTCATCTTTCAGATGAGGCGATAGCTTTGGAGCCTTCATACAAACTGGCATATGCAAATAAGATTAAATACTTAATGGCGTTGGGACAGAAGGAGAAAGCACTGCAAACCATGTTGCAAATGGAGAAATTCTCTCCGGATGATCCTTACTATATTTTAGGTAAGGGAATGATGCTGGAAGAGAATGCTAAAAAGAGCCTGGCTATGGATGCTTACAAACAAGCTGCCTCTCTTTTCAAAAAACGCTTGAAGGAGAAACCAACTGAAGCAGACCTGATGAATTATGTATTCGTACTCTTTTTGAGGGATAACAAAAATTATTCTTTGGATGAAATCGAAAAGGAGTATCCCCAAATCTTCAGTCCAGCAATAAGACAACACACGAAAAAGTTGATAGATGAACTTAGCAATAAAAGAGAGGATGTAATTCATGAGATGCTAGGTGGTAAATGAAAACATAGGGATTGCGGGTGGTTTACTTCATTCCTATTTTGTTGATGGAGCTATTCTGAATGATTCTTGCACGCTGTTTGTTCCGGATGGTGTTTCTCCGTCAGAATATCGTCAGTCTGATGCTTATCAACAAGCATCCAAGAATCAGCAGGAGCATGGTGGCTCTCTTAGCCTTGTTGCCGATTCACTACAATATGCGTATATGAAAGCTCAGGTTGAGTATATAATATTGCCGTTTAAGAAACGGTTGGATGGCTTCACATATTGGCAAAGAGAATTGGAACCGGCCATTCATCCGGCCTTGAAAGCGTATGTCAAAGCGGAAAATGCGACAGGAGGAGTTTCTTCGGTTATGATATTTTGGGAAATTGCCAGGAACACGGATCATTTTTGCAGTGATTTTAAAACAGATCGTGATGTGCGAATGTTCCTGACGCTTTATTTCTGGAAATATTTGTGTTATTTTGCAAATATAGATTTTTATACCGGTCAGGATAAAACTGAAGAGATTCTGAAGGGGGAGGCTGATTAGTTTGGAAATCTGATTATTAGTTTAAAACAAGAACCATTAATGTTATGAAATTGAGAATTGTACATTTGTTATTATTGCAGTCCGTAATGCTTCTTCTTTCCTGTTCCAATCAGAGCCGGAAGAATATGGATACATCGGCAGAACCAGCTGACGTACAGGCGAATGTGTCGGACAGTAGTAGAATTGAACAAGAAGCCATCGGCATGATTGAAGACTTTTATGAGGCTTATGCTGCCAGTTTCATGTCCACCGGTAAAGAAGCTCTCGCACTTGGGGATTCAATTAAGCAAAAGTTTCTGACCAAAGAGCTGATAGAGAAAGTTGATAGGCTGATAGAGGCGACAGATGCCGATCCGATCATTCGTGCGCAAGATTTAGGTGAAAATGACATGAAAACATTGTCGGTGAAACATCTGAATGATAATTGGTATGAGGTTAACTATACTTCGGCTAAAGGCAGCCAGTATGAACGTGCCGTGAGTATCCCGGTCAGAGTGGTTAACGTTGACGGACAATATCTGATTGATGATATAACTCCGGAAAACTGATCGTATCATTAAATGATATGAAAAAAGACAAACAGCATCTTTTACGCTAGGCAAAAGGGCTGTTTGTCTATATTCAACGAGGAAAAGAGTATTCGTTTTATTTCTGTTCTTTGACTTTTTCCATCAGTAGCTTCATGTAGTAGCCACCTACTACGGAACGTGCCTTGAAATTCATCATCTTTCCTGTATTCGTATCATGCCAGTCGCTGATAGGCACACGGGAAGTTGTTTCGTTCGCATAAGTATAGATCGGGTCGATGAACTTTTGGAACGTAGCATCGTCTGGAGACATACAGGCACTCCATAGTACCCAGTCGGATTTGGTATATTGTGCGCGGGAGTCCAATAGCAAACCATATTTATTTTGCTTGGTCAGATAGAAAGGAATTTCCGTATCAAATACTTTCTGCGGGAAAATGTTCATGTTAAACACTTTGTCCCATATCAGATTGTATTTCTGACTCCACGTTCCCGGTTTGTCAAATGCCAGTTTGTAGTGATCGTCGTCAAATGCCATCTTCTCCCATTCTATCGCCAGTCTTTTGGCGGTTTCGATGTATTTGTTCGCAGTTGTTTCTTTGCCCAGCATACGTGCCATTTCTCCGTATCCGGCGATTGCCATGATCGCTTTGGCGGAAAGATTGGCATTGTGTGCCAGATGTCCGGCAAAGTCATCTGTACAAAGTTGGTTTTCAGGGTCCAGACCGTTCTCAATCAGATAGTTTGCCCATGTTGATAATGTTTCCCAGTATTTGGAAGCATAGTTGGCATTGCCTTCCATCATAGAGATGGCTGTAGTTACCAGAATCATGTTTCCGGCTTCTTCGATAGGCATATCTTCACCATAAAGTTGCCCGTTGGCTATTGGATAAGTTCCTAAGTCATGAGCGGGGTAAGGCTTGTTCCAGCGTCCGCTTTCGCTGTAGTAGAAGATAGAGTTGAGCATTCCCTTCATCAGTTCCGTATTGTAAATAAGGTATAGTGGAGCGGATGGATAAGTTAGGTCTACTGTGTTGATACAGCCGTTACTATGGTTCTCTTTGGATAAGAAAAGCAGGTTGCCTTCCTTGTCGGTAAGGAGTTTATGGGCGGTAATGGAGTGGCGGTAAGTCAATGCGAGTAGTTCGGCATATTTCCTGCCTCCGGCTTTTTCTGCATCAGCCATCAGTTGTTGGTCGAAGGCACGGCAACGTTTCATCAATGAGGGATAAGAAGCCTGCGCACGTTCGAAAGCATCAAAGATGCTGACTTGACCGTTGTGTTTCCAGTATGCCATGCGGCGTTCGTAGAAATATTCGATCGAGTAGATATCGTCGTAGCCTAACATCACATATCCGCTTTTCCCTTGATTGTCTACCTTGCCTAAGTTTTCGGTATAAGCCATGGCGGGCATATCGCTTTCGCTGCGGGTGATGAAATCCTGGGAGTTTGGCAATAGTTTGCCGTTGGTGATGAAGGCTTGCTTCATGTCATAGTAGTTACCTATGCTTAAGTCCTTGTTGGGTGCGCTGTTGCTTCCCAGATAAGCATATCCCCAGTCGATGCGTACACCGTCTCCTTTACGTTTTACGTAAGGCTGGTCGATGGTACCTGCCTTGAGGTAATCCATTCCGTTTTTGCTGATCTTTTCTGAGATGGTTGGTTGTGACGGTTCGTGTACGGCAAGTTGCGGGGTTGTTTCGATATACACTTGCACATCATGTTGTTTCTTGTCGAGTGAACGTACCCGATAGGAGATGTAGTTGATAGGGGTCGAGATAAGATCAAGATCTTCCATCAGCAGAGGTGCTGTGAATACGAGATCCAGTTCTACCGGACCGCAGGTGAATGTATAGTAGGTCTGTGTCGGTAATACATCGACAGACTTCTGGATAGCAGCTTCCTTGAAGTTGCTGAGCTGTTTGTTCTCACGGAACAGGCCGAAATCAACGTATGCTCCGCCGGTTGTGTTGTGACAGTGTGCTGCAATAATGTTTGTTCCTTTACGGAGCTTGGCTTTAGCTGATGCGGATAGTTCGATGGTAACATCGTCATTCCAGGAATAATCGGTTGCCACCAGTTTTTCTCCGTTCAGATAGAGCTCGAATACATCGTCGTGTGAATAACGTAAGTAGATAATGTCGTTTGTCAGGTCTTGATTGAGGTTGAAACTACGGCGTACCCAGATGTCTTCGGTGTTCCACTCTGTGCCGATGCGTTTCATGTCTTTGGTGCCGAAAGCGGCTTTGCCCTTGGTCCATCCGGAATCATCGAACTGGGGCTGTATCCAGTTGGCCGCCGGTTGGCTCATGGTGAACTTTGCTTCCCAACGTTCGGTGTTTGTCATCGGAAGGATTGTTTCGAGGTTTAGCTTGTCCTTGCCCATGAAACGATATACTTTCCCGTCCACCCGGAGCGCTCCCAGTAAAGGATGGGTGGCGGCTGTCCAGTGTTCGGTGTTCCCTTCGTTCAGTTCGTTGTAGGGAGACCAGATAGCAAGATAAGTGTCGGAAGTGATCAGAGGTACGGACGGTGCACGCAAAGCGATATCCTGACTCGTTTTAAACAGGTCAGTTGCCTGCACATTGCATGCGAGGCAAACTGACATGATTGTAGAGAATAGTTTATTCATTAATATGAAACTTTTATTTATTTAGCGAGTTACAAATTTTCTGGTTGATGGCTTTGATTTTAGGCTCGTCTACTTTAATAACTTTCCGGTCGTAAGTAACCAGACCGTTCACTTCTTCTTCCACATCTGTGATTTGTGTGTATACGGCAGCCGAGAAGCCTTTCTCGATCAGTTCCAATAAATGGTGTGCATATTTTATGTATTCATTAGTCACTTCTTCCGGCGTGTTGAACTTCACGTAGCCCCAGTTCTTGTCTGCCAGCCACAGATGTCCTTTCAGTGCCATACCTATACCGCCATATTCGCCCAGTACGGTAGCGCGTATCGGATCGTAGAGATAGAGGTTCGGTCCGGGATAGTTATGAAGGTCGAGAATATCTCCGCACGTGTAGTGGTTACCTCCACTGGCAGGGTTTACCAGACGGCTGGGGTCGTATTCTTTCGTCCATTTAGTGATTTCAGGAGTCTTGAATTGTCCCCATGCTTCGTTGAAAGGTACCCATACGCCGATGCTCGGATAAGAATACAGGTAGTCGATAATTTCTTTCCATTCTTTGCGATAGTTAGCTTCTGATGCTGCGGAGCGGATGGCGTCTGCGCCGTCATAGTACTTGTGCATCTGCCATTCGGCAGGACCGCGACCTCCGTTCGGCATATCTTGCCATACGATCAGTCCGAGTTGGTCGCAATAAGTATACCAGCGTGCCGGTTCTACTTTTACGTGCTTGCGCACCATGTTGTAGCCGAAATCTTTGATCTTCTTCAAGTCATATACCAATGCTTCGTCTGTTGGCGCTGTGTATAAGCCGTCCGGCCACCAACCCTGGTCGAGCGGACCAAACTGGAAATAGTCTTTGTTGTTGAGTTGCAGGCGTGTAATACCATTCTTGTCTTTATGAGTTGAGAATTTGCGGAGAGCGGTGTAACTCTTCACTTGGTCTACAGCTTTGCCGTCTTTATAAAGAGTGACTTCCATATTATAAAGTGAAGGAGACTCGGGTGTCCATAATTTAACGTCTTCCGGCATTGTTAATTCTACCGGTACGCCATTGAGCGCTGCTCCTTTGGCTACGAGGTTTTTGCCGTCGAATACTTTCACTTCCACTTTGTCTGGAGAGCATACGTTGGTGGCTACTTCCACTTTGACAGTCTTCTTGTCGATATCCGGAGTTGTTTTCAGTTGGGCGATATGCTGGGCAGCTACCGGTTCCAGCCATACAGTCTGCCAGATACCTGTGACTGGTGTATACCAGATTCCTTCCGGTCTTTCTACTTGTTTTCCTCTCGGCTGTTCGCCACGGTCAGAGGGGTCCCACACTTTCACAACCAACTGGTTATTGCCTTTATTCAATGCGGAAGTAATATCAAAGTAGAATGGAGTGAAGCCTCCTGTATGTTGTCCTACTTTTACGTCATTTACCCATACATCGGCTTTCCAGTCCACAGCTCCGAAGTGCAGTAATATTTGTTTGCCTTTCCATGCTGACGGTACATCAAAAGTACGCTGATACCATAATTCCTGATGCTCGTTAATGGTTTTACCTACTCCTGACAGGGAAGATTCGACTGCAAAAGGTACTAAAATCTCTCCTTGGTAATTGTTTGGTGCCGGTTCTCCTTTTTTAGTAATCGCATAATTCCAGCTACCATTCAGATTCTTCCAATCCTGGCGTTCCATAATGGGGCGTGGGTATTCCGGTAATACGTTTTTAGGATTCAACTGCTCACCCCACGGAGTCTTTATCTTATCACCGGCGGGCTTCCATTGAGCGAATGTCGGGCTACAAAGAGCCAATGCGAATAGCACTGCTAGAAAATTCTTTTTCATGGTAATTATCTTTATATGTATTAAATAGAAGAATTAATATTCATAAAAGGAATATTGCAAAGAAAAGCTAATCAGAGAAGAATAAAGGAAATTTGCTGTTCAATAAATGATAAATGCTCGTCATTTTATAGTGAATGACAGTTTTTTATGCGATAATGGTTATTTTTTGTCCTTAATTGAATAATAAGTAGCTTATATTACCGGAGATAATTATGACTTTTGGAGGGAGAACAATCGTATGTTTCCGCGGATAGTCGTAAATAAACTGAAAAACAACTATAATAAACTTTATCAATGAGAATTCTTTTTTTATTAGTAGTATTGTCGGTTACTTCTGCCCTACAGTCGCAGGTAGTCATTAAAGAGAATGCTATTCAGAGTAAGTATGCTTTTCCCTTGGTTACTTCGAAAGCGAAAGCTGTAGTAGTTTATGATACTGATGACTATTTGGTGGTACGTAAGACTGCGGAGCTTTTTGTTTCGGACGTCGAATCAGTGACCGGACAACAATTACGGTTGACGGACAAACTGAAAGGCGACAAAGAGATTATTATTGTGGGTACAGTTGAGAAAAATCGGCTGATCCGCCAGTTAGCTGAGAAGGGCAAGCTAGATATCTCTTCTTTGGAAGGGACATGGGAACGATTTCTGATTCAGACGGTTTCCCGTCCATTCCCCGGAGTCAGCAAAGCGCTGGTAGTAGCGGGGAGCGACAGGCGGGGAGCTGCGTACGGACTTTTTTCGCTTTCGGAAATGATGGGAGTGTCTCCTTGGTACTGGTGGGCTGATGTTCCGGTGAAGAAACATAAGACGCTTTATGTCGATGCCCCCGCCACTTTGTCCAAGACTCCTTCGGTGAAGTACAGAGGAATTTTCTTAAATGACGAAGACTGGGGACTGAAACCTTGGGCTGCCAAGACATTCGAGAAAGAAAGAGGAAATATCGGTCCTCGTACCTATGCCAAAATATGCGAGCTGTTGCTGCGACTGAAAGCTAATCATCTGGCACCGGCCATGCACCCCGTTTCTACCGCATTTTATAAGATACCGGAAAATAAACTGGTAGCTGATACCTTTGCCATTGTTATGGGGTCCAGTCACTGCGAACCGTTATTGCTGAACACTGCCAGCGAATGGGACAGCAAGACGATGGGACCATGGGATTATAACAAGAACAAAGATAAGATCAACGAGGTATTGAGTAATCGTGTGAAGGAAAACTGTGCGTATGAAAATGTATATACGCTGGCTTTAAGAGGCTTGCATGATGCAGCTATGGGTGGCGGAGATGTGCCGATGCGGGAAAAGGTTAAGATGCTGGAAAGTGCACTGAATGCTCAGAGAGAGATCATTGCCCGGCATATCGACAAACCTGTTGAAACAATCCCACAGGCATTTACGCCTTATAAGGAAGTGCTGGAAATCTATTCGAACGGACTGGAATTGCCGGATGATGTTACAATTATCTGGGCGGATGATAATTTCGGTTATATGAAACGTCTGAGTGGTCCGCAGGAGCAAAAGCGCTCCGGACGTGCAGGCGTTTACTATCATATATCTTATTTGGGTGTTCCTCATAGCTATTTGTGGTATAGTACTACCCCTCCGGCATTGATGTATGAAGAACTTCGTAAGGCGTATGATACCACTGCCGATCGTGTCTGGCTGGCGAATTGCGGAGACTTGAAAGGGGCTGAAACACAAATCTCCCTTTTCCTTGATATGGCTTATGATATAGACAGCTTCAATGCGGATAATGTCGCCACTTATCCGGCACGTTGGCTGGCAAAGATGTTTGGTGAGGAGTACTACGATACATTGGAAGATATAACTTGTTCTCATATAAATTTGGCTTTTTCCAGAAAGCCGGAGTACATGGGCTGGGGATATTGGAATAACTATTGGGGAGGCGGAGAGAAACGTACGGATACGGAGTTCTCTTTTGCTAACTATAATGAAGCGGAAAGACGCTTGACTGAGTATAGCCGTATTGGGAAAAAAACGGAGGATTTGTTAGCTTCATTGGACGAAAAGAGTAAACCGGCTTTCTATCAATTATTATACTATCCGGTGAAAGGGGCCGAACTGATGAATCATATGACCATCAAAGGACAGTTTTACCGTCAGTATGTCCGTCAGCAACGTGCTGCCGCCAATCGGCTTAAGGCTCAGGTGAAGTGCTATCATGATAGTCTCGAAATCATAACCGATGGATACAACTCTCTGCTGGATGGAAAATGGAAGCACATGATGTCTTTAAAACAGAACTATGATGGTACGAGTTCCTATTTCATGATCCCATTGATGGAAGAGGAATACACACCTGTTGGCTTTCCTAAGCTGGGGCTTCAGGCAGAAAGCGAAAATTTGGATAAAGGAGGAATGAGTTTTCATACATTGCCCGCCTACAGCACTTATTCACGTAAAAGTCATTGGATAGATATATATAATCAGGGGACCGGAGAGCTAAGCTGGAGTATCACGCCTTCGGAAGACTGGATACTGATCTCTCAGAAAAGTGGTAAGACGTCTGCGGAAAACCGTATCTATATATCTGTTGACTGGGATAAGGTGCCGGCAGGAGAAAAGGTGAAAGGACAAATTGATATAACTTCCGGCACCCAGAAGGAGACTGTACTGGTTTCTGTATTCAATCCTGAGTCTCCTGCACGCACAGAAGTACAAGGATTGTATGTAGAGGAGAATGGTTACATTTCTATTCCGGCAGCCGATTTCCACCGGAAGTTTGAGAGTAATGACATTCGGATGAGTATCCTTCCGGGACTTGGTTTTGAGGGGCGCTCTTTGCAGTTGGGGAATCCGACAGCTCCCTTACAAATGTATCGTGCAGGTGATGTCCCCAGGGTGGAATATGATTTCTATACATTTAATGCCGGGATTTATGATGTATATACGTATGTTTTGCCGACATTTCCCTTGCATGCTGAGCGGGACTACAAATTGCCGGAACATACTAACTCGGATACAAAGTATAGTGTCCGTATAGATGATGGTTCCATTTCTACTCCTTCTACTTCAGCTATCGAATATTCTCAAATCTGGTATGATAGCGTATTGAAGAATTGCAGAGTGAATAAGTCTACTTTGTATGTAAAGAAGCCCGGTAAGCACACTTTGCAGATACGCTGTGGTGATCCGGGCGTCGTTATTCAAAAGATTGTCATTGACTTGGGAGGAATGAAGCGTTCTTATCTCGGCCCTCAGAGTACAATCTGTAATTAGTTCTGTTTTTTATGAATAGGGGAACCGGATGGCCTTGCCATTGGTTCCTCTTCTTTTTGAGGGGTTCCCAGCACGGGCATTCCGTCTTTGTCCCAGTCTATCTTCTGTAAACGGGGAGAACGGGAATCGGATGCGCCAGGAGCGTCATTCGGTATCTGGCGGGCATGATATAGCATATACCATTCTTTCCCATCCGGAGACGGAGTGAAAGATATTCCGCCGGGACCGTATACATTGTTTTCAGGGTCTTGTTGTAGTACCGGAACCGGAGACTTCTTCCAGGAAGCCGGATTGAGTAAGTTAGCTTTTGCGTCTGCAGTCAGTAATCCGACACAATAATAAGGAGTCCAGCTACCACTGGCTGAATAGAAGATGCATGCTTTGTCTTTATTCTTTGATTCAAAATATTGGGGTGCTTCGTTTACATGTATCGGATAGGCTGTTTTGCTGCCATCCGGATTTACCCATTGGCATTCCCATTCATATTCAGGTTTGGAGATGAGAATCCTGTCAGAAGACAGTGTCCATGGATTCTTCATAGTAGCGATGTAGATACATTGGGTTTCACTGTCTATCCTTCGTTTTTGCCAGCCGCACCATATCATATAGCGTTGGCCATCATGTTCAAAGGTGCTGGCATGGATTGCCCAGTTGTTGTCTTTATCTGTCTGTATGCGTCCTTTCATCACAAATGTTCCTTCCATGGGGTTGGCGGCTTCATTCTCGACAACATAAATCTGGTGATTATCCATATTGCCGTCGTCTGCGGCAAAGTAAATATACCATTTGTTATTTATACGATGAATTTCGGGTGCCCACAGATGATAGGAGTTGCTGGGGTCGGTGGGTATCCATACATCTTTTTGAGTAGCATGTGAGAGGTCTGTTATATCATCGGTTTCCCAAAGTATGACTCTGTTTTCTGAGCCCTGTGTATAATAATATTTGCCTTCATGAAAAATAGCCCATGGCTCTGCTCCACGTTCAAGTAACGGGTTCGTATAGGTATTTCCTGCGGCTACAGTTTCTTTCTCTGTTGTAGCCTTCTTATGCTGGCAAGAGACACCGATTAATAAGATAATGGATAATAAAAACAATCTGCTTCTCATGGTACTTCTCATTTGATAATGACAATGCAAAGTAAGCATAAAATATTGATAAATCATGCAAATGGAAGTAGAATGGTCAGTTTTTGTTGTTAAATGAACTGTAATTTCTGAAACTTTTCTTTGTTTTTTCTCATCTTTGCGAAGTGAACTTTTAAATAAATAATATATGAAACTTAGACATCTTTTTCTTTTCTGTGTAATTTGCTGTTCTGTATCTATATCTGCCCAAAACAAAAGTAAGCTTCCGAAAACGAGTGGTAATCCTATTTTCCCTGGTTGGTATGCCGATCCGGAAGGGATTGTGTTTGGAGACGAATACTGGATTTATCCTACCTATTCTGCCGCTTATGATGATCAGATATTCATGGATGCTTTCTCATCAAAAGATTTGGTAAACTGGACCAAGCATCCGAAAGTACTTTCCAAAGAAAATATCAGCTGGCTCAGACGTGCATTGTGGGCCCCGGCAGTAATCCATGCTAATGATAAATATTATTTCTTCTTCGGAGCCAATGATATCCAAAATAATAATGAGTTAGGCGGAATTGGAGTTGCTGTAGCAGACAATCCTGCAGGACCTTTTAAAGATGCGTTGGGAAAACCGTTGATTGATAAGATTGTAAATGGTGCTCAGCCGATTGATCAGTTTGTATTTAAGGATGATGATGGACAATATTATATGTATTATGGTGGTTGGGGACATTGTAATATGGTGAAGATGGCACCGGATTTATTGAGTATTGTACCTTTTGAGGATGGTACTATCTATAAGGAAGTGACTCCCCAAAATTATGTGGAAGGGCCGTTTATGCTGAAACATAATGGAAAATATTATTTTATGTGGTCGGAAGGTGGCTGGGGAGGTCCGGATTATAGTGTAGCCTATGCCATTGCGGATTCACCGTTCGGTCCGTTTGAAAGAGTCGGAAAAATTCTGCAGCAAGATA
Organism: Bacteroides sp. MSK.20.82; assembly: GCF_019052485.1. Classification (NCBI taxonomy): domain Bacteria; kingdom Pseudomonadati; phylum Bacteroidota; class Bacteroidia; order Bacteroidales; family Bacteroidaceae; genus Bacteroides; species Bacteroides sp. MSK.20.82. Next base: position 22,692 of record NZ_JAHQUN010000030.1, read on the forward strand.
CTAATATAGCAACCGGTGCTGGTCATCATTCGGTAGTTAAAGGTCCCGGATCAGATGAATGGTATATCATTTATCACCGTCGTCCGTTGGGCGAAACTGCAGCGAACAGCCGTGCAACTTGTATAGACCGTATGTATTTTAATAAAGACGGAAAAATAGAGCCTGTCCGTATGACTTTTGAAGGAGTAGGAGCTAGCCCTTTGGCAACCCCTGTTCGCGCTAAAACATATGCTAATCCTGTAATAAACTTTAGTTTGCCCGATCCTACTATTATAAAAGGAGACGATGAATATTACTATCTATACGCAACTGAAAGTATTAAAAATGTACCTATTCATCGATCAAGAGACTTGGTAAACTGGTATTATGTAGGTACTGCTTTTACAGATGCTACCCGTCCAAACTTCGAACCTAAAGGGAGAATATGGGCACCGGATATTAATAAAATCGGTGATAAATACGTAATGTATTATTCTATGTCCACTTGGGGAGGTGAGTGGACATGTGGTATTGGTATTGCTACTGCTGATAAGCCGGAAGGACCATTTACTGATTTGGGTAAGTTATTCCGGAGCAATGAAATCAATATACAGAATTGCATTGATCCTTTTTATATTGAAGATAATGGAAAGAAATACCTTTTTTGGGGGAGCTTCCACGGAATATATGGTACGGAACTGACAGATGATGGTCTCTCTTTGAAGAAAGGTGCTCCAATAGAGCAAATAGCCGGTACTGCTTATGAAGGTACGTATATTCATAAACGGGATGGTTATTATTATTTGTTTGCTTCCATCGGCCGCTGCTGTGAAGGTTTGAAGAGCACATATACTACAGTTGTGGGGCGTTCGAAGAATCTGTTCGGCCCTTATGTTGACAAGAAAGGGCGTTCAATGTCAGATAATCATCATGAGATATTGATTCAGAAGAATAAGGCATTTGTCGGTCCGGGGCATAATTCTGAACTGGTGACAGATAAGAAAGGAAACGATTGGATGTTCTATCATGCGGTCAGTGTTGCTAATCCGGAGGGCCGTGTATTGATGATGGATCGTGTGCAGTGGAAAGGTGGCTGGCCGTTTGTGAAAGGCGCTGTACCTTCCTTGGAGACTGCTGCTCCGGACTTCAGATAAGTTTTTTCATATGGCTATTCATTTCTTTACAATGAAAAATGAGCATATAAAATGTAGTTGAAGTTTAAACAAATAAATTTTATCCAGACACTTTATCCAGAATAGAAAAAGTATTGGGGAAATTGCAAAGAGAAAACTATTTATCTATAGGAAATGATGGCTTTTCTCTTTGCAATTAACTTTTTCTATAAAGGTGGGCTTTTTTTTGATTTATTGTTTTATTTTTGTCCTTGTAAACTCATAAACTTGTTATAGATGGCCTCAGATATACACACTCTCTCTGATTCTCTTTTATGGAAGAGGTTTCTCGAAGGAGATTCGAGTGCGTATTCTCAAATATATAATCAGACTGTACAAGAGCTGTTCCGATATGGTTTACTGTATACTTCGGACAGGGAGTTGGTCAAAGATTGTATTCATGATGTGTTTGTGAAGATTTACACCAACCGTGCCAAATTAACCCCTACTGATAACATTATAGCTTATTTGATGGTGGCACTGAAAAATACACTCTTTAATGCGTTAAAGAAAACATCTGATTCTTTTTCATTGGACGAAGCTGATGAGAAAGAAGACCAGTCCGAAGAGCATTTTTCTACTCCGGAAACTATTTATATAAATAAGGAACAAGAGAAGAATACTCATATGAAGGTGCATGCTATGATGTCCTCCTTAACCACCAGGCAACGTGAAATTGTTTATTATCGGTATATTAAGGATATGAGTATTGATGAAATTAGTAAAATCACGGACATGAATTATCAGTCTGTATCTAACTCTATCCAGCGGGCTTTGGGGCGTGTACGGAATCTATTCAAGCGAGAATAGGAGAGAAGAATATTCAGCTTTTTCCTGCCCATCAAAAAAATATCGAAAATAGTTTGAGAAAAGTGAGTATAAAATCAAAGTAGAACTGTTATCCTAATGTAAAGACAATAAAAATGATTAATTCAGAACTGAAACATACTGATTTTTCTAGATATACTTTTGAAGAATTCCTTCAAAATGATTTTTTTATTTCTTCTGTTAAATATCCAACAGAAGAGATACAAGAGTTTTGGGATCGTTTTGAGAAATCTACTCCTTCTAATATAGATGATTATTTTGCGGCAAGAGAATATATAGAAACGATTTCTACTTCAGAAGGTGATTTGCTTTCGGATCAGGAACTGGGAGAGTTGTGGGCTGATATCCAGACAACAAATATTAAAAATGATAAGATTAAACATAAAAACTTTTTTCTGATAGGGTTGACTGCCGCAGCCAGTGTAGCTATTTTGGTTGGTAGTTTCTTTTTATTAAAGAATTATCAGGCGGTTTTGGCTCCTGATATTGCGACATTTGCAGTTCAGACTAAGACCGAATTACCGGCTACAGAGGAAACATTGTTGATTCTGGCAGAAGATAAAGTCGTAAGTCTGAAAGAAAAAGAGACTACAATTACCTATGATTCTGTAGCAATTAAAGCTAACGAAGAAAATATATCCAAAAAAGAACTGGCGGTTTATAATCAGTTGGTTATCCCACGTGGAAAGCGTTCTGTACTGACATTTTCTGATGGCTCTAAAGTATGGGTGAATGCAGGTACCAGAGTCATTTATCCTACAGAATTTGAAAAGGATAAACGCGAAATCTATGTTGACGGAGAAATCTATATTGAAGTAGCTAGAGATGAAGAACGTCCTTTTTATGTACGTACTAAAGATATGAACGTTAGGGTGCTGGGTACTAAATTCAATGTGACAGCTTATGAATCTGAGCCAATTCGCAGTGTGGTGCTGGCTCAAGGGTGTGTGCAGGTTGAGACGACGCAAACCCCAAAAGCTATTTTAGCTCCTAACCAGATGTTCAGTTCTGTAGAAGGGAAGGAAAATATTTCACAGGTAGATGTGGAACAAATGATTTCATGGGTAAATGGTCTCTATTGTTTCAATAGTGCCGATTTGGGAATTGTATTGAAACGTCTGTCCACTTACTATGGAATAAATGTCGAATTTGACTCAGCGCTAAGTAAGATAAAATGTTCCGGAAAAATTGATTTGAAAGACAACTTTGAGACAGTAATTAATGGATTAACCTTTGTAGCACCAATATCTTATGCCTATGATGGACAGTATAAAACTTATCGGGTCGTGAAAAAATAGACACAGAAAAATATAGTAATTAATAAAATAAATCTCAAGAATTTATGGCGATTTTTATAAAGAGTGGATAATACTGCTGTATTATCCAGATGGGGCTCATATGCCTGTAAGTATTAAGTTATAAAATAATAATATTATGAGAAATTTGGACATTGTTAATATGAAAAATTCAATTAAGGGAAGAAAGAGCAAAATACTCAAGCTATTTCTTTGCTTCTTACTTTTGGGAGTAAGTTATTCTTTCGCTAATAACAATAATTATTCCCAGCTCAAAACTCTCTCGGTGAACGTGAACAATAAGACGTTGAGAGAAGTCTTTCAAACAATAGAGAAAACCAGCCAGTTTGTCTTTTTCTATTTGGATGATGCAATAAATCTGGATCGTAAGGTATCCATTGATAGCAAAGACAAGAAGATAGACGAAATCCTTACTGAACTCTTTGAAGGTACGTCCTGTACTTATAGAATCTCTGACAGACAAGTTTTTATCTCAGGAAAGTCAGCTGCCGTTTCTGCCGCGCAACAACAGAATGCTCGAAAAATCACAGGTCGTGTAACGGACACCAAAGGAGAGCCACTTATTGGTGTGAATGTTACTGTGGATGGAGATACCAATGGTTCAATAACCAATATGGATGGGTTATTTGAATTGCGTGTCAGCAAGAAGAATGCTGTTCTTAAGTTTACTTATATCGGATTTAAACCTTCGGAGGTAAGAATAAACTCATCTACAAATATCTATGATGTTGTACTGGAAGAACAGGTAAACGAACTGGAAGAAACTGTGATTGTCGGTTACGGTACACAACGTAAAATCAGTAATATCGGTGCACAATCCAGTATGAAGCTGGAAGATATAAAAACTCCTTCGGCTAGTTTGACTACCACCTTGGCCGGTCGTCTGGCTGGTGTAGTTGCTGTACAACGTACAGGTGAGCCTGGAAAAGATGCAGCAGATATCTGGATTCGTGGTATTGCTACTCCCAATACGGCTACTCCCTTGATTTTGGTGGACGGAGTAGAACGTGCATTCAACGATATTGATCCTGAAGATATCGAATCATTGACTACTTTGAAAGATGCATCAGCAACTGCTGTTTATGGTGTACGTGGTGCGAATGGTGTAATCATAATCAAAACAAAGCCGGGTAAAATAGGTAAACCGACAATTAGTGCTGATTATTATGAATCATTTACCCGTTTCACTAAAATGGTGGATTTGACAGATGGTGTCTCTTATATGAAGGCGGCTAATGAAGCGTTAAGAAATGATGGACTGGCAACTAAATTTACAGATTCACAAATCCAGAATACAATCTTAGGTAAAGACCAGTATCTGTATCCGAATGTGGACTGGCTGAATGAGATATTTAATGATTGGGGACACAATCGTCGTGTTAACGTGAATGTACGTGGTGGTAGTGAGAAAGTTTCATACTACGCTTCGGTCAGCTACTTCAATGAGACTGGTATGACAGTGACAGATAAGAGCATCAATACCTTTGATTCAAAGATGAAGTATAGCCGCTATAACTTTACTACCAATCTGAGTATCGATGTGACTCCGACAACTAAAGTGGAAATTGGTGCTCAGGGTTATCTGGGTGAAGGTAATTATCCGGCCATATCTTCCAAAGACTTGTATAATGCTGCTATGTCCATTTCTCCGGTAGAATATCCGAAAATGTTCTTTATTAACGGTGAGGCATATATTCCGGGGCGTTCCACCAATAACAACTTCAACAACCCTTATTCACAAGCTACACGTCGTGGATATGATAATCTGACCAAGAATCAGATTTATTCTAATTTACGCATTACGCAAGACCTGGATATGCTTACTAAGGGATTGAAATTGACAGCTATGTACGCATTCGATGTATATAATGAAATACATGTTCATCAGGATCGTGCAGAGTCTACTTATTATTTCTTGGATACGAATGTTCCTTATGACTTGGACGGACAGCCGATTCTGCAAAGAATCTATACGGGCACCAATGTCTTGAGTTATAAGCAGGAAACGAGTGGTAATAAGAAAACATATCTGGAAGCTTCTTTAAATTACGACCGCGCATTTGGCGATCATCGTGTAAGCGGATTATTCCTCTTTAATCAGCAACAGAAACTTCTTTATCCCAAAGGAACACTGGAAGATGCCATCCCTTATCGTATGATGGGTATTGCCGGACGTGCTACTTATTCATGGAAAGACCGCTATTTTGCAGAGTTCAATATTGGTTATAATGGTGCGGAGAACTTCTCTCCTAAAAATCGTTATGGTACTTTCCCTGCGTATGGTGTTGGTTGGGTGATTTCAAATGAAAAGTTTTGGGAACCGCTGTCAAAGGTCGTATCATTCCTGAAGATCCGCTATACGGACGGTAAAGTCGGTAATAGTGATGTTTCCGACCGTCGTTTCATGTATTTGAATCAGATGAAAGAAAATGGAGACTATGGTTATAAACTGGGACCTAACGGGACGAAATATTCAGGATATGAAACATTGAATATGGCTGTGGACTTGATTTGGGAAGAAGCACGCAAACAAGACTTAGGTATTGACTTGAAACTGTTTAATGATGATCTTTCAATAATCTTCGATATCTTCAAAGAGCGCCGTGAAAATATCTTGTTAAAACGTGAAAACTCTATTCCGTCATTCTTAGGATATAATACATCTGCTCCTTATGGAAATATTGGTATTGTTGAAAATAAAGGTTTCGATGCTACAGTAGAATACAATAAAAGATTTAATAAAGACTGGACGCTTGCTATTCGCGGTAATATTACCTATAATAAGGATAAATGGATTGAAGGTGAATTACCGGAACAACGCTATGATTGGATGAATCAATATGGACAGAATATTCTAGGAAAAAAAGGATATATCGCAGAAGGTTTGTTTACACAGGCTGAAATTGATGATATGGCACGTTGGGAGTCTTTGTCCCAGGCAAATAAAGCTACTACTCCGAAGCCGTTTGCTTCTCAGTTTGGTACGGTAAAAGCGGGTGATATCAAGTATAAAGACCTTAATAATGATGGTCAGATTGACGCTTATGATAAAACTTATATCTGCCGTGGTGATGTACCTACTATGGTATACGGTTTTGGCTTCACGCTGGGTTGGAAGAACCTTTCATTAGGTATGATGTTTCAGGGTACTCATGATGCAGAACGTATAATGAGCGGTAGCAGTATTCAACCGTTTAACGGCGGTGGCGGTTCCGGTAATCTGTATAGCAATATTGATGACCGCTGGACTGAAGATAACCCGAATCAGAATGCTTTTTACCCGCGTTTGTCCTATGGAGCTGAAACTTCCAGTAATATTAACAATTTCCAGCCGAGTACATGGTGGGTTCGTGATTTTAGTTTCCTGCGCTTAAAAACAATGCAGATCTCCTATAACTTACCGAAAGACTGGGTGAATAAAGTACGTTTGAAAAATGCGGCAGTCTATGTGATGGGAACAAACTTGTTTACTCTTAGCAAATTCAAATTATGGGATCCGGAGTTGAATACAGATAACGGTGCTTCTTATCCGAATACAACCTCTTATTCTGTAGGCGTTAATTTCACATTCTAAAAACCAATAACAATGAAAAAATATAACTATATACTATTGGGTATGTTATCACTCTTTTTTGTGACAACACTTACTTCCTGTTCAGATTATTTTGATCAAGTGCCCGATGACCGATTATCTTTGGAAGAAATTTTTAAGACCAGAGATGGAGCATTGAAATATCTTTCGAATGTTTATACCTTCTTGCCGGATGAGTTTAATCAGCGCCAGGTACATGAAACCAGCTTGTATCGTACACCGGGACCATGGACCGGAGCGAGTGATGAAACCGAATGGACTTCATCAGGCAATAAAGCCAAACTGATCAATAATAACTCTATTGATGCAACCGAAAACACAATGGTATTGTATCGTTGGAAAAGCTGGTATTCGGGTATTCATGAATCTGCTGTATTTACCAAATATGTAGATCAGGCTCCGCTTACGGCATCGGAAAGAGCACAATGGAAAGCTGAAGCTAAAGCTCTGCGTGCTATTTATTACTTCTATCTGGTTCGTACATATGGTCCTGTGCCTGTTTTGGAAGACGATTATGCTTTGGATACTCCCAGTAATGAATTGCAATTGTCTCGTAGCACTGTAGACAGATGTTTTGATTTTATTGTGTCCGAATTGAAAGAAGCACAGAATGCTGGTCTGCTGGAAGATGCTTCGTCAGATAAAACAACAGGTGTGGGACGTATAGACAAGGCTATAGCCCAGGCATTTATAATTGAAGCATTGACTTATCGTGCCAGCTGGTTGTTTAATGGAGAGTGCACTTATTATGCCGATATGGCAAATCCGGATGGGACGAGATTATTCCCCAGTCAACCGGATGCAGCCACTATCAAGGCTGACTGGCAGAAGGTAGTTACTGAATGTCAAAAATTCTTCGCTGATTATGGCAATCGTTTCCAATTGATGTATACAGATAAATCAGGAAAATCGGTAGCAGGCCCTGATGCTGAGGGATTCAATCCTTATGAGTCTTATCGCCGTGCTATCAGAACGTTATTCTCAGAAATGGGTAATAACAAAGAAATGATTTTTTATCGTATGGATAATGCGGCAGGTACTATGCAGTATGATCGTATGCCCAATAAGTCAGGTAATACAAATGATTACAGAGGTGGCAGCTTGTTGGGAGCTACACAAGAGATGGTTGATGCCTATTTTATGGCCAATGGTATGTCACCTGTTACAGGCTATGCAGCTGATGGTGTCACTCCGATTATCAATGAGGCTTCGGGCTATAAAGAGGACGGCACTTCTTCATCAGACTATAAATCGGCAGATGGTACTCTTTATGCACCGGCTGGAACACGCAATATGTATGTTAACCGCGAACCGCGTTTCTATGCTGATATCACTTTCAGTAATTCTAAATGGTTCTCAGGTACAGAAGGCGATTATACAGTTGACTTCACTTATAGTGGAAACTGTGGTAAGGCTCAGGGTAACAATGACTTTACCAGTACAGGCTATCTGGTACGTAAGAATATGGATTCGGGTGACCGTAATCAAAACTTGGTTTGTGTGTTGCTCCGCTTGACGAATATTTACTTTGATTATATCGAAGCATTAGCATATGTAGATCCAAGTCATGCAGATATTTGGAAATACATGAATCTGATCCGTGAACGTGCAGGTATTCCGGGATATGGTACTGCCAGTTTGCCGAAAGCAACCACTACCAGTGAAATCATGAAACTGATCCAGAAAGAGAAGCGCATTGAGTTAAGCTTTGAGAACTGTCGCTATTTTGATGTGCGTCGTTGGGGACTGACGAATGAGTTCTTTAACAAACCAGTGCATGGTATGAACGTGAACTATGATGGAAATGAGTTCTACAAACGTACAGAAATCACTTCCCGTAATTTTGATCGTCAATACTTCTTTCCGATTCCGCAGAGTGAAATTGATATTGATAAAAATCTGGTTCAAAATGAAGGCTTTTAATTAATTGATTAATAAATCGCAATATATGATGAAACAATATATATTTTCTGCATTATGCTTAGTCTCAGGTGCGTTTTGTTTGTCGTCTTGTAATGATGATAAAGAAGCTAGACCTTATACTCCGGATTACGAGATTGTGCCTGAATATACAAACGCAGATACATGGAAAGCTTATGAGGCATTTAATGAACATCTGTTAGATCAGAATAAGTTTATATATAAAAGTAGCACTGCTGACAAGGCAGCTGTAGACCGTTGGAATGGTGCTGCCGCAATTTGGTGTCAGCCGACTTACTGGGATATGGCAATGAATGCTTATAAGCGTGCAAAGGCTGAGGGTGATACTCAGAAAGAACAAAAATTTAAACAGCTTTGTGATGATCTGTTTGCCGGCAATAAAGCTCATTATGCGAATTTTGATTTTGATGATAATAACGAGAATACCGGCTGGTTTATTTATGATGACATTATGTGGTGGACAGTTACATTGGCACGTGCCTATGAGCTATTCGGAGTTGAGGAATATCTGAGCCTTTCTGAAGAAAGCTTTGGCCGTGTATGGTATGGCTCAGAGAAGGTAGGTGATACCGGCTCTTATGCAGACCCTGAAAAAGGACTGGGAGGTGGTATGTTCTGGCAATGGCAACCTATCAAGAATCCGAATCCTAACGAAGCTGACCACGGTAAGATGGCCTGTATCAACTTTCCGACTGTGGTGGCAGCTCTGACATTATACAACAACGTACCGACCGGAAGGACAGAATCGACAGACTCCCATCCGAGCTATCAAACGAAGGAACAGTATCTGGCTAAAGGTAAAGAAATTTATGCCTGGGCAGTGGAGAACCTCGTTGATGTTACTACCGGACAGGTAGCGGACAGCAGACATGGTAATGGTAATCCTGCATGGAAAGATCATGTATACAATCAGGCTTCATATATTGGCGCTTCGGTGCTGCTTTATAAAGCGACTGGTGAAAAACAGTATCTGGATAATGCAGTAATGGCTGCGGATTATACGATGAATACGATTTCGGGAACATTCGACCTCTTGCCTTTTGAGACAGGTGCTGAGCAAGGTATTTATACTGCGGTCTTTGCGCAATATATCGCAATGCTGGTATATGATTGTGATCAGACGCAATATATACCTTTTGTGAAACGCAACATTAATTACGGCTGGGCTAACAGAGACAAAACGCGTGATATATGCGGAGGCGACTATACCAAGCTACAGGTAGAAGGTGATGCTGTTGAAAGTTATTCGGCCTCGGGTATCCCTGCTCTGATGTTATTGTTTCCAACCGATAAATAAGTATAACCTATAAATGAAAAGAATAATGAATACAAAATATTCTATTAAGAAAGTATGGTACTATCTGCTTTGTATGATAATGACTCTTCAGCTAATAGCTTGTACGGAAGAGACTCACGAGTCATATACTGCAGCACCGGAGGTCGAAGATATCTATATTGACCAGCTGGAAGAACTGATTAATAAGATGAAGGATTTGCAGAAGAACTCGGAATATGGAGAAAAGAAAGGGCAATATCCTACAGAGAGTCGTGCCATCCTGACAGATGCTATCGATGATGCCAATCGTTCAGTTCTGTTGATCAAATATCAGAATCCTGTTCCGTCGGAGCAGGAAAAGCAGCGTTACGTTGCCAGTGCAAAATCTGCAATTGATAAGTTTAAGGGTACTATTCGTACGGAAGATGCTGAAACAACACCTGCAGAACTGTTTGTTGATGGTAAAGGCGGCAATTCATATATTGATTTCGGACGTAGTGAAGAATATGTTAAGTTTGGAGAACAAGGTCATCAATCATTTACCGTAGAGTTGTGGGTAAAGGTTACGGAGCGCGGCAGATGGGATAATTGCCTGTTCCTGTGCTCATACATGTCAGACAGCAGCTGGCGTAATGGCTGGATGATGTACTGGCGTAAAGATGATAATGGTGTTTACCGTACTACTTGGGGTGGATTGAATACGACCAATGGTGACAGGGATCTTTGGGAACCGAAATTCCAGATTTCTGATGATTTGAATAAATGGCAGCATTTTGTAGCAGTATATAGCGATGAAGGTTTGGACGGCAATTCTACATTACGTGCAAAATTATACTTAAATGGTGAGTTGAAGAAAGAAGAAACAGTTTCTCCTACAACGAGAGTTTATCAGTCAGGACATTATTCAGATTACTCAAAACCGATGACTGCATTTGGTCGTTACATGAGAGTGAGCGATGATTTGTATGAAGAAGGATTCTCCGGATATATGAAGAAAATCCGTATCTGGAAAACGGCAAAAGGGGCAGATTATGTAAAGCAGTCTTATGAAGGAACAGCAGAAGTAACCGGAAAAGAAACGGATTTGGCAGCCGGATGGGACTTTACATCTAAACCATCGGGAACAGATAACGAGATTATTGACTTGACTGGTCGTCATACAGCGAAAATTATAGGTACCTATAAGTGGGAACGTATTCTGGAATAATAAAGAGAGAAATAATGAAAGACATGAAACAATTAATTAATAAATGGGGAGAGAGTATGCTCCTTTCCCTTCTGATGGCGCTTTGCCTCACATGGACTTTTACAGCTTGTTCGGATGATAAAGATAATGAATATATATCTGATACGCAACTTAGCATATTAGAGGACAATCGGACTTCTTTGTCATATTTGTTGAAAAACTCTACCTTTGGAACAGCGCCGGGAACTTTTCCGGAAGCCAGCAAGGAGATACTGAATAATGCAATAGCGGAACTGGACCAGTTGATTACCAAGGTAAAGGGCGGTGAGATGTTTGATGAGGCGACCTTTGAGGCTACAATAGCTAAGGTAAATCAGGCAATAGATGAGTTCAAAAACTCTAAATACTATAACCTTTCTCCGGAAGCCCAGAAGTTCATTAGTGATCTGATGGCAAAAGCAGATGAGTTAAGAGAAATGATAGCTAATGAAGCATTGTGGGGAAATCATCAGGGACAATATCCGGTAGAAGGTAAGGCTACACTGGAAAGTGCAGCGGAAGATTTGGAGAGTTTGGCAGACAGAATCAAAACCAGTGCCATCACAGATATGACGCAGGAGATATATGATGATGCCATTGCGGCTGCTGATAAGAAACTGCAAGAAGTGGAAAATTCTGCATGGCCGGAAGATAATCTTGTCTGGAATTTATTTGTGGATGGTAATAAGGGTGGTTACATCGACTTTGGATATAGCGAGGATTTTGTGAAATTTGGTGATGATAATAATCAGAATTTTACGATTGAGCTTTGGATAAATATCAAAGAATTCTGTTCTAAGTCAGGGGAAGACAATAGTACCTTCCTTGCTGCATTTGTTAATTCTCCCCGAAGCGGCTGGCGTGTTCAGTATCGTAAAGTGAATGGTGGCAATGAACACTGGCTGAGAGGTTCTATGGCACATTGGCAGAATGAAGGTCCAAAAGATCCGGAATGGTGGGAGCCGAGAGCCATCGTAAACAATCCCAAAGATAAATGGACACACTTTGCTTTTGCTGTAGCGGATAATGGTGTTCCGGGATTTGATCCACCTCAGGAACATACTAAATCCTGTGTATTTGTGAATGGTTCGCAATCCGGCGAGGTGATTCGTGTAGGTGAGGCTTGGAGAACTTATATTAACAATGGTTGTATTGAAGAGAAAATGCCTATGACTGCCTTCTGCCGTTTGAATACAGATAAAACGACTCGTGAAGAATACTTCTCCGGTTATATCAAATATATGCGTATATGGAAAGGTATCAGAAGTCGCGATGATCTTCGCTTATCTGCTATGGGGCAGGTTGACGTAGATCCGAATGATCCGAATCTGGTTGCAGCCTGGGACTTTGAAGTCTTGGGAGCACAACCTACCGGAACGACAATCACTGATATTACAGGACGTCATGTCGCTACTCTAAAAGGTCCGGAAGGAACATATCAATGGGTGGAAAGTACGACTATCGCACAGTGATTAATGCAGATTTTTCAATAGTGTATTAAATTATATCAGTGCTTCCCTTTGCTTTGCATAATGCAGGGCAAGGGGATTTTTTTAAGTCATTATCTGCGTTTGCAAATAGCAAAAGGGTGTTTTGGTCTGTATTTGTTCTTTATTGAATAGAGATTATCGTTCTTTTTCGTCTATTTCTGCAATCTTTGTAACAGGAAAAATATTAAAACTTATCAACTATCATGAAAAGCAAAATTCTTTTGGCGGTAGCTTTACTGCTGGCGATATCAACTACTAGTGTATGGGCGGCTGATAGCTCAGAAAAAACGAACCAGAAGACAGGGTCTTACACCAATGAAGACGTGTGGGCGGCATACGAAGGATTTAATAATACGCTGCTCGACCCGGATAAATATATCTATAAAACGACTTCGGCCTATGAACAGGCGGTAGACCGTGGTCATGGCGCAGCTGCTATCTGGTGTCAGCCTATTTACTGGGATATGTCAATGAACGCCTATAAACTGGCGAAGGCTCAGAAAGATAAAAAGAAAAGAGCCTATTACAAAGAGCTCTGCGAAAAGATATTCGCTGGAAATAAAGCCCAATATTGTCACTTTGATTTCGATAATAATAATGAAAATACCGGATGGTTTATCTATGATGATATCATGTGGTGGACGATCTCTTTGGCACGTGCATACGAACTGTTTGGTGTGGATGAATATCTGAAACTGTCTGAAGAGAGCTTCAGCCGTGTATGGTACGGTTCTAAAAAAGTAGGCGATACAGGATCATATGACAAAGAGAACGGAGGGATGTTCTGGCAATGGCAGCCGATCCATAATCCCAAGCCGAACAGACCGGGGGACGGAAAGATGGCTTGTATCAATTTCCCTACCGTGGTAGCAGCACTTACACTGTACAATAATGTTCCGAAGAAGAGAAAAGAATCAACCGAAGAATCACCCAAGTATCAGACAAGAGAACAGTATTTGGCTAAAGGCAAAGAGATTTATGAATGGGGAGTAGAAAACCTGTTGGACAAGAAGACGGGCCGGATAGCTGATAGTCGTCATGGCAACGGTAATCCTGCCTGGAAAGCGCATGTATATAATCAAGCTACCTTTATCGGTGCTTCCGTATTGCTTTACAAAGCGACTAAAGAAAAACGCTACCTGGATAATGCAATCCTTGCAGCAGACTATACAGTCAATGAAATGTCTGCGAAGCATAACCTGCTGCCCTTTGAAAGAGGAATCGAGCAAGGTATCTATACGGCTATTTTTGCAGAATACATAGCTATGCTGGTATACGATTGCGGACAAACACAATATATCCCGTTCCTGAAACGTAATATCGAGTCCGGTTGGGCAAACAGGGATAAGACACGTAATGTATGTGGCGGAGAATATGAGAAAGCATTACCGGCCGGTGCTGAGATAGACAGCTACTCGGCTTCCGGTATACCGGCATTGATGCTTCTGTTTCCGGCAGAAAAATAATCCGAAGAGAAACGGGGCAACGACCAGATATAAAAATGAAAATACACCTGAATATCATGAACAATAAACATTTACTGATTGCTCTCGGCTTGCTTCTTGCCTGCAATCATGCTACTTATGCGCAAAAAGGAAAAAGCAAAGAAGCAAAGACCACGTTTCAGACTTCTGAACCCTGGAAACCCGAAACAGACGTACGTGCTGATGCCACGATGGTATATGGTACACTGGATAAGCCCGGAGTAACTTTTGAACAACGCATTCAGTCATGGAGAGACAAAGGTTATCTGACGGAATTTATGACCGGAGTTGCCTGGGGAGACTACAAGGACTACTTTCTGGGGAAATGGGATGGAGTAGACGGGCATCTGAAAGAAGGACAGCGCGACCGTAATGGAAATGAAATAGCTCATGGTCATCTGATCCCTTATATCGTACCTACCGAAAGTTTTATCCGCTATATGCAGGAAACACAGATCAAACGGGTGATTGACGCCGGGATAACATCCATATATCTGGAAGAACCGGAGTTTTGGATGCGTGGCGGATATAGCGAAGCTTTTAAATCCGAATGGCAGAAATATTATAATTTCCCCTGGAGAGCTCAGCACGAATCTCCCGAAAACACATACCTTTCCAACAAACTGAAATATCATCTGTACTATAATGCGCTGGATAAGATATTCACTTATGCCAAAGAATACGGAAAATCGAAAGGACTGGATATCAAATGTTATGTGCCGACGCATTCTTTGATTAATTATACTTCCTGGCAGATTGTAAGTCCGGAAGCCAGCCTGGCTTCATTGGATTGTGTAGACGGCTACATTGCCCAGGTATGGACAGGGACTGCCCGCGAACCGAATTTCTATAACGGCGTGCAGAAAGAACGTGTATTCGAGAATGCGTTTCTGGAATACGGGTGTATGAAGTCGATGACTGCACCGCTGAACCGGAAAATGTATTTCCTGACAGACCCGATCGAAGACCGTGCGAAAGACTGGCTGGACTATAAAATCAATTATCAGGCCACTTTTGCAGCACAGTTGATGTATCCTATGGTAGATACCTACGAAGTAATGCCCTGGCCGGACCGTATCTATCAGGGACTGTACCGGATAGCGGGAACGGATCAGAAAGAACGCATTCCCCGCTCTTATTCCACCCAGATGCAGACAATGGTTAATACACTGAATGATATCCGTACTTCCGATAAAAAGATTACAGGTACACAGGGCATCGGTGTACTGATGGCAAACTCACTGATGTTTCAACGTTTTCCGAATCATAACGGTTACGATGATCCGCAATTTTCCAGTTTCTACGGACAAACTTTGCCTCTGTTGAAGCGTGGTATTCCGGTAGAGCTGGTACACATGGAAAATACCCCTTTCAAAGAAACTTTCAAAGGACTCCACATACTTGTCATGTCTTATTCAAACATGAAACCGATGAAACTGGAATATCACAACTATTTGGCTGATTGGGTGAAGAAGGGCGGAATACTTATCTATTGTGGAGAAGATATCGACCCTTATCAAACGGTACTGGAATGGTGGAATACAGATGGAAATGAATATAAAGCGCCTTCGGAACACCTGTTCGAGAAGATGAATCTATCCCGTAATCCGGGTGAAGGAACTTACCGCTATGGTAAAGGAACGGTGATTGTGATGCGTGAAGACCCCAAACATTTTGTTTTGAAAGCCGGAAACGATCAGAAATATTTTGAAACGATCGCATCCGCTTATCAGAAAAAGATTGGCAAAGAGATAGAAACCAAGAACAGCTTCATTGTAGAACGTGGTCCATATACCATTGCTGCTGTCATGGACGAAAGCGTTTCCAAAGAGCCACTGACGTTATCCGGATTATATATCGACCTGTTTGACAAAGACCTGCCGGTACTGACTTCCAAACAAATCCAACCGGGTGAACAGGGGTATCTTTATGATCTGAATAAAGTATCCGGTAAAATAAAAGCCAAAGTGCTCTGCGGAGCTTCTCGTATCTATGATGAGAAAGTCAGCAAACAAAGTTACTCTTTTGTAGCCAAAAGCCCGATAAATACAACTAATGTATCAAGAGTCCTCTTGCCTCGTAAACCAGAGAAAATACGTGTGAATGGAAAAGAGGAACAACCGGAATGGGATGAATCATCAAAAACTCTTCTGTTGAGTTTCGAGAACGATCCTGCCGGTGTGAATGTGTCAATAGAATGGTAAATAGATTAAATAAAACAGGTAATTAAATTATGAAACAACAACTGATGACGCTGTTGCTGGGAGCAGCCTCTGTATTTTGTAGCTGTGAGACCCAGCTGGAACAGCATGTGAAGAGCGAGTTGCGTGCTCCGGCTTATCCGCTGGTGAGCATAGACCCGTATACCAGTGCATGGTCTTTCACGGACAACTTATACGACGGTTCGGTCAAACATTGGAGCGGTAAAGATTTCCCTTTAATCGGTGTAGCTAAAGTCGACGGACAGACTTACCGCTTTATGGGAACGGAGGAACTGGAGTTGAGACCTCTGGTGAAAACTTCGGAACAAGGTAACTGGACAGGAAAATATACAATTCAGCAACCTGCCGACGGATGGCAAAATGTCGGCTTCAATGATGCTGCCTGGAAAGAAGGTGAAGGTGCCTTCGGAACCATGGAGAACGAACATGTAGCCAAGACCCAGTGGGGTGAAGAATTTATCTGGGTACGCCGTGTTGCTGATATTCAGGAAGACCTGACAGGTAAGAATGTATATCTGGAATATTCTCATGATGATGATGTGATTATCTATATCAACGGAATAAAGGTTGTAGACACAGGAAACGCTTGTAAGAAGCACGTACAGGTGAAGTTATCGGAAGAAGTGGTAGCGTCCCTGAAACAGGGAGAAAACCTGATTGCCGCTTATTGTCACAACCGTGGAGCGAATGGCTTGCTGGATTTTGGTTTGCTGGTAGAATTGGATAATAACCGTTACTTCAATCAGACTGCACAGCAGACTTCTGCCGATGTTCAACCTATGCAGACTTATTATAACTTCACTTGTGGTCCGGTAGACTTGAATTTGACATTTACCGCGCCCCTGTTTATGGACAATCTGGACTTGATGGCACGCCCTGTCAACTATATTTCTTATGAAGTCATTTCTAACGACGGACAGGCGCACCAAGTTGAACTCTATTTTGAAGCTGCTCCTCAATGGGCACTCGATCTGCCTCATCAGGAATCCGTAGCCGACAGCTTTACTGACGGTGATCTGTTGTTCCTGCGTACCGGCAGCCGTAATCAGGACATCCTGAAAAAGAAAGGTGACGATGTACGTATTGACTGGGGACACTTCTACCTGGCTGCTGAAAAAGAGAACAGCACCTATGCTATCGGTGACGGAAAGAAACTTCGCCAAAGCTTTACAGAGAACAAACTGGAAGCTCCTACCACCAATGGTTATGACAAACTAGCTTTAGTACGCTCACTGGGTGAAACAAAGAAAGCGAACGGACACCTGCTGATCGGTTACGATGATATTTACTCTATCCAGTACTTTGGTGAAAACCTCCGTCCTTACTGGAATCGTACAGGCAGTGAAACAATCGTATCACAATTCCAGAAAGCAGAACAGGAATATAAGACTCAAATGAAAAATTGTGCAGCTTTCGATAAGAAACTGATGGCGGAGGCTGAAGCGGCCGGCGGACGCAAGTATGCCGAACTTTGCGCTCTGGCTTATCGTCAGGCATTAGCTGCCCATAAACTGGTACAAGCTCCGAATGGTGACCTGGTATTCCTTTCCAAAGAGAATTTCAGTAATGGTTCCATCGGAACAGTCGATCTGACTTATCCGGGAGCTCCGTTGCTTCTGCTTTACAATCCGGAACTGGTCAAAGCTACCATGAACCATATCTTCTATTATAGTGAAAGCGGAAAATGGACCAAACCGTTTGCTGCTCACGACGTAGGTACATATCCGCTGGCTAACGGCCAGACTTACGGAGGCGATATGCCAATCGAAGAATCTGGCAATATGGTAGTCCTTGCTGCAGCGATTGCTGCTGTAGAAGGAAATGCCGACTACGCACAAAAGCATTGGGAAACTCTGACAACCTGGACGGATTATCTGGTAGAGTATGGTCTTGATCCGGAGAACCAACTTTGTACGGATGACTTTGCCGGACACTTTGCGCACAATGCCAATCTTTCTATCAAGGCTATCATGGGTATTGCTTCTTACGGCTACATGGCAGATATGCTGGGCAAAAAAGACATTGCTGAAAAGTACACGAAGAAGGCGAAAGAAATGGCTGCCGAATGGGTGAAGATGGCGGATGACGGCGACCACTACCGTCTGACATTCGATAAACCGGGAACCTGGAGCCAGAAGTATAATCTGGTGTGGGACAAATTGCTGAAACTACAGATTTTCCCGGAAAAAGTTGCTGAGACAGAAATTGCTTATTATCTTACGAAGCAAAATAAATACGGCCTTCCGCTGGATAACCGTGAAACTTATACCAAGACTGACTGGATCATGTGGACAGCTACCATGGCACAGGACAAAGCTACTTTCGAGAAGTTTATTGAACCGGTATATCTGTTTATGGATGAAACGACTACCCGCGTTCCGATGTCCGACTGGGTATTTACGGACAATCCGATTCAGAGAGGTTTCCAGGCGCGTTCCGTAGTTGGCGGCTATTTTATAAAGATGCTTGAAGAAAAACTAACTAAATAAAACAAGAACACCATGAAAAAACTCGCTCTATTAGCTTTTACTTTATTTAGTGCGTGGAATATGGATGCTAAAACGATTACCGGACCAGTGGACTATGTTAGTCCGCTGGTAGGTACTCAGTCCAAGCACGCCTTATCTACCGGAAACACTTATCCCGCTATCGCCCTTCCCTGGGGAATGAACTTTTGGGTTCCCCAGACCGGAAAAATGGGGGATGGCTGGGCATATACCTATGATGCCGATAAAATCAGAGGTTTTAAACAAACCCACCAGCCCAGCCCCTGGATCAATGATTACGGTCAGTTCTCCATCATGCCGATTACCGGTAAAGCCGTTTTCGATCAGGATCAGCGTGCCAGCTGGTTCTCGCATAAAGCAGAAACGGCTACTCCTTACTATTACAAAGTATACCTTGCCGACCATGATGTAGTAACCGAGATTGCTCCGACAGAAAGAGCGGCAGCATTCCGCTTCACTTTCCCTGAGAACGATCACTCTTATGTAGTTGTAGATGCTTTCGACAACGGTTCGTTTGTGAAAGTCATCCCTTCGGAAAACAAGATTATCGGTTATACGACCAAGAACAGCGGCGGTGTTCCTGCAAACTTCAAGAATTACTTCGTACTGGAGTTTGACAAGCCTTTTACTTATACGGCAGCTGTTGCCAATGGTAACATCGATACCAATAAACTGGAAGCCAACGATAAGCATGCCGGCGCATTGATCGGCTTTAAAACCCGTAAAGGCGAACAGGTAAATGTACGTGTAGCTTCTTCTTTCATCAGCCCCGAACAGGCGGAACTGAACTTGAAAGAGTTGGGCAAAGATAACATAGACCAGATTGCGGCAAAAGGCCGTAAGGTATGGAACGACGTTTTGGGACGCATCGAAGTGGAAGATGATGATATCGACCATTTGCGTACTTTCTACTCCTGCCTGTATCGTTCGGTACTTTTCCCCAGAAGCTTCTACGAAATAGACGCGAAAGGAGATATCGTTCACTACAGTCCTTATAATGGTGAAGTACTTCCCGGCTATATGTTTACCGATACCGGTTTTTGGGATACGTTCCGTTGTCTTTTCCCTTTCCTGAACCTGATGTATCCGTCTATGAACATGAAGATGCAGGAAGGATTGGTAAATACCTACAAAGAAAGCGGCTTCCTGCCGGAATGGGCAAGCCCGGGACACAGAGGCTGTATGGTTGGCAACAATTCGGCTTCAGTAGTTGCCGATGCTTACCTGAAAGGTCTGAAAGGATATGATATCGAAACCCTTTGGGAAGCTGTAAAGCACGGAGCTAATGCGGTACATCCGCAGGTTTCTTCTACCGGACGTCTGGGCTATGACTACTACAATAAGCTCGGTTATGTTCCTTACAACGTAGGCATCAATGAAAATGCAGCCCGCACACTGGAGTATGCTTATAATGACTGGTGTATCTATCAGCTGGGTAAGGCCTTGAACAAGCCTAAAAAGGAAATTGAGATCTTTGCAAAGAGAGCCATGAACTATAAGAATCTGTATGATCCCGAACATAAACTGATGCGCGGCAAGAATGAGGATGGCAAATTCCAGTCTCCGTTCAACCCGTTGAAGTGGGGAGACGCTTTCACCGAAGGAAACAGCTGGCATTATACCTGGTCCGTATTCCATGATCCTCAGGGATTGATCGACCTGATGGGCGGAAAAGACGGCTTCAACCAGATGATGGACTCTGTATTTATCCTGCCTCCTGTCTTTGACGACAGCTATTATGGCGGTGTCATCCACGAAATCCGTGAGATGCAGATTATGAATATGGGTAACTATGCACACGGTAACCAGCCTATCCAGCATATGCTGTATATGTACAACTACTCCGGTCAGCCGTGGAAAGCGCAGCACTGGATTCGTGAAGTGATGGATAAGCTTTATACTCCTGCTCCCGACGGTTATTGTGGTGATGAGGACAACGGCCAGACTTCTGCGTGGTATGTGTTCTCTGCTATGGGCTTCTATCCGGTATGTCCGGGTACGGATGAGTATATTCTCGGTACTCCTTACTTCAAACAGATGAAGCTGCATCTTGAAAATGGAAAGACAGTAACCATCTCCGCTCCAAATAACGGAGACGACAAACGTTATATCTCTTCCATGACCTTGAACGGCAAAGACCATACAAAGAACTACGTGACTCACGAGGACCTTATGAACGGTGCTTCCATCACTTTCAAGATGGATTCCAAACCCAATGAGCAGCGTGGTACCAAAGAAACCGATTTCCCTTATTCTTTCTCCAACGAATTTAAAAAGAAAAAGTAATTTATGAAGAAGCAAGTAAAATATATCAGTGCGGGTATGCTGGCAGGCATGCTCCTTTGTGGCGGTCAGATGCAGGCTGCAAATACGATGTCCGGAATGCATGTATGTGTGACGGACGCTATTCAGAAAGACAATCGTCCGGAAGTTTCCAAACGTCTTTTCCGTTCGAATGCGGTAGAAAAGGAAATCATCCGTGTGCAGAAACTTCTGAAAAACGAGAAACTGGCATGGATGTTCGCAAACTGTTTCCCCAATACCATCGATACTACCGTACACTTCCGCAAAGGCGCGGATGGCAAACCGGATACATTCGTTTATACGGGCGACATTCACGCAATGTGGCTTCGTGACTCGGGTGCGCAGGTATGGCCGTATGTGCAGTTGGCAAACTCCGATCCCGAACTGAAAGAGATGCTGGCAGGTGTTATCCTCCGCCAGTTCAAATGTATCAATATCGATCCGTATGCAAACGCATTTAATGACGGTGCCGTTGAAGACAATCACTGGATGAGTGACCTGACCGATATGAAGCCGGAACTGCACGAGCGTAAATGGGAAATCGATTCACTTTGCTACCCGCTGCGTCTGGCTTATCACTACTGGAAAACAACCGGAGATGCCAGCATCTTCTCAGAAGAATGGATTCAGGCTATCACCAATGTGCTGAAAACATTCAAGGAACAACAGCGCAAAGACGGAGTTGGCCCGTATAAATTCCAGCGTAAGACAGAACGTGCATTGGATACATTGAATAATGACGGACTCGGAGCACCAGTGAAACCGGTTGGTCTGATCGTCTCCTGCTTCCGTCCTTCGGATGATGCGACGACTCTTCAATATCTGGTACCTTCCAATTTCTTTGCCGTATCTTCATTGCGCAAAGCAGCCGAAATACTTGATAAGGTAAATAAGAAGACTGCTTTGGCTAAGGAATGCAAAGACCTGGCAAAGGAAGTAGAGACAGCATTGAAGAAATATGCGGTATACAACCACCCGAAATATGGTAAAATCTATGCTTTTGAGGTAGACGGCTTCGGAAATCACTTCCTGATGGATGATGCCAATGTACCGAGCCTGCTTGCCATGCCTTATCTGGGTGATGTAGATGTAAACGATCCTATCTATCAGAATACCCGTAAATTCGTGTGGAGCGAAGACAATCCTTACTTCTTCAAAGGCAAGGCAGGCGAAGGTATCGGCGGACCGCATATCGGTTATGATATGGTGTGGCCGATGAGTATCATGATGAAAGCCTTCACCAGCAAGGATGATGCGGAAATCAAAACCTGTATCAAAATGCTGATGGATACCGATGCCGGAACAGGCTTTATGCATGAATCTTTCCACAAAGACGATCCGAAGAACTTCACCCGTGCCTGGTTTGCCTGGCAGAATACGCTTTTCGGAGAACTGATTCTTAAGTTGGTTAACGAAGGCAAAGTAGATTTATTGAATAGTATCAATTAATAGAATACCATGAAAAAGTTATGTGTATGGGCAGTTGCCGCCCTCTTAATGGCAGCTTGTACACCGAAAGCCGAGAAAATAACGGATTCCGGTTTATTGCAAAGTAACTTCCAGATGGAAGTGGATGGAAAGAAAACAGATTTGTATACCTTGCGCAACAAGAACAACATGGAAGTTTGTGTAACGAACTTCGGTGGTCGTATCGTTTCAGTGATGGTACCCGACAAGGACGGACAGATGCGTGATGTAGTGCTCGGCTTCGATTCGATTCAGGATTATGTCAGCAAGCCTTCGGACTTCGGAGCAAGCATCGGCCGTTATGCTAACCGTATCAACCAAGGTCGATTTACTTTGGACGGTACTGAGTATCAGTTGCCTCAGAATAATTACGGTCACTGCCTGCATGGCGGTCCGCAAGGATTCCAGTACCGTGTGTTTGATGCCGTTCAGCCGAATCCGCAAGAACTGGAATTGACTTACACGGCAGAAGATGGCGAAGAAGGTTTCCCGGGAAATATCACTTGTAAAGTGTTGATGAAGCTGACAGACGATAATGCGATCGATATCCGTTACGAAGCGGAAACCGACAAGCCGACCATTGTGAATATGACTAACCACTCTTACTTCAATCTTGACGGAGACGCAGCCCGTAATGAGGCGCATCTGCTGACAATTGATGCTGACTATTATACTCCGGTAGACAGTACCTTCATGACTACAGGCGAGATCGCTCCGGTTGAAGGAACTCCGATGGACTTCCGCACTCCGACTCCGGTAGGCGCACGTATCAATGACTACGATTTCGTACAGTTGAAGAATGGTAACGGTTACGATCATAACTGGGTATTGAATACTAAGGGCGACATTACCCGTAAGTGTGCTACTCTCGAATCACCGCTGACTGGTATCGTACTCGATGTATATACTAACGAACCGGGTATTCAGGTATATGCAGGAAACTTCCTGGATGGTTCGTTGACCGGAAAGAAAGGTATCACTTACAACCAGCGTGCTTCCGTATGTCTCGAAACTCAGAAGTATCCCGATACTCCGAACAAACCGGAATGGCCTTCGGCAGTACTTCGTCCGGGCGAGAAATATATGAGTCAGTGTATCTTTAAGTTCTCTGTAAACAAGAATTAAAGATAAGTATATTATATCATTAGTTTATCCTATCCTGTCATTCAGAGCGTAGCGAAGAGTGACAGGATGATACTATTTTAGAAGCATGAAAAACAACCGAAGCAGATGGTATGCCCTTCTTTTAGTCGTGTTATCTATCATGACACCGTCAGTTGCACAAAATACAAAGTATGTCAACTTGTTTATCGGTACTTCCGGTGATAACGGACAGGTAGCTCCGGGCGCTGCCGCTCCTTTCGGAATGGTTTGTGTGTGTCCGGATAATGATCCGCGTAGCCATGCCGGTTATGATTATGCAGTGACGAAAGTCTCCGGTATCTCTGTCAACCGCCTCTCCGGAGTGGGATGTAGTGGCGGAGGAGGAAACCTGCGCATTCGTCCGGTAGCTCCTTCACAGGAATTGCATATTAAAAAGTCCCGCGAGAAAGCAACTCCCGGATATTACTCGACAGCTTTTACCAATGGTATCAAAACTGAATTGACAGCGACCAACGCTATGGCGGTGGAACGCTATAAATTTCCCCGAAGCCTTTCCGCTGCCCTTTGGATAGACTTCGCCTCTACGTTTGAAGACGTAGCTACCTGCCATTACAAACGTATATCGGAAACTTGCATCGAAGGCTATGTACAGGCAAAGAACGTCTGCGGACATGGATGCTACAAACTCTATTTCTCCTTAAATACCAGCCAGCCTTTCCAGTTGGAAGAACAGAAAGAGACGACTGCCTGCCTTACCTTTGGCAAAAAGGTACGTTCGGTGGAAGTCCGTATCGGACTGTCTGCGTTAAGTTCCGAACTGGCGAGCTGGGAATGTGCCCGTTGGGAAAAGATGGACTTCGAAGATGTGAAATCCCGGACCGCTGATCAGTGGGAAAAACAATTGTCAGCTATCGACGTCAAAGGAGGCAAGAAAGATGACAGGGTCATTTTCTATACTTCCCTGTATCGTACTTACCTGAGTCCGGCGGATGTCAGTTCTCCGGACGGAGCTTATCTGGGTACGGATGGAAAAGTGTATATCTCAGAAGACTTCCGATATTACAGTAACTGGTCGTTATGGGATACCTTCCGCACTAAATTTCCTTTGTTGGTACTGACCGAACCTGCGAAGATGCGGGATATGGCGACTTCCCTGATTCATCTGTATGCAACGGGAAAGAAAGACTGGTCCACCGGATTCGAGTCTACCCCGACAGTACGTACGGAACATGCCGTAATTCTTTTGTTGGACGCTTACCGGAAAGGAATTACCAACCTTGATTTCCGTAAAGGATACGCTGGTATGAAGCAGGAAATGGAGCGGTTGCCCATGCGTTCGCCCGACCAGAAGATGGAATCGGCATATGACTTGTGGGCAATGGCAAAGATTGCGGAAATCATCGGTGAAAAGGCGGATTCCGAACAATACCGGCAACGTTCGGTCTCTCTTTTTGAAGAAACATGGAAGAAGGAATTTATGAATGTGACTCCCGCTTTTGAAGTGATGAAGAACAACGGACTCTATCAGGGAACCCGTTGGCAATACCGATGGGCGGCTCCACAATACATTGATAAAATGATAGAATGGGTAGGGCAGGACTCTCTTCGTTTGCAACTTACCTATTTCTTCGACCATCACCTTTATAATCAGGGAAACGAACCGGATATCCATGTTCCTTACCTGTTCAACCGACTTGGGGCACCGGAGAAAACCCAGCAGATAGTACGCAGTCTGATGACCGAACCGATGATCCATAAATATGGAGGCAACTCGGAATTTAAGACTCCTTATCTGGGTAAGGCATTCAAGAATGCCCCCGAAGGGTATAGTCCCGAAATGGACGAAGACGACGGTACGATGAGTGCCTGGTACGTGTTCGGGGCAATGGGTTTCTATCCTCTGCTTGTGGGAGATGAATACTATGATCTGACCTCTCCGCTTTTCGACAGGGTACTGTTGCGGTTGACGAATGGAAACGTACTTACTATTCAGACAGAAGGACGGAAAAAGAAAGACGCACCGATCAAAAGTATCCATTTCAACGGGAAAAAGATTGCTGACTACCGTATATCTCACAATGAACTGATAAAAGGCGGAGAATTGATTTATAATTATAAATAAACCGAATTAAAACAAGGCTGACTAAAAAGTCGGTAGTATCTCCAAAAAAATATTCAAAATGAAACAGAAACGATCTTTTAAAATAGGTGTTGCGGGTACGCTGCTGACTGTCGGGTTACTGACAGCAGCTTTTACTACACGCACTGCCAGTGAGTCTGTAAGGGTGATGGACCGCCCCGACACAGAATCGACGAATGTGAATTATGTGAGCTATCGGGCCCCGCTCCGTCCGTTGAACTTTATTAAGCTGCCTGTCGGCAGCATCCAGCCGGAAGGCTGGGTAAAGAAGTACCTCGAACTGCAACGTGACGGGCTGACCGGACATCTGGGAGAAATCAGTGCCTGGCTGGAGAAAGATAATAACGCCTGGCTGACAACCGGTGGTGATCATGGCTGGGAAGAAGTACCTTACTGGCTGAAAGGTTATGGCAACCTTGCCTATATCCTGAATGACCCGAAGATGATTGCAGAAACAAAAACATGGATTGAAGGTGTATTTGCCAGTTGCCAGCCCGATGGATACTTCGGTCCTGTCAACGAACGGAACGGCAAGCGTGAATTGTGGGCACAGATGATTATGCTCTGGTGTCTGCAATCTTATTATGAATATTCTCAGGACCAACGGGTTATTGACCTGATGACGAACTACTTCAAATGGCAGATGACTGTTCCCGACGATAAACTTCTGGAAGACTATTGGGAAAACAGCCGTGGCGGTGACAACATCATCAGTATCTATTGGCTTTATAACCATACCGGAGATGCCTTCCTGCTGGACCTTGCCAAGAAGATTCACCGCAATACAGCCGACTGGACAAAATCAACCTCCCTGCCCAACTGGCACAATGTGAACATCGCCCAGTGTTTCCGCGAACCTGCCACTTATTATATGCAGACCGGAGATTCCGCCATGCTCAAAGCCTCTTATAATGTACATCATTTGATCCGTCGCACTTTTGGCCAGGTTCCGGGCGGTATGTTCAGTGCCGACGAGAATGCCCGTCTGGGATATATCGATCCTCGTCAGGGAGTGGAAACCTGCGGACTGGTGGAACAGATGGCTTCCGATGAGATCATGCTCTGTATGACAGGTGATCCGATGTGGGCTGAGCATTGCGAAGAAGTAGCTTTCAACTCTTATCCTGCCGCTGTGATGCCGGACTTCAAGGCTTTGCGCTACATCACTTGTCCGAATCATACTGTCAGTGACTCAAAGAACCATCATCCGGGTATTGACAACCGTGGTCCGTTCCTTTCCATGAATCCATTCAGCAGCCGTTGCTGTCAGCATAACCATGCACAAGGCTGGCCTTATTTTTCGGAACATCTGATATTGGCAACTCCCGACAACGGTATTGCTGCTGCCATCTATGCTGCTTGCAAAGCAAAGATCAAAGTGGGTAATGGAAAAGAAATCGTCCTTCACGAAGAGACTAACTATCCTTTTGAAGAAGGCATCAAATTCACCGTTTCTACCGATGAAAAGGTCGATTTCCCGTTCTACCTCCGCATTCCTTCATGGACTGAAGGAGCCGAAGTGCGTGTCAACGGAAAGAAGATCAGTGTGAAACCTGTATCCGGTAAATACCTTTGTATCGAACGCGAATGGGCGGATGGTGATAAAGTAGAAATGACTCTTCCGATGTCTTTGTCCATGCGTACGTGGCAAGTCAATAAGAACAGTGTAAGTGTGGATTATGGTCCGTTGACTTTATCTCTGAAGATTGACGAGAAATATATAGAAAAAGACAGTCGTGAAACGGCTATCGGTGACTCCAAATGGCAGAAAGGTGCTGACCCGAAGAAGTGGCCTACTACTGAAATCTATGCTAACAGTCCCTGGAACTATTCGTTGGTATTGGATAAGAAAGAGCCTTTGAAGAACTTCAAAGTCGTTCGTAAGTCCTGGCCTGCTGATAACTTCCCGTTCACGGTGGCCAATGTGCCTTTGGAAGTGAAAGCTACCGGCCGGATTATCCCCGAATGGCAGATTGACGAAACTGGACTTTGCGGTGTATTGCCCGAAGAAGATGCGGTGAAAGGCGCTAAAGAAGAGATTACATTGATTCCGATGGGAGCGGCCCGGTTGAGAATATCGGCTTTCCCGAATACAAAGGAGTAACTGGTGATGGAATCAGTTTACTTGAATTTGTTATAAGATAAATCATTTTGATTTAGAAAGATATAAGTGTTTATGATTGCATCATTGGCGAAATGACTGATTTGTGCTATTATTTGGAAAGAATGTTGCCTCCAAACTATCAGAATTTCGCCAATTTTGCAATCTAAATAAAAGATGTTCGTTGAACTAATTTATAATAATACTTATATCAACCATGAAGAATTTAGCATTATGGGCTGTTTCTGCCCTTTTTGTAGCTGCTTGTACCCCGAAAGCCGAGCAACCAACCGACTCCGGCCTGTTAAGAACTAACTTCCAGACTGAAGTAGGTGGTAAGAAAACCGATCTGTACACCCTTCGTAACAAGAACAACATGGAAGTTTGTGTGACGAATTTCGGTGGACGCATTGTTTCTGTGATGGTCCCCGATAAAGACGGTAAGATGCAGGATGTAGTTTTAGGTTTCGATTCTATTCAGGATTATATCAGCAAACCTTCTGATTTTGGTGCCAGCATCGGTCGTTACGCAAACCGTATCAATCAAGGTCGATTCACATTGGACAGCATTGAATATCAGTTGCCTCAGAATAATTACGGTCATTGCCTGCATGGCGGTCCCAATGGATTCCAGTATCGTGTGTTTGATGCTGTGCAACTGAATCCGCAAGAAGTGGAACTGACTTATGTCGCTGCGGATGGCGAAGAAGGTTTCCCGGGTAACATTACCTGTAAAGTCCTGATGAAACTGACAGACGATAATGCAATTGATATCCGCTATGAAGCAGAAACGGATAAGCCGACCATCGTAAATATGACCAATCACTCTTATTTTAATCTCGATGGTGATGCAGCAAGCAATGCAGACCACTTGTTGATGGTGGATGCCGATTATTATACTCCGGTAGACAGCACATTCATGACAACTGGCGAGATTGTTCCGGTAGAAGGTACTCCGATGGATTTCCGCACTCCGACTCCGGTAGGGGCACGCATTAACGACTACGATTTTGTACAATTGAAGAATGGAAATGGTTATGACCATAACTGGGTATTGAATGCCAAAGGGGATATTTCCCGTAAATGTGCTTCACTCGAATCTCCCAAAACGGGTATCGTACTGGATGTATATACCAACGAACCGGGTGTTCAGGTATATGCCGGCAACTTTCTGGATGGTTCTCTGACAGGAAAGAAAGGTATCACATATAATCAGCGTGCTTCCGTATGTCTTGAAACTCAGAAGTATCCGGATACTCCGAACAAACCGGAATGGCCTTCGGCTGTGCTTCGCCCGGGAGAAAAATACATGAGTCAGTGTATCTTTAAATTTTCTGTAGATAAGGAATAATCTGCTCGCTCCCAAGAAATAAAAAAAAGATTTTAGTCTCACGGTCTCACTGTCTTTCTGTAAAGATCAGATAACTAGATGAATAATGAATGAGAGATACCTTCGGAGCAGGGTGTCTCTCATCGTTTTATCCCATAATATGCTCCCAAACAGTGTATCTCTCATCCTTTTTTAAGTTGTCTCTCATCATTCTTTCTGCTACAGACTACAGCTGTATTGATTTTACTCTGCCTATCATTTGTATGTTGTGACACTTATGTCCTTAGCATATCTCCCTTACATTCTTATATTATCTTACCGACATCTTCATCGTTCCACCCGGGTGAACTGATCATTGCACCCAGGTAAACTGATCGTGTCACAGACGTAGACAGTTCGTTCTACCCGGGTGGAACGATGAAGATGTCCCTACGAAAATCTGATAACAATAAGTGAAAATTAAGCGATTATAGGGTTGCTTGGACGAAGAGAAACGGTAAATCAGACAATAATTGCCGCAGTTTATAATTATGTCCGTTATTTGTTTGCCTTTAAAGTTTTGGCAATCTCTTCGACCATAAAAGGCGTATTCTTATTTATGTTTTCGCCTTCCAAATGCACTGTTGTGTATGCTTTTAGTACAAACATGTTTTTCTCGATAAATGATGTTTCATCTCAGCCTTAATTTTTTGAATGATTGTAGAATTCTTTTTTATAGGTTTTTCTATGATTAATTGAGCCAGCCTATTTGCCTTTTCTGCCTTTCCCTGTTTCATGTAGACATAATGTAACCTATAAAGAGGTATAAACCTTACAGGACACATTAAGGTAGCTTTCTCTAAATGATGTTTGGCTGCATCATATTGTTTTAGGCCAATATATGCCTCTGCTTGTACTAATTCTAAATTGTAATCTGACCAATAATTACAGCAAATAGCCGTTATTGCTAAGCATTCTTTATATTTTTCGGCAACACAAAGTTCGGCAGAGTAATTATATAAGAAATAAGGATTTCTTCTAAAAGTATGTAGTAAATTATGGTATCGTGGTAACATGTCATTGGTTCGTCCACAGAGCGACATATGCGCTACTTTTCCCCATTCCAGTTCTGCTTTAATTCTGCTCACCACTTCAATAAGCAAAAATAAACTTCCTATTAATAAGAAAAAAGCAATTCCTCTTTTTATAATTGTTGTTTTTTGAAACAAGGTATTTTCATAGGCTTTTCCTATTAAAGTACTAACACTTAATGCACTAATAATCCAAATGAAGGGATAAGTGAATGGATAAGAGAAAAAAGAAAAAACTGCAATGGAAAGTAAAGAGAGCAGAGACACATATCCTGCTTTGGTTGGGTGCTTCCTGTGACAAAGAATCAAGAAAATACCAGCAGCTATCAAAAGTACCCAAGTTAGAATACCAAACTGGACTCCGACAGAAAGGTATTCATTAAAAGGACTCTTAATATTGTCTGCTAAAATTGCAAATTGACTATCCGGATGTTCCTTGAAATATTGGGCTTGATAATCCATATAGTGTGCGCTGAATCCTCCGACTCCATATCCTGTAAAAGGCTCATGTTTTATCATTTCCCATGTGCAACGCCATATTAATAATCTACCATCTGCCGAATCTTTTTTAGATGATAGACTGTTACAGAAATGACAAATATGCTAATCAGCAGAAAGGATAGACAGAGTAAGAAGCTACCGATATGTTTTTTATAGTGGAACTTAATCTTGTTTTGGTGAATAAAGTAAATTGCTAATACGGTAAATATACTAATTGACCCGGCGCGAGATTCTGATAGCAATACTCCTAAGACAATAACAAACAATGCACACCAACTGGCCCATTGAACCTTTTTGTTTGAATATTGTAAAAAATAGAAGGTAAATGGTAACCCTGCGCATAAACTTCCTGCAAAACCGGCAGGATTATCAAAGCTACCGACAACATTGTAGGTGATGGAATGTGAAGACAGTATATTGAAAAATTGTAATATACCGTATCCGGCTTGAAGAAAACAAGATATAATAACCGTGTAGTAACAACATTTTGCATTGCAAACAAACCTTTTTCCCAGGAAAAGATAAAATGAAAAAAGACATCCAATTACTCCTAATCCTGCGAACATAAACATCCATTTAGGGAAAATTTGGGAATCTGTAAATGTGTTTGCATTTACGAATAAGACTCCCAAACTCAACAGAAAATATAGAATAGAAGAAACTGGAATGCTTTTCATTTATTTATATTAGTTGCTGTTTCAAGGCTCTAAGACGAAATATTTGGTGAAATCTTCACTGTGAGTTGCACCTTTTTCGTCTTTGAAGAAAAGATTTCCGTAGCAGGTTCCTTGCAGCTTTCCTTCGACTTCGTTATATTTTACAATTGGCAGGTCGTTGCATGTAATCTCTATTCCGGAGTAACTAATACACTCTAATTCATTTTTTATCGGATATACTTTTTTATTCATTTTGTCATATCCATAAATCACAGTTAGTTTATAATGCGCATCATAGCCGTCCCTGCTGGAATAAATAATACCGCTTTTTTTCCTGCATTCTAAGATTTCGGTGCTCCAATTTGTCAAGGAGTCAATTTTAAATTCATCAGCTACACAAAATAAAGAGCCTTTTTCGATATTGTATGAACCATTTTGGATTCTTGACACAGTGTTTTGCAAGAGGTGAAGTATTTCTTTTTTTCTTTCTTGAGAGATATCTTTTTTGAGAAAAGAGTAGTCAATTTGAAAAACAGAACTCATGACTTCCCATAATTTATATTCCTCATGACTAACTTTTTCTTTGACCCACTGTGGTACTTCGTCCAATTTGGAGTATTCCTGAGCATTGCATTTAAATGGCAGATTACAAATCCCTGCAAAAAATAGGACGAATAATAATTTATAGATGGACGTATGATTGGTACTTAGAATGTTGTTCATGGTGACTATTATTTTTAATTGTTCTATAACTTTTTTCAAGATCTGAATAGAAAATCACAAAAGAGTACTAACTGTACCAAGATTAATCTTGTGTATATTCAAATTGATCATGGGATCATGAATCCTGTCTTTTGTACAGTTACCTCAACCTTTCTGGATCCATCTTTGAATGATAAAGTTCCGCTACACGATGCGGCTATTAATTTCTTATCCTTATCGTAAGAAACACTGGAAGCACCAGAAAAACTCGGGTCATTTCCTAAATATGGTGATCCCGTATAAACACTCGATGACGTAATTGTAACATCATCATCGGATTTTTTGTAAGTAACAGCAGCTTTTATATAGGGACCTAAGCTATGTGTATACAATGTACATCCATTTGTCTTATATTCAGCCCCTCCTTCTGGTGATCTTGTTGCTATTCTGCCAAAATATTGTGAGTCTGATAGGGTGGTGCCATCTTCATCTGCTATATTTAGGAATCCTTCATATTTATTAATCTGCTCTTTTTCTATTCTTTCACAGATGTTGTTGATGCAATCATAGATTTCTTTTTTCCTTTTTTCTGAAATATCCTTTTTTAAAAAGGAATAATTTATTTCATACCTTGAACTCATGGTTCTCCATAGTTCGTATTCTTTAGGTGTCACTTTTTCACTAACCCAATCAGGAATAGTATTGAGAGGAGCGTACTCTGGATTTTCTTCAAATGATTGCATCGGTTCATTTACAACCCAGTCTTCATTTTGTTCGCATGCCATTAGTGATATAAAAATACATAATGACATTAAATGTCTTAATCGATTCATAAGTGATATTTATTTAAAATTAAATGGATGTTATGTTCTTTTTTAGGACTTCATACTCTTTTTGCAAAGGTACGAATCTTTTAAGTGTGAAAAAAGGGAATGTTACACTTGATTTTGTGGTTTATGATTGATATTCAAACTATTATCATTGCAAAAAAAAGGTATTATCCATTGAATTGTAACAATCGTCCTATTGTTTTAATCTAAAAAAGTCTGATTTCAATACAGACACCCTATTTATTACTTGGGGAATGCAATAAAGAAATTCCGGTAAATCAGACAATAATTGCCGCAGTTTATAATTATGTCCGTTATTTGTTTGTATTCTAATAATAATTAGAGTATATTTGTAAGAATGTATAACACAATGAAGTTAACTTGACTTCATCAACAAAACTATTATATGATGAAAAAAATCCTTTTCTTAATGGTGATCTGCGTAGCCACATCGCTTACTTCTATTTTACCGGCTTCGGCTCAGAATTCAGACCAGACCGACGAGTACAAAACTTTACTAAAAAAGATCATGACGCTTTCCGGCAGTTCGGCATCCTCTGAAGCTATAATGTCTCAATTGATGGCGAGTATGAAAAATGGGCCTTTCCAACAAGATGAGGCTTATTGGAAAGATTTTGCTTCAAAATGGACACGGAAGATTGAAGATAAAGTCATGGAAGTATATGCTCCTATTTACCAGCAACACATGACATTGGATGAACTGAAAAAAGTGGTTGCTTTTTATGAATCTCCTGCGGGAAGAAAACTTGGGGAGACTGCAACTGCCGTTGCAACTGAATCAATGCCGATGATACAACAGCTGTCAATGGAAATGGTGCAGGAAATGATGCCGAAGCTTCAGAAATCAAGAGAGTTGGTAAGGGATGACGCTGCCGAACAGGCCAAGACACGCGATCAAAAGTTATTTGATGCGGCTTATACAGCTCCTAAAGATAGCATAGAGATCGTTGCCGATAGAACCTATGAGCATGGCATGGGTACAAAGCCTTTATTGCATTCTATTGAAAGAAGGAAAGATGATACTAAAGTTACGTTCCTGCAACCCATCTATTTCGACTGGCAATGGATGTACTATAGCCCGGGATTTAAAATAGTAGATAAGAAAACCGGTGATGAATACATGGTGAGAGGATACGATGGTGGCGCACCTATGGATAAGTTGATGATTATTAAAGGTTGTGATCGTAAATACATATATGTCAGCCTGTTGTTCCCCAAATTGAAAAAGAACGTGAAGGAAATTGATATAATAGAGGCGCTGGCTGATAAAGAGGAATTACCTTCCAATGACGACGGTAAAGCTAAGTCTTATTTTGATGTAAAAGTGGACGATTATTTGGTACTTTCCAGAGAAAACAAGAAAGTCTATTATTGATTGGACAGATTTATCTATCATTGAAAATGAATATAACTATAAAAAACACAATGGTTTGGATCATAACCATTGTGTTGATGTCTATTGATATATGTATAGTATTCATGGACCCTTTGGAACGGCAATATGATTTGACGCAAGTCGTAATAGCTTGGTATCTTGTAACGTTGCTGCTTGACTTCTTTTTTCGTCATAATAAAATTTATGGGGTGATAAGGAACATTATAGCCACAGTGCTTCTCTGTGTATTCTATTTTGTATTTCCTTAAATGTATAATAATATGAGATATGCAGTTGTTTTGATAATCAATATTATATTGGTGTTGGCAGGCTTCTTTTTACTTTTTGGTGATCCTTTGAATAAACAGCTTCCAACGAAAATGATAGCTATTTGGTTCATTGTTTTAGTGATATTAGATTATCCTCTCCGTCATAATAAAATATACAAAGAGATAAGAATATTGGTATACATTATTTTTCTTGCTCTTCTATATTGGTTGTTTCCGACATAGGTAAATCATTGTTTTATTCATATTCATGCTCAAATAAAATAGCCTGTTAATGGATTTGTATAATGGGAATGTTTTATCTTTGCAGTGTTTAAAATAAGATACGATGAATAAAAGAGTAACAATACAATTCGCTGACTTTATAAAGAGTAGGTTGGCAGGTGGTTTGCTCTGTTGCCTTGTATTGTTGGCTGCTTATCTGTTTCAGATGTTTTTCCCAGGAATGTATGTTGATGCATTTTCGTCATCTTTTTATCTTTTTGCGTGGCTGATTCTCTTTGTGGGCGCACTCCTATGGACACTTCGTGAGAAAGGAACATCTGGATTACCCTCCGAGATAACTGATTGGCAATGCATTGCTGCCTTTTTGTTGATTGTTGCAAATCAGATTTATGTTGTTATGCCTAAGGAGGTTCACGTTGAATTGGCTCCTGTACTATCTGCTTATACTTTACCTGTGCTGGTCATTGTCGGTTTGGCAATAGCAGGGATAGTTAAGTTGTCTATCTCATTCTATCGTTCATTGGAAATTGAACGGCAAAAAACAATTCTTCAAGAGAAACGGCTTCAGGAACTGCTGTCTTCTCCTCCACCTGTGTTGGAAGGCGTCATATTTGTGCGCAGACTTTTAGAAAATCAATCTATATATCAATTAACTGCCAGTGAGAACCTTACATTAATAGAAGGATGCCGTGCGATTGATCCTGACTTTTTTGTTTGGTTAAAAGATAAGCAAATAAAAATTCCTCCACGTCATATTGTATATTGTGTACTTATTAGGATGAGGAAAACTAAGAAAGAGATTTTGTCTATTTTTGATATTAGCGATGGTGCTTGCCGTGCCATGAGGTCTCGTGTCCGTGCGAGCTTAAGTATAGAAGATGAGGACATGGAAACCTTTTTGCAGGAGTTACATTAGGTAATCTCTAGTATGTTTATTAGTCCTATAAAAGAATGGATTGCTGATATAAATCCTCCCATAATAGCATAGTAAAACCATACGCGTTTATTCGAATATTTGTTTTGAGGGAATGTGTCGATGGCTCCGATTATGAGCACAATCCATGCTAGAAGTTCAAAGAAAGTAATAAGGAAGTCTTGAAGAGAATAATTTATGTTGTAAATAAAACGATCTAAGTAGCACATCGCTATACTGATGCACCACATTAAGTTGTACAGAATTATATATCGAATTAATTTCACGCTTTATTTTTTTATACAATTCTCATATCCTCTGTCGGCAATCCTTTTGTTTCTGTCATATTTTGCAGCTGCCTGTGTTAAGCAACCAGATGGCATTGCACCATTTTGACAGTTAGCGACAGCATTGTCATAATCAGCTTTTGCCTGCCTATATGCTGCTTGTTTTTGTTCTTCACAGCTACTAGTACTTCCTCCTTCTTCGCGTGTTTTCAGGAGTTTTACTTTTGTAAGTTCGTTACTTTCTGCATATAGTATAAAGAGTTGTGTCCGTTCATCTGCGTTTAATCTTAAAAATCCTGTATGTTTACTCAGGTTTTCTTTAGCTTTTGCCAGTTGCTGTAGTTCATTTTCTAGATTGGCTTTCCTCATGAAGTCTTCCACGTAGTCATCATCATTCAGATTTTCCATAAGTTTGTCATATTCTTCTTCACTTAAAGTTGAAGTGTACTCATGGAACTTATCTGCTAAAAGCTCGGAGCTCATTTCGAATTCCCAAAATTCATCTGAACTGGCGATGGAATCAATAAGAGTGCTTCCATTATTTATCATTTTTGATGAAAGTGCACGTGTATTAGTTACCTCGTTTTTTTCTATTTCGTCAGAGTAATATCCGTCTGCGCTACAACTATAAATAAAAAAGGAAGCTACCAGTCCGCAGGCTAATGCCATTACATAATACAAAGTGTATTTTTTCTTTTTTGTGATCATATTCTGTTTTATTTAAATGTGTATGCAAAGTAACGAAAAATAGACTTATTTTAGGGATAATAATCATTCAATAAAAGGAAAATATTTGGTCTAGTGTCAATTTGGTCATGTTTGTGATGTTACAATTTAGTGTAAAATATGAAGGAGAATCGCTCCTAGAAAGCTCACAGGCGCTATATGATAGCTTATTGGTGTAACACATTCGTTGTTAAGGTTTAGTCCAGTCGTTATTATCCGAAATAAAAAATTAAGCTTAACTACTTACTGATAAGTACAAGACTTGATAATGAGAAGTACTTAAGTTGTCTGATTCTTGTACATCAGTTGAGTAAAAGATGTACAACGTTGGAGTAGACGATGTACTACGATTGAACTAAAGATGTACAGCGTTTGATCTATACTATTAGGATGTCAAATCTGAAAGGGCTGAATGTTGGTATCACTTTAAAGGATAATATTCATTCAAAAAAGGATAATATGTGGTCAGAGAAGGAAAGTTTGGGGTATTTCGGTTGTTACAATATTAGGGAAAATAAAAAAATATCCTCGCTGTAATCCTCCTGTGGCACATTCTACATGCTGTAGGAGTGTAACGCCCTCTTTTTCTATGGCAAAAGAACTTGTAAATTTGCAGAAAAATAACACGAAATCATTTATCTCTATTTTTCTGATAATTATGAAAATATTCACAAAGTTGGTATCTGTCTTTTTGCTCGTAGCAATTGGTAGTCTCTTTTTCTTTTCATGTGCTGAAAAAGAAAAATGCACTCCAATGGTTTCATTCCTTGAAACCGCTCTTCAGCAGGCAGGAGAGAACCGTGTGGAACTGGAAAAGGTCTTATCTCATTATAAAACTGATCCGGCGGATAGTTTGAAATATAAGGCCGCTTGTTTTTTGATAGAGAACATGCCTTATTACACCTATTATAAGGGCAAGCAGTTGGACCGATATCTTACTTACTATACTTTACTACAGGAAACACGTGGATTGGGGATTTCTCCCCAAGTAGTGGCTGACTCTGTTTGTCACATGTATGGGGCATTGTATTTAGATTCTTTGCAATCCTATAGAGATATTGAAACTGTTGATTCTGCTTATTTATGTAATAATATTGAATGGTCATTTAAGGTGTGGCAGGAACAACCATGGGGGAAACATGTTTCGTTTGCAGATTTTTGTGAATATCTTCTTCCTTATCGTATTGGTGACGAGACCTTGACTAGCTGGCGTGAATCTATTTATCAGAAGTATAATCCTTTGCTCGATTCTTTACGTGCATCCGGAGTACTTGATAAAGAAGACCCGATTGTGGCAGCCCGTTGTTTGCTCGATTCAATTCGTAAAGGAGGAGTGGTATTTACTACTGCCGTTCCTGCCAGCCTTCCTCATGTGGGACCGGAAGTTGCGCAACTGAAAGCAGGTAGTTGCCGGGAACTTTCAGACTTTGTCGTTTATGTTTGTCGTGCGTTGGGTATTCCGTGTTCAATTGATTTCATGCCGATTCGCGGTGATGAGAATGATAGCCATCAATGGGTAGCATTTTCAGATAAGTATGGCATACTTTATTATCATGAATTTCCTAACGGTGTGAGTGAAGTACGAAAAGACGCAATGTGTGGAATGCCCAAGATAAAGGTCTATCGCAATACCTTTAGTCTGAATCGTGCTATGCAGGAAGAAATGCTGAAATTGGATACTGCTATTGTTCCTCTTTTCAAAGATCCGCATATCGTAGATATTACTTTCCCTTATACCAAAGATTTCAAGAAAGAACTCCACATACCAAAGGACGCTCTATATAAAGGTAAGCCACGTTCAAGAATTGCTTATCTATGTGCCAGCAAACGGATGGATTGGGAGCCTGTTGCATGGACAGAGTTCGATGGTAAAAACATTGTCTTTACGGATATACAAAAAGGACCCGTCATGCGGGTTGCCACTTACGAGCGAGGACGACTTCGTTTTTGGACCGATCCTTTTGAAATAAATGTTTCCAATGAGTTTCATTTTTTCACTCCTTCGGATAGTGTACAGGATGTTACTTTGTTTGCAAAATATACTTTGCGGGCAGATGAGATGTTTTTGAATCGTATGATAGGCGGAACATTTGAAGGAAGCAATGATCCTGATTTTCGTGAAAAAGAAGTCTTGTACTTGATAAACGAGAAACCGAAAAGACTACAGACTGTTGTTCAATCGTATTCTTCAAAATCGTATCGCTATGTCAGATATATAGGTCCCAAAGATTCACACTGTAATATTGCGGAGGCGGCTTTTTATACTCCTAATGATACCGCTTCTTTAAAAGGTAAAGTTATAGGTACTCCCGGATGTTTTCAAAAAGATGGTTCGCATGAGTATACAAATGTATTTGATGGGGATGTCACAACTTCTTTTGATTATATCGAACCTTCCGGTGGTTGGTCAGGTCTTGATCTTGGAACTCCTAAGCAGATAGGAAGAATTGTTTATACGCCTCGGAGTTATGATAACTATATTCGTTCGGGTGATGATTATGAGTTATTCTATTGTGCAAGGAGGAATAATTGGAAATCTCTTGGAGACCAAAGGTCTAAAGCGGACTCGCTGATTTATATCAAAATTCCAGTGAATGCTTTACTTTTATTATGTAACAATACACGAGGAATACAGGAACGAATATTTGTGTATACAGCAGCTGAACAAATTTGGAAGTAAATTCAGATATGATTTTAATAAAAACTTGATTTATTTTGCTAATTGTCATTTATTAAGCTAGCGATATATGATTTAGTAAAGATGAACAAGTTTAATAAGTAAATAATTATTAATGATTAAATTTTAAAATTATGATTTCGAGAAAGAAAAGCCTTTTTTTAAGCGTATCAGTATTGATTCTATTTGTGGCGTTAGTTGCACAAAGTTGTAGTTCGGAGAATGACGATTTTGTTGCTAATCCCAACTCATCATTAGAAATGAGAGCTAACCTAGAATCAATGGATAATCGTGCAACAATTGTCAATTCTATAGCCGAATCTGATGAATTATTAGATTACGGAATGAACTGTATGTTACTTGCTGAGAAGTTAAAATCATATACTTCAACTTTGACTCCAGAAGAATTTGATGAACTTATGAATAACTTAAATAATGATGATTATATGATAGAACTTGTGAGTAAGGTTGACATTGAAAAAGAGGCTTTAATGGTAGAGAATGCACGACAGGAACTATTAGCTAATAAAAGTTTTAAGTTGTTAGATGAGTCCGAAAAAATGAATGTTTTTATTAGATTCTCTGATAATTCGCAGAATACTATGCAACATCTATTGCTAAAAAGTCCGGGTGAAAGTGCAGGAGGTGTTACTAAAGCGGAATGTAAGCGTAGATATGATGAAGACTACGCTTATGCTTCTGCTATTTATCTATCATCTATG
This sequence comes from Bacteroides sp. MSK.20.82, assembly GCF_019052485.1. NCBI lineage: Bacteria > Pseudomonadati > Bacteroidota > Bacteroidia > Bacteroidales > Bacteroidaceae > Bacteroides > Bacteroides sp. MSK.20.82. Next base: position 63,162 of record NZ_JAHQUN010000030.1, read on the forward strand.
CTCCTTTGTTCTTGTGCAACGGGGGGGCTTGGTGTATGTCTTTGTGCTATTGGTGCTTCTGCTGGCTATGACTATGCAACAACTCTTGCTGATCGTAGTTATTATGATTGTTTGTCAAATGCTATAGATCGCTAAATGAGGTATTATAATATCTTTATAGTTTTAGCTATACTATCTGTATTGCTCATGACAATTAATAGAAACTATAATTATTTGATAAATGACTGGTATATTTCAGGTGTTTATGTGTTAATGTGGGTCTTTCTTTTTCTTTATACAGTAAGTAAAGTTCCTAAAAAGAAAAAAGGCTTGAAAGAATATCTTCCTAGCATTTTAGCCTTTCTTGTGGTTCTATTAAATGTCTTGGATGTGCTTAGAAGACATGTTATGTGTTAAAATAAGTAGATGAAAACTTAGGAATAAATACTTAATGTTTTGTGGTTTATAATCAACTTTTTATTTATTCCTAAGTAATAATGAGTTTTTATATGTCAAAAGTGAGTATTACTCAAATCGGCTTTGCTCTTCTTTGCATTGGTAGTGTTTTTATGTATTCTACCCAGATAACCGATCCCTATATTGTTTCTAAATGGTTATATACGATCTTATTTGTTTTAATTATAACAATATATTGTTCAATTAGAATGTTATTAGGAAAATCTGTAAAATTTGATACACGATTGGCTGGGATGAGTATTGTTATTGTTTCTAGTTTACAAGCAATATATGGTCTGTCTCAATGTTTTAATATAACCACCTTTAATACTTTTTATAAGATAATGGGGAGTTTTGAAAATCCTACGGGATTTTCTGCTTGTCTTTGTGTCAGTTTACCCTTTTTTGTTGTATTCCAATTATTAAATGAAAATAAGCAAATACGGTATCTAGTATGTTTTTTAGGGATTATTGTTGTAATAGCAATTGTACTATCATATTCAAGAGCTGGAATTATTAGTGTTGCAATAGTAATTGCGATATTTTTGTTTCAAAAGCTTAAACAGAAAAGAATTTGGAAGTATCTATTATTATGTAGCAGTCTGATATTATTGTTGTTTGGTTGCTATTGGATGAAGAAAAACTCAGCCGATGGTAGACTGCTGATTTGGCAATGTGGTATAAATATGGTAAAAGATGCTCCTTGGATAGGTCATGGGTTGGGTAGTTTCGAAGCGCACTATTTGGATTATCAGGCAAATTTCTTTAAGCAATGCGGACAAAGCCGTTTTTCTATGTTGGCAGATAATGTGAAACAACCATTTAATGAATATCTTGGACTTCTTTTAAATTTTGGGATTATTGGTTTATTAGTATTGTTGTTATTGATGGTAATAATTATATATTGCTATAGGAAGAATCCAAGTGTAGAAAAGCAAATAGCCTTTTATTCTTTGTCTTCAATAGGAATATTCTCGTTCTTTTCTTATCCATTTGCATATCCTTTCGTTTGGGTTGTGACATTTTTAAGCATATTCATAATAACTAGTGAATATATCAAACCTTTATTTTCTAATATCCTAATAAAGAAAATAGCTTGTATGTTCATACTTACATATTCTCTTTTCGGGAGTAGTAAATTGTTCGAACGTATTCAAGCAGAATTAGACTGGGGAAAAGCTTCTACGCTAGCGTTATGTAAGTCATATAATGAAACTCTTCCAACCTATGAGAGATTAGAAAAGATGTTTGTGAGTAATCCCTATTTTCTCTATAATTATGCTGCTGTTCTTCAAGAAATGAAGCAATATACCGAAAGTCTAGAAGTGGCTTTAAAATGTCGTCAATATTGGGCAGATTATGATTTAGAGTTAATAATTGGGGAAAATTACCAGCAGCTTAACAAACCTGAACTGGCGGAAAAATATTATAATAGTGCATCTATGATGTGCCCTTCGCGCTTTCTACCTCTTTATAAACTATTCCATTTATACAAAACGAATGGTGAAAAAGAACGATCGCTTGCTATGGCTGAGGCCGTTATTAGCAAACCGATGAAAATTAAGACAACTACTATTAGGATGATGAAAAGAGAAATGGAAAGAGAAATACAAAAAATGAATATGTCTATAAAACTAGAATGAATATGGAATTAATACGGTTGTTGTCAATCACTTCGCTTGTGCATTTAGGAATCTACGGATTGTTTATTGTGTGATAATAGAAATAAATATAGTAACCGAATGAGAATTTATAAAACACTAATGAATAAAACATTCATTTATCTGCTAATAGCAGTATTGGCAGCTTGCAAAAGTACTCCTTACTCTGATGAAACTACTAAAAGTGACCTTCGTGCGCCTGCTTATCCGTTATTAACTTTGCATCCGCATGTGAAACTTTGGTCTATGACGGATGAACTGAACAAACAGAATATGACTTTTGGCGGCAGCACACAACTTCCTTTTGTTGGCTTCTTACGGGTAGACGGTGCTATGTACCGTTTTATGGGTAGTAAAGAACTGCCGATGCAAGCTATCGCTCCGATGGCGCTTGACCATGAAAAGTGGGAAGGAAAGTTCACTTCATTAGTTCCTGATGAAGGATGGGAGCAACCGGATTTTGATGACAAGTACTGGCAATTGTCAGAAGGGGCATTTGGCACGCCTGGCATGTGGGAAGCAAGAACACAATGGACTTCTTCTAATATTTGGGTACGAAGAGAGGTTGAAGTTGATCCGTATCTTCTGGAGCATAAAAAGATTTATTTGCGCTATTCTCATGACGATGTATTTCAATTGTACATCAATGGGAAGCAATTGGTGAATACCGGATATGACTGGGGAGCAAACTTTAAAGTGGAAGTCCCGGACTCAATTCTGCAAACAATGAAAAGTGGAAAAGCGTTGATTGCCGCTCATTGTGAGAATCGTGTGGGAGGAGGATTGGTAGACTTCGGACTCTTTGCCGAGGAACCGACTATGCCGGTGGAAAAGGTAGCCCCCATCTCTTATGAAAAAGAGTGGACGGGAAGATATACTATGGAGCAACCTCAGGAAAATTGGGAAGCCAAAGAGTTTGACGATACAACATGGACAGAAGGACAGGCGGCCTTCGGCACGGATGATCAACGAAATGTGCATACTCCCTGGTTCTCACCTAATATATGGGTGAGGCGCGAACTGACATTCGACCCGGCGTTGGTGAAAAACAAGCAACTGTATTTACGCTATTCCCATGATGATGTATTTCAATTGTATGTGAATGGAATGCAACTGGTCAGCACGGGATATGAGTGGAAAAGTGATCTCAGAGTAAATATCCCGGATTCTATTGCAGAAACTATGAAAGATGGGAAAGCCGTGATTGCCGCTCATTGTGAGAATCGTATGGGAGGTGCATTGGTTGACTTCGGACTATATGCAGAATTGAGGGAAGCTGAACAAACGTCTGTCGATGTGCAAGCAACCCAAACACATTATACCTTCGAATGTGGAGATGTAGAACTGAAACTTAGCTTTACCGCTCCTTATCTGTTGGACGATCTGGAGACACTTGCCCGTCCGGTCAATTATATCTCTTATCAGGCTAAAGCATTGGATGGCAAAGAACATGATGTTGCTGTTTATTTTGAAATAGACCCGCACAAGGCATTTCGTGCCGGACAATCTACACAAATATATGAAAAGGATGGACTGGCTCTGATGAAGACCGGACAGGAAAATCAGAAATTATGGGTGGATAAAGAGAAAGATGGACGGTCATGGGGATATTTCTATCTGGGAACAAAGGATGACGTGACCTGTGCACAGGGGGATGCAGCCGAAATGAGGGCATACTTTATGAAAGAGGGAGATCTGAAACAAATGAGAAAGTCTGCCGAGAAACGCTATGCTGCATTTGCACAGAAGCTGGATATGAACAGCGATTTCCCGCAACATCTCACTGCAGCCTTTGACGGACTGTATACAATGGCTTATTTCGGCGAGGACTTAAGACCTTATTGGAATAAAGACGGAAAATCAAGCATAGAAGATTTGTATGCAGATGCAGAGAAAGATTATAAAGAAGTGATGGCAAAATGTTATGCTTTTGACCGTCAATTGATGGCGGATGCTTACCTTGCCGGAGGAAAAGAATATGCTGAACTCTGTGCTTTGGCTTATCGTCAGTCTGTATCCGCTTTCCAGATGTCTGAAGATTCGGATGGAGAATTGCTTTATTTTACTCCGCAGGTAGGTCCGGTGGATGAATATTATCCGGCTTCACCACTATATCTTCGCTACAATCCCGATTTGGTAAAAGCGATGCTTAATCCGTTCTTTTATTATAGTGAAAGCGGGAAATGGGGAAAGCCATTTCCTCCGCATGATTTAGGAGGATATCCTATCGTAAACGGGCAGACGATAGGTGGTGATATGCCTGTAGAAGAAGCAGGAAACGGATTGATAATGACTGCTGCTATTGCTAAAATGGAAAAGAATGCTTCGTATGCAGAAAAGCATTGGAAGACATTGACTCAATGGGCTGAGTATTTATTGGAAAACGGCACGGATACCGGTGATCAGCTTACTACAGATAATTTTGCAGGAGACTGTCCTCATCATGCTAATTTATCCGCCAAAGGTATTCTGGGTATTGCAGCATATGCACGTCTGGCAGAAATGCTGAATAAGAAAGAAGAAGCGGAGAAGTATATGAATGCTGCCGGTGAGATGGCTAAAGAATGGGAAATGGCTGCTTATGCGGGTGACCATTACCGACTGGCTTTTGACCAACCGGATAGTTGGGGGATGAAGTATAATCTGGTGTGGGACAGGCTGCTTGGCTTGAATCTTTTCCCGAAGAGAGTTATTCAGAAAGAGACGGATTTCTATCTTACTAAGATGAATGAGTTTGGATGTCCGTTGGATAGCAGACATAGTTATACGAAAGTGGATTGGACAGTATGGACTGCTTCGTTGAGTGCTGACCGTATGCAATTCCGTAAGCTTATGTTGCCGCTTCATAAGTTTATGAATGAGACTACAGATCGCACACCAATGGCTGATTTGATAAATACGGATGGGAAAACTATAGTAGGATTTACGGGGCGTACTGTAGTAGGTGCCTATTTTATCAGGTTGTTGGAAAAGGAATAATTAGAATCTTAATGTCTTTTAGAAGGTATATTCGGAGCAATATGATATAGTTGATTTATTATTTTAAATCATTAGTGTCCCATTAAAATTGGGACGAATTAAAAATTAAACAACCTTGGCCCATTTGGTCCGAATCGTTCTTTGTCATTTTGAAATTTAGTTTTATTAAAGAGGTCTCTCAGATGAGTCTTATCAGTCAATGAGATGCTCAGTATTTGTAAC
>NZ_JAHQUN010000031.1:0-67023 GCF_019052485.1 Bacteroides sp. MSK.20.82
GTAAACTAATTCAGTTATAACAAACGAAGTTGTCAACTAAAACCAGTACACATCAATAACTTATAGTTTCCTATCATTTCTTGGAATGGAAACTGTCGTTTCCCGGTGAGGGAACGGGCGTTCCTTTTAATGGAAACGACCGTTCCTTTTAAAGGGAACTGCCGTTTCCTCCGAGGAAACTAACGCTTCATCGAGGTTGTCAACTAAATCCAATACAGTACAGACAACAAAAGAGGGGCTATCAGACATTAACACGCTGAATATCAAACCACAACATCAAGTAAAAAGTGTATTAAAGCATGGATATAGAGTGAGAGCAAATGCCTGCTCCCACACTGCTACAACACTTGCTACAACAGCTGTAACAACGATGAATAAGACGATACAAGCAAAAAGTGAGAGCATGGGAGCAAAACACGTGTTTAATTCATAGTAAGCAGAAAATATACTCGCCTTGAATCTACTCTTATTATTTGCCTGCTATTGATGCTTCAATCATTTGTCTTAGCAAACCGGTTGTGCTTGATTCAGCATGAAGCAAGCATTCCCGGTTACCGAACACAAAAAAAAGAATACCAAATGGCACACGAACATCCACCCCTAAATCAATCAATCTATCTGCCATATTGGCATTTTTCTATCTTTATATATTACAGGAGAAATCTCATTTCAACGCTTGCATACCATGCATATATAAAATCACTGTTAAATCACTGCTAACTCTCAAACAAAAACATCTCCCGTCTGTTACATACCCGACTTGAATATAGTAACCTAAACTTTTAAATTATGGCTAGAGAAAGCGTAAAAATCTTACAAGGAAAGCTTGATGTAGAAAGCTTGATTTCACAGTTGAATGCAGCATTGTCCGAAGAATGGTTGGCATATTACCAATACTGGGTAGGTGCATTAGTAGTAGAAGGCGCTATGCGTGCAGACGTACAAGGCGAGTTCGAAGAACATGCAGAAGAAGAACGCAGACATGCGCAACTGCTTGCCGACCGCATTATCGAACTAGAAGGAGTACCCGTATTGGACCCGAAGAAATGGTTCGAACTGGCAAGGTGCAAATATGATGCTCCCCAAGGATTTGATTCTGTAAGTCTGCTAAAAGATAATGTAGCTTCTGAGCGTTGCGCAATACTGCGTTATCAGGAAATTGCTGACTTTACCAATGGAAAAGATTTCACTACCTGCGACATTGCCAAGCATATCCTTGCTGAAGAAGAAGAGCATGAACAAGATCTTCAGGATTACCTGACTGACATTGCCAGAATGAAAAAATCATTTCTCGACAAGTAATTTCCGACTCGTCAGAGAATGAACGAAAGGCAGTCTTAAAAAGAGAATATCAAAACATTCTCTCTTCAAGATTGCCTTTTTTCACAAATATATGCGAAAACGCCCCCAAAGTTTATACTCCTTTAAACTCCTTTTGAACAATTTTCGTCCTGATTGGAACACCGCATTTCAGTTGATTCCTCCTACCTTTGCAACCACACTTAATCATAAAGTGCATAGAAAACAGGTATAAAGAGTATAAAAAGAAAAGACTATGGCAAATCAATTATCAAGAACTGATAGTTCATCCAATCAGGATATCAGACAACGATTCAACGTAAAAAAAACAATCATCGGAGTTATTGTTTTATTAATAGGATTATTTCACTTACCTGAAGCGATCCTCCTCATTATGGACGGCATTTCTTTAGATAGCATATTGTATCTTATCGGCAATATATTACTCTGTCTGCTTGGCATATACCAACTTAAATTCCGTTCCAGGGAAATGAGATATCTGCCGACTAAAAGCGTAGTCAAAGAGAAAAACTATTCTTTCAATCTGAAATACCTTGAACCATTGAAAGAGATGATCGAATCAGGCAATTTTTCTAACAATATCAATATTGAGAAAGGAACAGGCGGAAATCTTCGGCTGGATGTCCTCATGTCGGCTGACAAGAAATTCGCAGCAGTGAGATTGTTACAGTTTATCCCTTACAGCTACATTCCGGTCATGGATATGCAATATCTGCGGAATGACAAGATCGCCGCTCTGGAGAATTTCCTGGAACACTCTAAATAAGGGTCCGTTTTATTTTATCCATCCCCACTTTTATGTAATAGTGCGATAAAAACCAAACTATTTTCAAACAAATCAAGAAGAAATCTTTCTTTTTTCGTATTTTTGTCCCAATATGCACGTTTAATTCAAGTAGACAACGAACATCAACGAAAAAGAATGAGAGTAATTGATTTAATACATAACAGCGAAAAAACAGCTTTCTCTTTCGAAATCCTTCCTCCACTGAAAGGTACAGGCATCGAAAAGCTGTATCAGACTGTCGATACCCTTCGGGAGTTTGATCCGAAATATATCAATATCACCACGCATCGCAGCGAATACGTATATAAGGATCTGGGCAACGGACTTTTCCAGCGAAACCGGCTGAGAAGACGCCCGGGGACTGTTGCCGTAGCTGCCGCTATCCAGAACAAGTATAATATAACGGTGGTTCCGCACATACTGTGCAGCGGCTTCACCCGTGAAGAAACCGAATATGTACTGCTCGACCTGCAATTCCTCAATATCACCGATCTGCTGGTACTTCGGGGAGATAAGGCCAAACATGAATCAGTATTCACTCCCGAGGGCGACGGGTACCATCATGCTATCGAGTTGCAGGAACAAATCAATAACTTCAATAAGGGAATCTTTGTAGACGGCTCGGAGATGAAAGTAACCAACAGTCCGTTCTCCTACGGTGTGGCTTGCTATCCGGAGAAGCACGAGGAGGCTCCCAACATCGAATCCGATCTCTTCTGGCTGAAAAAGAAAGTAGAAGCAGGGGCGGAATATGCTGTGACACAGTTATTCTACGACAATAAGAAATACTTCGAATTTGTAGAGCAAGCGAAGGCAGCAGGTATCAATGTGCCTATCATTCCGGGCATCAAGCCATTCAAGAAGTTGTCTCAACTCAGTATGGTGCCCAAGACATTCAAAGTAGACTTGCCGGAAGATTTGGTCAAGGAGGTTTTGAAATGCAAGAACGACAAGGAAGCCGAACAGGTTGGTATCGAATGGTGCGTCGCCCAATGCAAAGAGTTAATGGCACATGGAGTGCCAAGCATCCACTTCTACTCCATCGGAGCAGTGGACAGTATCAAAGAAGTGGCTAAAATCATTTATTGATATGTTTTTCAGAGACGTAATCGGACAAGAAGAAATCAAGCAACGACTCATTCAGGAAGTGAGTGAAGGGCGCATACCGCATGCCCAACTGATCTGTGGCCCCGAAGGAGTCGGTAAAATGCCGCTGGCTATCGCTTATGCCCGCTACATCAGTTGCACCAACCGGGGTGAGACGGATGCCTGCGGAGTATGTCCGTCGTGTGTGAAATTCAACAAACTGGTACATCCGGACGTACATTTCGTATTCCCCATCGTGAAAAGTTCTAAAGGAAAACGGGAAGTGTGCGACGACTATATCGCCGACTGGAGACCATTCGTTCTGAAGAATCCGTACTTCAACCTGAATCACTGGCTGAGAGAAATGGATGCCGAGAATGCACAGGCCATCATCTACGCAAAAGAGAGCGATGAAATCCTGAAGAAACTCAGCCTCAAATCGAGCGAAGGAGGATTCAAGATCACGATTCTTTGGTTGCCCGAAAAGATGCATCCGGTATGTGCCAACAAATTATTGAAATTGCTCGAAGAGCCACCTGAGAAAACCATCTTCCTGCTCGTATCGGAAGCTCCGGAAATGATTCTGCCTACCATTCTGAGCCGTACTCAACGCATGAACGTGCGAAAAATAGACGAGCCGGCCATCGACCGCGTATTGCAGTCCAAATACGGTATCCAGCCTGCCGACAGCCTTTCCATTGCCCATCTGGCAAACGGGAACTTTATCAAAGCACTGGAAACTATTCATCTGAATGAAGAGAATCAGCTCTTCTTCGACTTATTTGTCAGCCTGATGCGATTGTCCTATCAACGGAAAATCAGGGAAATGAAGCTCTGGAGCGAACAGGTTGCCGGCATGGGACGTGAACGCCAGAAGAACTTTCTGGAATACTGCCAGCGCATGATCCGCGAAAACTTTATATTCAATCTCCATCAGCGTGATCTGACATACATGACAATCAACGAACAGAATTTCGCCTCTCGCTTTGCTCCTTTCGTCAACGAAAGGAACGTAATAGGCATCATGGATGAACTAAGCGAAGCGCAACTGCATATAGAACAAAATGTAAATGCCAAGATGGTATTTTTCGACTTCTCTCTGAAGATGATCGTACTGTTGAAGCAATAATAAATATATAAACTATGGAATATAAGCTTCATAATGGGAGCGGCGGTCTTTGCTGCAAAGGATGCTCCCGACAAGATAAGAAACTGAACACTTACGATTGGCTGGCAGACATACCAGGCAACGCGGAAGAGTGTGATATGGTGGAAGTGCAATTTAAAAACACCCGAAAAGGCTATTACCGCAACAGCAATAAGATCAAACTGGAAAAGGGAGACATCGTTGCCGTAGAAGCTGCTCCGGGCCATGACATCGGCGTCGTGACCCTGACGGGAAGACTCGTCCCGCTGCAAATGAAGAAGGCCAACTTCAAGACTGATGTTGAAATAAAGAGAATCTACCGGAAAGCAAAACCGGTGGATATGGAGAAATTCAACGAAGCGAAAGCAAAGGAACATGCGACCATGATCCGTGCCCGCCAGATCGCACTGAACCTGAACCTGGATATGAAAATCGGTGATGTGGAATATCAGGGCGACGGCAATAAGGCCATCTTCTACTACATTGCTGACGAACGTGTGGACTTCCGCCAACTGATTAAGGTACTTGCCGAAGCTTTCCGTGTCCGTATTGAAATGAAACAAATCGGTGCACGACAGGAAGCAGGACGTATCGGAGGTATCGGTCCTTGCGGACGGGAGCTTTGCTGCGCTACTTGGATGACGAGCTTTGTATCGGTATCTACAAGTGCCGCCCGCTTTCAGGACATTTCACTGAATCCTCAAAAGCTTGCCGGACAGTGCGCAAAGTTAAAGTGTTGTCTCAACTATGAGGTGGACTGCTATGTGGAAGCTCAGAAGCGCCTCCCTTCCAAAGAAATCGAACTGGAAACAAAGGACGGCACTTTCTACTTCTTCAAGGCTGATATTCTGAGTAATCATGTTTCTTACTCTACGGACAAGAACTTCCCCGCCAATCTGGTAACAATCAGTGGAAAACGTGCCTTTGAGGTAATTGCCATGAACAAGAAAGGAATGAAACCGGATAGTCTGCTCGAAGCTGAAGTGAAGCAAGAATCCAAAAAGCCGATTGACTTGCTGGAACAGGAAAGCCTCACCCGCTTCGACCGTAACCGAAATAATAAGGACGGAAACAACGGTAACCGGAACAAGAAGAAGAGAAAAGGAAATAATGACAACCGCCCGCAGGCACAGGCCGAAGGTGGAAATCGTCCGCAGCAACCTCAGAGGGGGGAGAACGAGAATCGTCCCCAACCGTCAGAGAACGGCAACAGAGGAGAAAGAGGAGACAGAGAAAATCGTCCGAGAAACAATAACAATAATAACCGGAACAGAGGACAGAATCAAGGACGGAATAATGAGAACAGACGTCCGGAAAGAGGACAGAATCAGGAACGTCCACAGAATCCGAACCGTCCGCAGAATCAAGAGCGTCCGCAGAATAGAGAACGGCAACCCAAACAGGAACGTCCTCAAAATCAGGAACGCCCGCAGGAACAAGGAAGACAACCCAACCAGGAACGTATTCCCAGACCTGAAAGAAATTCGAATCAAGAGAAACCGCAAAATAATGAAAAGCCTGCTCAGGAATAGCTTATTTTGTTTATTCGGTGCCTGCCTCATGGCAGCCTGTAATGAAAATACCGTGTATCACTCCTACCAGTCCCTGCCCAATGAGGGATGGGGAAAGAGTGATACACTCTCTTTTCAGTGTCCTGTTACGGACAGTATTCCTGGTACACTCAGATTATTTGCGGAAGTTCGCAACAGAAGTGAATACCCTTACCGCAACCTTTACTTATTCATTCATGAGAATCTGCTCGACTCCACAGTATGGCGCACTGACACGATAGCGGTCAACCTGGCTGATTCCACAGGAAGATGGACAGGCAATGGGTGGGGAAGTATCTATCAAACAGCAGTTTTTGTCAAATCTGTCCGCCCGCTGCATCCCGGAAACTACACAGTTAAGATTGTGCACGGAATGCAGGATGAGAAATTAACCGGACTCAATGACGTCGGTATCCGGATTGAAAAACAAGGAGAATAGATTAAAGCCTTCTGCCTCTTCCGGCATCCAGCCTCAGGAAGATAAACAATAAAATGGTGAATCCCCACAAGGAAGAACCTCCGTAACTGAAGAACGGCAAAGGAATACCAATTACCGGAGTCAGCCCAAGCACCATCCCGACATTAATAAAAAGATGGAAAAGGAAAATACTGACAACGGAATATCCATAGACACGTGCAAAAGTGGAAGTCTGCCGCTCGGATAAAGCAATCAGTCTCAGAATCAATATAAGGAAAGCCAACAGAACAGCAGCCGAACCGACAAATCCCTGCTCCTCTCCCACTGTGCAGAAGATAAAGTCAGTATCTTGTTCGGGCACATATTTCAGTTTCGTCTGTGTGCCATTCAGAAAGCCTTTTCCGGTCAATCCACCGGAACCGATGGCTATCTTTGACTGATTGACATTATATCCTGCTCCCGTCAGGTCTTCTTCCATACCGAGTACAACCTTGATACGGATTTGCTGATGGGATTCCAAGATGTTATCAAATACGTAGTTACTGGAATACAGAAAGCCGATAGAGCCGATGGCAAACAGGGCAATCAGGAAATAGGAACGTTGACGCTCTCTCAATGCCAGATAGAGCAGATAACCTACCACAAGAACACAAAGCCCCCATTGCACCCATACCAGACTGAAGTGTATTCCGTATTCCGATATTAAATATGCGATAAGCAGAATGATCAGGCTTCCTCCGATAATGTTCCGTGTGGGTTCCCACTTTTTGGGGTACACCCATACCATTCCTCCGGCAAACAACAGAATCAATAACAACACGATAAATTCGCCCAACGGTGTGGGAGTATCGGCAATAAAGACCTCGTCAAAACGGATGCCGACAACAAAGTAAATCACTGCACACAAACCGGCAAAAAGCACTACACCGGGCATTCCTTCCCGATAAAGCACCAAAAAGAAGGCAAGATAGACTAATGCTGACCCCGTCTCCCGCTGTCCGATAATCAGGAGCATCGGAAGAAGAATGATAAAGCCCAAGACGAAGGCACACTTTTCTTTCTTTATGCTGAATGAGTATGAGTTCATATATTTCGCCAGCGCCAGTGCCGTAGCAAACTTGGCAAACTCGGCGGGTTGCAGGCTGACCGGTCCCATCACCAGCCAAGAACGCGATCCTTTCGTATCCGGTGCGATAAAGATGGTAACAATAAGCAGCACAATCATCCCTACATATATAATGTACGCGAACATATCATACATCCGGTCTTCCAGCATCAGCAAAACAAATCCCAAACCAAAGGAGCAGATAATCCATACAAACTGCTTTCCGGCACGGGTAGAGAAATCAAAGAAGTCACGATCGCCATAGTCATAGCTGGCACCGCAAACGCTGAACCATCCGCCGACAATCAAAAGCAGATAGATACCAATCGTTACCCAATCCAGTGTTTTCCACAAACTATCGTTCCTCGTTACCATATAAGATGATTCTGTTACTGATTTCTTCTGCTCTTAACTCATTCTCGGGCGACAACTTCCCTTTCATATATTGTTCCATCATCAATGCACCGATCGGCACTCCATAAGTCGCTCCCCAACCTCCATTCTCTACATATACGGCAATGGCGATCTTAGGCTGGTTCATCGGAGCAAAGCCCATAAACACCGAATGGTCATGTCCGCGATTCTGCGCTGTTCCTGTCTTTCCGCAGGCTTCAAGTTCCGGCACCATCACGGACAGCATACGGCAAGTACCTCCGGTGGCAGCAGCACGCATTCCTTCTACCACAGATTCATAATGTCTTCGCTCTATGGTTGTGTTGCGTGGATGTCGATAAATGCTATCCAACTGCGCATCCTGAATTTCCTTCACAATATGTGGTGTTGTAAAATGTCCGCGATTGGCAATCGTTGCCCCTAAGTTAGCTATCTGAAGAGGGGTAGACAGAATTTCACCTTGTCCGATGGAGATACTGATGACCGTCAGTCCGTTCCAGTGTCCACGATAAGCCTTGTCATAAAATTGCGCGTTCGGTATCAAGCCCCGTTTCTCTCCGGGCAAATCAACTCCTAACTTATAGCCGAATCCCTGAGAAACCATGTGATCTTTCCAAACTGTGATGGCATTCTGCGGTGAACCGTACTTGCGATCGCCGAACATACGGAACAGCCCCCAACAGAAATAGGAGTTGCAAGAAGTCGCAATAGCCGGAATCAATGGCAAAGGTGAGCCGTGAGCATGACATCCCACTGTCAGACGCCCATAATGGAAACCACGAGAACAGGGGAAAGAAGGACTTTGCTCGGTAATGATTCCTTCTTGCAGGAAGGTCAGTCCCTGTGCCGTCTTGAAAGTTGACCCCGGAGGATAGACTCCCATCAACGCACGATTGAGCAACGGTTTCTGTTTATCGCGTTGCAGCATCAGATGGTTCTTGCCACGCTGACGACCAATCATCAGATGCGGATCATAATTCGGAGAAGAAACCAGACAAAGGATTTCTCCGGTTTCCGGTTCGATAGCTACGATACTTCCAATCTTATTTTTCAATAACCGTTCGCCTAATATCTGCAAATCGATGTCGAGACTCAGAGTCAGATTCTTGCCCGGAATGGAAGGACGGTCATACTCTCCGTCCATATAACGTCCCTGGATACGTCCATGCGCATCGCGCAACAGAATCTCTACTCCCTTTTCTCCACGCAGGTATTTCTCGTACGATCTTTCAACTCCCAGTTTTCCTACATAATCTCCGCGGATGTAGTATCCCTCTTCATCCGCCTCCATATCTTTAACGGATACCTCACCGATATCCCCCAAAGCATGGGCGGCAGCATTGTATGAATATTGCCGGATCGTACGCCGCTGAATATAAAAACCGGGAAACTTGAACAGTTTCTCCTGGAAGACACCGCACTCCTCCGCAGAGAGTTGTGACATGAACAGCTGGTTGGTATATCGGGAATATCCCGGATTGCGGCGGCGGTCTCTCATATCACTCATGATCTTAAGGAACTGAGCACGAGTAATGCCCAACGACTCACATAAATCGAGTGTATCCAGATTTTCGACCTCTTTCGGGACAAGAGTGATGTCATAGGCCGGCTGGTTGAATACCAGCAGTTTGCCGTTACGGTCGTAAATAGCACCCCGTGAGGGATATTGAATTTTATTCAGGAAAGCATTGCTGTCGGCATTCTTCTTGTAGTCGTCTGTCGTTATCTGCAATACAAAGAGGCGTATCAGATAAATCAACACAATAGTTAAAGCAATCCCCCCGATAACAAATTTCCGCTTTTCTAATCTATAGTCTTTTGCCATTCCTATCTCCTTATTCCTTCTACAGCAAGAATGCAGGTTAAAGTCAGAAGGGTGCACGAAATCACCCGCAATAACAACAGCCAGATGCTGGTAAATGAGAAGAACTCAATGCTGAGTAATGCCAGGCTATGGACAAAAACACTTGCCGTGGTATATTTCAGGAAAGGAGTGATGCCCATGCTCTTGAAAGAAGGGATGATACTGTCCAGATTGTCACGCGGAGTAAACAGGCGCAGCAAGGACGGACGAAGGAAAGCCAGCAGCACGGTTGCCGCAGCATTCATCCCCGGAGTATCGGCAAAGATATCAATGGTTAGTCCGAAGAAGAAAGCCCACAACATCAACTCATTCCGGGAAGTTCCGGAAGCGAATTTCAGTATAAAGTAAATGTAGAGAAAGGGAGTAGCATATCCGGCAATATGTACGTTATTCAGGATCAGTACCTGAAGAAGTACCAGCCCGATAAACCATCCGATTCTATGTATATAGGTAATTATCATTATTTCACAGCCTTATTTTCCAGTTCTTTCTGTTCCTGCTGACCGTTCCGGGCTATCACCCGCACATCACTCACCTTGCCGAAATCGGTAGCCAACTTGATTTTCAACAAATAAGACAATCCGTCGTGCGAATCGGACATATCATCGACTGTTCCTACCATAATTCCTTCAGGGAATACGGTAGAGAAGCCGCTTGTCACCACCGTATCACCCAGATTAAACTCTGCATGACGAGGCAAATCTTTCAGATACGCATAACGGGAATCTCCATGCTCCCACTTCAGATAACCAAAGTAGTCACTTCCGACAATCTTGCAACTAATATTTGACTTGCTGTTCAATACCGAAATCACGAGTGAATACGAAGAGGAGGTTTCATAGACAATGCCCACTATTCCGTTTCCGTCCACCACTCCCATTTCGGGACGGATGCCGGAAGAAGAACCCTGATCGAGCGTTATATAATTATCCGCCTGATTCAGACTGTTCTTAATGACGTGTGCCTTGAACAACCGATAATCTGTCAGAGGTATCTCCCTGATGCTGTTTACAGTGGCCGAATCAACCTGATGCTCCCGCAACGCCTTTTCCAGATTAGTGATCTGCTGTTCGAGCGCCATATTACGATCCAGCAAGTCTGCGTTGACCGATTTGAGATGGAAATAAGAGCTTATTCCTCCCGAAACTTCATAAACTGCCCCCACAACGACATTGGCAGATGTAAAGAAAGTACTCTGCTGGTAGTTGTTGAACCGAAATAACAAAACAAAACTGGCTACCTCTAATACGATGAAGAGGAACCAGTAATTGTATTTCAAAAGGAAGTTTATTAAATTCCGCATGAATAATGATCCGTATTATTTATCTCATCAAGAAAGAGAAACGGTCTACATTCTTTAATGCCACACCCGTACCTTTGGCTACTGCGTGCAAAGGATCTTCAGCAATGTGGAAAGGTATGTTAATTTTATCTGTCAAACGCTTGTCCAGTCCGCGAAGCAATGCACCACCACCGGCAAGATAAATACCGTTGTGTACAATATCCGCATACAGTTCGGGCGGCGTATTTTCCAATGCACTCAGGATGGCTGTTTCAACCTTGGAGATGGATTTCTCCAGACAGTGAGCCACTTCCTGATAACATACGGGCACTTCCATCGGAAGAGCTGTAATACGGTTCGGTCCATGAACGATGTAATCTTCCGGAGCGTCATCGCCAAGCTCGGTCAGTGCAGCACCTACGTTGATCTTAATACGTTCTGCCATACGTTCGCTGACTTTCACATTATGCTGACGGCTCATGTACTCCTGGATATCCGCAGTCAGATCATCACCGGCGATACGGATAGAGTTGTTGGAAACGATACCTCCCAAAGAGATAACGGCAATTTCCGTAGACCCACCACCTATATCCACGATCATGTTTCCTTCGGGCGCTTCTACATCAATACCGATACCGATCGCCGCAGCCATCGGTTCGAATATCAGATAGACGTCACGCCCACCGGCATGCTCGGCCGAGTCACGAACGGCACGGAGTTCTACTTCCGTACTTCCCGACGGCACACCGATCACCATACGAAGTGACGGCGAAAACAAGTGATTACGAGTATTTACCTGTTTAATCAAACCGCGCATCATTTGCTCGCAAGCATAGAAGTCAGCGATCACTCCATCCCTCAACGGACGAATAGTACGTATATTTTCGTGGGTCTTTTCGTGCATCAACTTCGCCTTTTCCCCAACGGCGATCATCTTATCTGTACGGCGATCCAAGGCCACAACCGAAGGCTCATCCACCACAATTTTCCCGTTTGTGATGATGATGGTATTGGCTGTCCCCAAGTCCATCGCTATTTCTTGTGTAAAAGAGAATAATCCCATTAATATAAAGTATTAAGTATTAAGTATTAGGTATTAAATATTAGGTATAAAGTAGACTGCCTTATCCGCAAGGTTAATACTTAATACCTAATACTCAATACCTGTTTTTAATGTTTAAAATGACGGATACCGGTGGTCACCATCGCCATACCGTGCTCGTTGCAGTAAGCAAAAGTAAGATCGTCTTTCACCGAGCCGCCCGGCTGGATGACTGCCGTAATACCTTCTTTGTCTGCTATTTCCACGCAATCCGGGAAGGGGAAGAAAGCATCTGAAGCCATTACCGCACCGTTCAGATCGAATCCGAATGATTTGGCTTTTTCAATCGCTTGTTTCAAGGCGTCTACCCGTGAAGTCTGTCCCACACCGCTTGCAAGAAGCTGTTTGCCTTTTGCCAGCACGATAGCGTTTGATTTACTGTTCTTAACGATCTTGTTGGCAAACAACAGATCTTCCACTTCTTCCGGAGTAGGAGCTTTGTCTGTCACAGTTCTCAGATCGGCAACCGTTTCAATATTCATATCTTTGTCCTGCACCAATACACCGTTCAACAAAGCACGGAACTGTTTCTTAGGCAGTTTGGCTTCTTTGCGAACCAGGATGATGCGGTTCTTTTTCTGTCCCAAAATCTCGAGCGCGTCTACGTCATAGTCCGGCGCGATAATCACTTCGAAGAATATCTTGTTGATCTCTTCAGCTGCTGCTTTGTCAATCACTCCGTTAGTAATCAACACGCCTCCGAAAGCGGAAACGGGATCACCGGCCAACGCGTCTGTCCATGCTTCCAGTACAGTTGGACGAGAAGCCAGGCCACAAGCATTATTATGTTTCAGGATAGCGAAAGTCAAATCTTCGTATTCGTCGATCAGATCAACGGCAGCATTGATGTCCAACAAGTTGTTATAAGAGATTTCCTTACCGTGAATCTGATCGAACATGGCGTCCAGATTTCCGTAGAAATAACCTTTCTGATGAGGGTTTTCACCGTAACGGAGTTGCTTCTGGTTGTTTACCGAACAACGGAAAGCAGAACCTTCGCCGGCATCGAAATAATTGAAGATAGCTGAGTCGTAGTGAGAAGAAACGGCAAACGCTTCTTTTGCCATCCAGCGACGTTCTTCGAGTGAAGAAGTAGCACCATGTTCCATCAGCATATCCAGCAATGGCTTATATTGTGCCTGAGAAGCCACGATGATGACATCGTTATAGTTCTTGGCAGCAGCACGAATCAAAGAGATTCCACCTATATCGATTTTTTCAATGATGTCTGCTTCGGATGCACCGGAAGCTACGGTAGCTTCAAACGGATACAGGTCGACAATAACCAAATCTATTTCGGGGATTTCATACTTTTCAATCTGTTGAATATCCTGTTCCAGGTCACGACGGCAAAGGATACCTCCGAAAATCTTCGGATGTAATGTCTTCACTCTACCACCGAGGATTGAAGGATAAGTGGTCAAATCTTCCACTGCCTTACAAGGATATCCTAGTGATTCAATAAACTGACGAGTTCCACCTGTTGAGAGAAACTCTACTCCTTCTTCGTAAAGTTTGGTAATAATTTCATCCAAACCTTCCTTATGGTATACAGATACCAATGCAGTTTTTATTCTTTTAGACTCTGACATTGAATTGCTTATTAAGTATTTGATGCGCAAAGTTACGAAATATTGTTTATCGTACGTAATAAATAAGGTGTGAATTAATAAAAAAAAGCGTTGACTGTTCCTGTTGGAAAGTCAACGCTCCTTCGCATATAGAGCTTCTAATCAAAATCTATTACCAGATAGACACTCGTTTGTCCTTCGCTACGAACATAGGATCATGTTCTGTGATATTGAATGCTTCGTACCAGTTCTGGATATGAGGCAATGCTCCGTCCACACGCCATTTTCCTAAAGAGTGAGGATCGAGTTTGGTCAGTCGGAGAATCTCTTCCGGGCGGATGTGTCCGGCCCATACATTAGCATAAGCAAGGAAGAAACGTTGTTCGGGAGTAAATCCGTCAACAACTTCCAGCGGTGCTGTTTCCATTGCTTTCTTGAAAGCCGCGAAAGAAACCTGCAAGCCACCGTGGTCGGCAATGTTCTCTCCCAAAGTAAGTTCACCGTTTGCATGCACACCGGGAGCCACTTCTATGCTGTCAAAGAAGTTAACCATCACTTGAGCACGTTCCTCGAACTTTTTAGCATCTTCTTCTGTCCACCAGTCTTTCAGGTTACCATCCTTGTCGTATTGACGGCCCTGATCGTCGAATCCGTGAGTCATTTCATGGCCGATAACCACACCGATAGCACCATAGTTCATCGCATCGTCAGCGTTCATATCAAAGAACGGAGCCTGCAGGATAGCGGCTGGGAAACAGATTTCGTTGGTTGTCGGGTTATAGTAAGCATTTACCGTCTGAGGTGTCATCAACCACTCGTCCTTGTCAACCGGCTTACCGGCTTTCGCAATCATGTCATTGAAGTCCCATTGGCTGGCACGCTCGATATTTGCCCAATAAGAGTCGTCTTTGATCTCCAGAGCAGAGTAATCTTTCCATTTATCCGGGTAACCGATCTTTACATGGAAAGTAGCCAGTTTCTCTAATGCTTTCACCTTTGTCGGTTCACTCATCCATTCCAGCGCTTTGATGCGTTCGCCCAAAGAAGTCTGCAAATTCTTCACCAATCCAACCATACGTTCTTTGGCAGCGGCAGGGAAGTATTTCTCGACATACATCTGTCCTACTACTTCACCCAAAGAGCCGTCTACAGTGCTTACCGCACGTTTCCAGCGAGGCTGCATTTCTTTCTTGCCAGACATTGTTCTACTATAGAAGTCGAAGTTTTGTGCTACGAAATCATCACTAAGGAAAGAGGCTGCGGCATCGATCAGATTCCATTGAAGATAGAACTTCTGGTCTTCAAGAGGCACTGTATTAATAACATCGGCAACTTCCTTCATGGCTGCAGGCTGACCGATATTCACTTCTTTCAAGTCATTCAGTCCCGAAGTAGTGAAATAAGCATCCCAGTTGAAAGTAGGGAAGTTCTTTTTCAGCGTTTCCATGTCCATCTTATTATAGTTGGCATGCGGATCACGCAATTCTACTTGTGAACGGGCAGCTTTGGCAAGACGTGTTTCGATGTTCATCACAGCCACCATTGCTTTCTGTGCGGTAGCTTCGTCATAGCCGGCCAACTGGAACATTTTAACGAGGTGCTCCTTATATTTATCGCGGATACTCTTTGTCTGCTCGTCATTCTCCAGATAGTAATCACGCTGTCCCATTCCGAGACCGCCCTGATAGGTCTGAACCATGTTCATAGAGCTGTTCATATCATCCGCACTAACAAACATGGTAAAGTAAGGACGTATTCCTTTCTTCTGACTTTCGGCAATGTAAGTGTAAATCTCTTCTTTATCTTTGAGCGCATCGATAGCCGCCATTTCTTCTTTGATCGGAGCTGCTCCTTCTTTGTTCAGCTTCACGCTGTCCATAGCGATGTTATAAAGATCACCCACTTTCTGGGCAGCACTGCCCGGAGCGTTGTCTTTCTTTGCAGCCAGTTCTGCAATCAGTTCTTTCAACTGTTCGCGGCTTTTCTCGTGAAGCATATCGAAAGAGCCGAAGCGTGAATACTCGTCTGTCAGCGGATGACTTTCAATCCACCCACCGCAGGCATACTGATAAAAACTTGTACCCGGCATTGCCGTGGTATCCAGATTAGCAAGGTCGATACCGGACGTTAGTACGGCCTCTTTCTTGCTATTACATCCTGTTGTCATAAGGCATACGGCAAGAATTGGTAAATACTTGGTTACTTTCATATTATATAATAAATTAGTTTTTCACTTCTTCCAGCTCCATCGAAACCCGTTCCCACTCTTCAACGGTGGTATCCAATTGCTGTTTCAGCTTCTGATGCCGTTCATACAGTTGCATATCCGATGCTCCTTCCGGGGTTGCCATCTTTGCTTCCAGAATGGCGATTGCCGATTCCGTTTCTTCAATCGAAGCCTCACAGTCCGCCACCTGGCGTTCCAACTTCTTTATCTTCTTATTGAGTTCCTTCTGCGCTTCATACGAGAGTCTGTTCTCCGAAGGTTGCTCTGTATCCGCTTCGTTTCCTTTGGCAGATGCGGTAGGAGAAGTAGAGAGAGAAACTCCTTTCTGAAGTTCATTCAGGCTGTCGATCTTCTTCTTTTGCAGGAAATCGTAGATACCGCCAAGATGTTCTTTCACTGTTCCACCACCGAACTCATATACTTTAGTCGCAAGTCCGTCCAAAAAATCACGGTCGTGGCTGACAAGTATCACTGTTCCGTCAAATTCGCGGATAGCTTCTTTCAGTACATCTTTGGAACGCATATCCAAATGATTGGTAGGTTCGTCCAAAATCAGGAAGTTCACCGGTTCCAGCAGCAACTTAATCATAGCCAGACGAGTACGCTCTCCACCGGAAAGTACTTTCACTTTTTTATCCGAAGCCTCTCCGCCAAACATGAATGCACCCAAAATGTCACATATCTTCAACCGGATATCTCCTGTCGCCACACGGTCGATCGTATCAAATACCGTCATGTTTTCATCCAGCATCTGCGCCTGATTCTGTGCAAAGTAACCGATCTGCACGTTATGCCCGATCGTCAGTTTACCATCAAAATCAATCTCGCCCATGATACATTTCACTAACGTAGATTTACCTTCTCCGTTCTTTCCGACAAATGCGACTTTTTCTCCTCTGTTGATCGTCAGATTCACATCATGGAAAACAACGTGCTGTCCGTATGCCTTGCGTACGTCTTCACAGATAACCGGATAATTCCCGCTGCGGCTGGCAGGAGGAAATTTCAGACGGAGGGAAGAGTTGTCTTCCTCATCGACCTCGATACGGTCTATCTTTTCCAGTTGTTTGATACGACTCTGCACCTGTACGGCTTTGGTTGCCTTATAGCGGAAACGTTCGATAAAGTCTTCCGTATCCTGTATCTGCTTCTGCTGATTCTCATAGGCACGGAGCTGCTGCTCACGACGTTCTTTACGTAATACGACAAACTCATCGTACTTCACTTTATAGTCATAAATCTGACCGCAGGTAATCTCGATCGTACGGGTAGTTACATTATTAAGGAAAGCACGGTCGTGGCTGACCAGCACAACAGCATTGGCACGGGTAGACAGAAAGTTCTCCAGCCATTGTATACTCTCGATATCCAGATGGTTAGTCGGCTCATCAAGGAGCAGCACATCCGGACGACGGAGCAAGAGCTTCGCTAGTTCGATACGCATACGCCAGCCGCCGGAGAATTCGGAAGTCGAACGGTTAAAGTCTTCCCTGCTAAAGCCCAATCCCAACAGGGTACGTTCTATTTCCGCCTGAAAATTGGTTCCTCCCATCATCAGGAAGCGGTCGTTTTCGTGTGTGAAGCGGTCTATTAACTGGTGGTATTCTTCGGATTCATAGTCGGTGCGGTCGGCAAGCTGCTGATTCATCCGTTCAAGGTTTGCCTGAAGTTCGAAAATATGCTCGAAAGCGAGTTCTGCTTCCTCCATCACCGTGCGGACATCCGAAAGGATCATGACTTGCGGCAGATAGCCGATTGTTACATCTTTAGGGACGGCTACCACTCCACGGGTCGGGTTTTGCAGACCTGCCAATATTTTCAACATAGTCGATTTGCCCGCACCATTCTTGCCGACCAAAGCGATGCGGTCTTTTTTATTGATAACATAGCTGACATCCGCAAAGAGCGGTGTCGCATTAAATTCTACTGATAATCCTTCTACTGAAATCACGTCTGTCTCTGATTTATAAGATTTTGGATTGCAAAGATAATGAATAATTATTGGATAAAGGGCAGTATTATCCGTTATGAAAGACAAAAAAAGCAGTCATTCTCATGAATGACTGCTTCCTGGTCTTTATCAAAAGCTTTTCTTTAGAACAATTTAGCAGGGTATTCACCGGCATCTACCAATGCCTGAATCTTATCCACTACGCTCTGACGGTCTTCCGGATAAGTTACACCAAACCATTTGCTGGTAGTATCCAGAACTTCTACAGTTGCAGTTCCGTCGTTAATCAATTTATCCACCATCAGCGGGATAAAGAATTCGCTCTTCAGGTTCTCCATGTTCTTCGGATCGCTCAGGAAAGTCTTGAAGAACTCTTCACTGTAAGCAAAGTAGTCGGGAGTAAAGCCCCAGAAGTTCATACTTACCGGAGTCGTATCAGGAGTAGCTGTCCATTCACCGTTATCATCGATGTATTTTACTTCGCCGTCCAGACGTTGAATCTTCGTACGTTCCACTACGGAAGTCAGCAAGTTGTTAGCATCTGTACTGCAGATACCACGAGATACCGTACCGCTCTCGCTCAACGTATTTCCCACACGGAAACCTACCATTGAATAAACATTCTTGGAATTTTCGGGAAGAGCAGACAGGAATTTGCCCATTACCTGGAACGAGTCACGACCATAGAAGTCATCGCAGTTGATTACCGCAAACGGTTCACTAATCACATCAGCTCCCATCATTACCGCATGATTTGTACCCCATGGTTTTGTACGGTCTGCCGGACAAGTGAATCCTTCCGGAAGATCATCAATAGACTGGAATACCAGTTCGCAAGGAATGTGGCCTTCGTATTTAGAAATAATCTTTTCGCGGAAATCCTGTTCAAAATCTTTGCGGATTACAAATACAAGCTTACCAAATCCTGCGTTGATAGCATCATAGATAGAGTAATCCATAATAGTTTCGCCGTTAGGACCCAGTCCGTCCAATTGCTTCAAGCCTCCATAACGGCTACCCATACCAGCAGCCAATAAGAATAAAGTTGGTTTCATAAATTGTGTAATATTAAAAGGTTAGTGATGTCAATGGCATCAGATTTCGTTGCAAATTTACAAAAATAGTTGAATCCAACAGGACAAATATCAATCATTATTCACTAAAATCGTACAAAAATCATTCATTAGAACGGGTAACCGATAGCAAAATGTATTCCCAGATTCTTGAAGAAAGCTCCGGTTACATTATAATAGCCGCTACGTTCCGTATCATAAGGCAGATGCAGAGGAATACCGAAGTCGAGACGGAATACGAGAATATCCATGTCATAACGGATACCGACACCCGTTCCCAAAGCTATTTGTTTAGGGAAAGTCTTCAGACGCAGTTGTGAATTGGGACGTGCTTCTTTTCCATCAGCCAAAAGCTTTCTGTCTTTGCGCAACAACCACACATTTCCTGCATCCAGAAAGGTAGCTCCCCAAAAGCTCTTGAAAATACGGAAACGATATTCCACATTCGCCTCAAAGCGGAAGGTTCCTGTCTGATCCAGGTAGGAATATTTTCCCTCTTCCGGATGATAACCGCCCGGACCGACACTGCGCACTGTAAAAGCACGGATACTATTGGCACCACCTACATAAAATTGTTCACTATAGGGAGCTATCGTAGCATTGCCATAAGTAAACAGTGCACCTACTGCCATGCGGCTGGCTATCGCATTATTCTTATCTATGTTCCACAAATGACGCAACTCTGTATTCAACTTCACAAACTGTGCAAACGGAGCCCCCAGCAAACTCTTATCCTCTTCATTGAACGGCTTGCCAAAAGCACGGTAAATAAGGGAAGTGATATTACCCGCCGAAGTGACGGTAGACTGCCACCAGATAGGGTTCTTTATCCGACGACCCGAAGCATTGTCATACGTATACGTATATTCCATCGCCGGAATAAACTGGTTCCTAAGACTGACATACAATGCAGGATTAGCTTCAGCTATCTCTTTAAAATCCTCAGACTGATGCTGCAAGACATTAAATGTCAGTTTAAAAGGAGTAATACTATGCCGGCTGGTACGGGAGGGCTGGAAATCGTATGTAGCATTGCCGCCAAAGGACAGCAGTTTATAATACTTTGCCCGGTTCAGCTGGTTGATATACAGACGAAAGGTCGTCGTGGCCGGGAAGTCAAACTCCCGTTTACCCAGATGCGGGAACACGACTCTCGGAAAAGTCAGAGAGGTAGAAAGCCCCATTTCCCAACTGTTCATCAGTGAGCTCTTCTCACCGCCTCCGGTCTGCCACTCATAAGAGCCTTTCAGTTTTACGTTCCAGCTTTCACCACCTCCGAATACATTGTTACGAGTGACACCGAAAGATGCACCGGGACCGGTCTGGTCATTACTCTTCGTTACTACATTCAGTTCCAGTTCTGCATCCAACGGTTTGGCAAATGTAGCCTGCATAGTGACATCCAGTGTATCACAAGCCGCTGTCGTATCTCGGGGAGCATATTGCATATCCATATAGCTGAATATACCGAGCTGACTCAATTTCTCCTGCACCTGCTCCTGCCGGTACTGGCTATAAAGACGGGTACGGTTGGAAGCCCTCATCTGTTTGCTCCGTACAAACTGCTGATAGTTCATCCATCGATAGAGCATATTCGGACGGACCTGCAGTTTATCATAATAGTGAATATTCAGATTCTTGTACAAGATACTGTCATTAGGTGCCTCGCCATTCTTTCCGAAGAGATAGACCGAAGCATCTCCTACATAGTAAGAACGTTGAGCGGCAGCCGGTAATCCCGGAAGAGGAATCAGACGAAGACTGATATGTCCGCCGGGAACCAAGGTTGTATCTGCCTGATAGGTCATATAGTCCGGACGGAAGTAGAAATATCCCCGATTACGCAAAAGGGTACTGATACGGGAACGTTCTTCATCCAAATCCACCACATTAAACTGTTCGCCGGGGGTGATGTAAGACATACGACGTCCGCGTTCCATGATCTTCAGAGTCTGGGGAGTGAAACGCTGATAATACACTGTATCAATGAAATAAGGGTTCTTCATATCTACCGTATAGAGCAGACTTGCTTTCAGACTATCTTTCTTATCGACCAAAGTCTCGTAAGTCACCTTTCCATTGAAATATCCGTAATCACGGAGCAGGTTAGTGGCTACCTTGACACGTACTTCGGGATTGACAGTAGAAATAAATACGGGCGGATTGGCGGCAAAGCGGTTAAACATCCACTTACCGAATCCTTTCTTGTATTTCACGAAGTCGTTATACATCCACATTTTAAAAGGAATAGGCAGAAAACCTCCCAACAGAGTAGTACTGGGAGTTTTGGCAAGCGCTGCATTGATTTCCGTCAAAGCAGTTTCACCAACCCGTGTCGATGATTTATTGACTATCACCGTTTTTCCTCCGGTATAGAGTATTTCATCTTCGGGCAGATGTTTCGTCACCGAACACGCCGAAAACAACACTATACCTATAAGACAGCCTGCTAATATGTTAATACGTATATCTTTCATTCTTACTTCTTTTTCTTAAAGATGAACAGTTCACTGAGCTTATCCAGTTTCTTGCGAAGTACCAGACCGACTCCGGTTTCCGTAATCTCCCCTTCGAGTACACTCTCATAGTTCTTATCGTAGAACAAACGGACATAACGGGTTCCCGTACGGTCCAGACGATATTCCAAAGAGATATTGTCAATGAAGGATTCGGCATCATTCGTCGCATTTTCGCCCGTCGATACCTTACCGCCGATTACAATCTGGAAGCGGTTATTGAAGAGGCGCTGCGAATAACGGAAACTGTAATCCGTACGCTTGCCGCCAGTATCCGAGGCGTCATGATCTTCGACACCCACAGAGACGCTGGCATTCTTCAGGTTACCCATCAGTGAATTTATCTGACTGCTCAGTACGGAGTTCAGGGCAGAACCCATATTCAGCTTGCCAAGTCCGCCGCCTCCACCGCCGATCGGTCCGGTGCCGAGATAGGTTTTCATCAACATGATATAAAGTGCCTGTTTTCCACGTTCTTCCGCTCCCATTGCTGTCAGTTCATTCTGTATGGTCGCATCTTCCGGGGCCGCTACGTCGAAAGCAAAAGACAGGTTGTCCAACCGGTTCTTTACGACAATGGAAACGTCAAAGTTAACCATTCTCGTTCCTCCGTTCTCTCCTTCGGATACGGAAGCACGGATACGGTCAGTTGCCTTGAAGTTCAGCATGGGGTCCATCGGGTTTCCGGTCCAATCTACATAGCTGCCGTTATCGATGGCAAATTCCTTGACTGCAATGATAGGCAGAGAATACTTCATCAGTCCACCGCTCAGTGTGTAACGTCCGGTCAATGTCAGGTCTCCCTGCGGAGTGTATTTCATCGAAAGATCGCCACCTCCTTCCAGTTCGATACGATTGTCACTGGCGTCCAAGTCCACTTTCACCCTGACTGAAGGGTCGATATGAACCATCATCAGCATATCCAATCCACCTAAAGATACGGTAGGCACTTCCTGACGGACAACTGTGGTGGTATCACTGAATGAAGTAAATGTCACCAGACTTCCCAAACGATCCTGCACGGTCAGCGGTGAATCGGTCAGTACATACGAGACATCCGTATTGCCCAGCAGATTCAAGTTTCCACGCATATTCAACCCGTCCAACGGGCCTTTTATGGTTGCCCGCAAGTCCGCAAAGACTTTTCCGTAGACAAGGCTTTCGCGAGTACGCTTCGCATTCAACAAGGTATAGTTTTCCGCCAGCAGATTCAGACTCGCCATCGGTCGGGACATATCACGGAAATCGACATAACCGTCGATCGTAAACGGATTCTTTCCCGTGGTGTAAATGGCGAACTTATCAAATATCAGACGATTGTTCTTCAACTGCACAGGGCGGTTATCAAACAGGAAGTTAGCACCATACTGGCGTGACAGGACAGATACGCTGTCCAGTATCAGTTCACCGTTTATCAATGGCTGCTCGGTACTGCCTGTTATATTCAGGTCACCGTCCATATCACCGGCAAGCGTAACCAGCTCGTCGGGAATAAAGGCGTTGGCAATACGAAGCGGGAAGTGTTCCAACGTCGTATTTACTTCCAGACTATCCTTTCCCGTCGAGGTAGGGAGCAGCTTGCCATCTGCTATCAGCACTTCTACCTTATCATGATTCAGATAAGCGTTGAGGTATTGTTTTCCCTGTTCGCCCGGCAGCCATGTAGCCCCCAAAGTAATATCACCAATGCGCTGGCGTTCATAAGTCAGTTCATCAATGGATGCTTCCGCAGAGAGCTGAAGGTCCTTTTCGGTCTGTATGTAGTGTGCTTCTGCCGAGAACAATCCGGTGATTTCGGGGAAGTAAGGCAGTACGCTCGTTATTTCATCCAAGCGGATTCTCCGGATTTCGACATCGATATTCTGCAAAGAAACCGTATCTCCCTGTACCGAATGCACACGGAAGCCCATACCTTCATCATCCCACATATCCACATTGGCATACACGCGCATATTCTTATGCAGATAAATCCAGTTATGATCTTCGTTGAAGTGGAATTTACGGAACGCAATAATCGGTTCTTCCGGAATCAGTGTAAAAGCCAGTCCATCCCCTTTTCCACGTCCTCCAACCAGCGGACGGGCATTGACTCCAAGCAACACACCGGTTTTCCCCTTTTCGTTCTTATATTCTGCCAGCAGCTCGGCATCGCGGTCGCGAATCTCGCCTGTCAGAATAGTGGAGAAGGAAAACTGGGGATTCTTCGGTCCGTTGATTACTCCGGCACGGAGATTCATACGGGTAGTATCCTGTTTGACGGTGAAAAAGACCGTATCCAGTTGCAAGGTATCCACTTTCAAAGCATGGATGGCTGCTTTGCCGTTGATTCCCCAATCGGGAGCAGTGCCGAATTTCATGGAAGCATCATGGAACGATATATTCTTCATTGCCATATAGTATGCCAACGGATTCTCCTTTCCTGCCGAAAAAGAGAAAATAGCCGACGGCAATGCTTCACGCAAAGCAGCATGATCCAAGAGTTTTTCATCCACCTGCTTCATCAACACATCTACAAAATGGGTAGACTGACGAATCAGAGGATATACACCGGCACGGGCACTCAGATTCAGTTTCATATCACCGGCGGTGAAATGAGTGAAAACACGATTCTGCCGTGCCTCTCCGCTTAAATTGAATGCCAACGGACGCTTCATCGGCTTGGGCATAAGTCCCAGTTCGTACAAATCAAGCTGAGTAACGTCAACTGTCACTTTACCGTCCGGATAGCTATGAGCTAAATTATATTCTGCATCCGCCGTCATTTTCAAAAGTTCATTGTCACTCGTAAGCTGAGCCGTTGCCAAAGCTCCTTTAAGATTTCCCGTCAAATGAACATTCGAAAGATGATAGCGGGCGTAATGAAGCTGGTCCAAAGAAAGATTCAGATTGGCTAAAGAATGGAAGGACATGACATCCAGTCCCCTGCCCTTGGCATCTGCCGAAAGAGATAGTTCATAAATCGAGTCTTTCGGGAGAAAATGATGCAGTTGCAGATCGTTTATTTTCAGATCGGCCGTATAAACTTCTGTCGAACTGTTTAATGCGGCATTTACATTCATGCTGCCCTTGCCTTCTTTCAGATCGAGTTTTGCTTTATACTGCGGGCCGTTCATCTCCATCTTCATCTTGAGACTCATACTGTCGGGAATTACCAAAGAGCCATCGGGTGTGACTCCGGTCAATCCTGTCAGGAAGTTCAGATTCCGGGTAACCATATCCAGCCCAATAGTTCCCGAACGAGTCAGACTGTCCGTCAGGTTTTCAAGGATTCCTCCCCCTTTTAGCGAGAAAGCTCCCGGCAAGTCTACTGTGAAGCGCGAAATCTGCATTTCTTTCAGATTTCCATCCGTACCGGCACGGATCACTAACGGACGGAACGGATATGCTTCTTTAAACGTTTGAGGCAGTCCGCCGGCAAAAAGCATCACGTCCTCTTTGCCTATATGCGCGTTAAAGCTGGCGGATAAACGTCCTGTCGTCGGAATATTTACGAGTTCCCAATAAGTCTGGGCAGACAGGTCTATTTCAGAATGTGGGGTTTGCAGCTTCAGTTCAGGAATGCGGATGATAGAATCATTCGAAAAGAGCCGCCCTGTCAGTGAAGTAATACTCAGTCCCGAACGCTCTTCCATCGTTATTTCACGAATCACAGCGTTCATATTTCTGCCTTCGTAGAGCAGAGAGTCCAATCCGATGCGGATATTCCGGACTGCTATATGAGAGGCGTCAAAACCTTCCGACGGTTGGGCCTCTCCAGTGTCATAACTGGCAGAGGCACCCGACAAAAGGAATTGCTTCAATCCATAAAACTGGTTCTTTAAATCCGCTTTGGCGTCATCAATGGTCGCTTCGCCTATGTATGCCGCCATCTTCATGGAGTCGGCAGGCAGTTTCATACCGAATGATACATTCTTCAACTTCAGTTGATGAAGGTTCACCTTCCAGTTCACAGGAGCAGATGCCGTCGTATCTTTGGGAGTGGTCGTGGTATCAGTCATCAGAAGTTGTATATGAGTATCGGATAACTCTGTCCGATTGACAACTGCCGTTTCGTTCGATAAATCGACTCCATGACTTTGCAGAAAGAAGCGTCCCAAAACGCCTTTTATCTGCATCCCCTCTATCAGATTGGCAGAATTGACCGCCACCTGACTTAAGGTAACCTCGTCAACTTCTACTTTTCCTTTGAGCAATGGCCATGCCTGTACGCGGACATTCAGGCTTTCCAAAGACAATAAGGTATCCGGCTGCTGTATGACCTCCACCCCTCGTACCAGCAGATTAAGCGGAAAACGAAGGTCTATCCGTTCCACCTGAATCTGCATTCCGGTTGCTTTAGAAGCATACGCAGTAACCTCCCGTCGCAAAAGATTCTGAACAGGAGGTATATAAAGTAATACCATCAGTATTACAAAAAGTATTATAGGAGTAAGCAATATCCAGCCCACCCGTCTTATCCATTTTCGTTTCATGCAGGATGTGTCAGTGTAAAAGTGATACAAAGTAAACAAATTACTTTGAAAAAAGGTTTGTCCAAAAGCTAAAATGTGAAAAAGCCGGAGGTTATGGTTGCATTTAGCGCAATTTCATCCCGTTCATTCCGTTCATTCGGAAGGTGAGATATTTGTCAAGGCAGCACCTTCTCACTATGCTACGAGCTTATGCCCGTGCCACTACGTTGGCACGCTTGTGCCACCGCAGTGGCACGACTGTGACATGCCTTTGGCACAACTGTGCCAACAGGGTGGCACAAGCATGGCACTATATAGGCTGTTCCAAAGGAGCTGCCGAGAGAGATTTAATGTAAACCGAAACTATACTCCTCAGCAGCACGAACAACTTTACGCACCGCCTCCAAAGTCTCCAACGTAGTCTTTTCTATTTCTTCGGAGAATTCTTCCCCCCGGCAAGACTCCAGCCATCTTAATGAAGCAACAGACTCAGAAGCTCCGATCAAGGTGAAAAGCGGAAGGAGTTTATGAGCCATAGCGGCTATTCCATCCACCTCCCTGTCAGTTAATGCCTGTTGCATCCGGTCGGCATTCTTGCCGGTCTCTTCGATAAAAGTCCGGATAATAGAACACGCCGCTTCCGGATCATCTTCCGAGAAGGCAGTCAGTGCAGAAAAGTTGAATAAAGTATCTTCAGGCAGCGCATCTGCAATCAATTGCATATCATGTGTTATATGCGCCTCATCAGCTGACATTTGTCCTTCATTCAGAGTTACCAGCAATTCTTTCACCGTAAAAGGTTTGTGCAGGCATCCGGCAAAGCCATGTTCATGCAAAGCCTTCTCATCCATTTCGCTACGTGCCGTGACAGCAATAACAGGAATATTGCGGGCTTGCGGAATGTTAGAGGCACGCAATAATTTGACCAGATCAAAACCGTTGATAGCAGGCATCTGTATATCGGTCAGCAGTACATCAAACGTCGAAGAGCGCAGTTGCTCTATCAGTTCTTCCAACTGCTCGCAGCAAACAGCATCGATGTTGTGCTGTTTCAGCATGGCAGCAGTCAGGTTCAGCTGAATCTTATCATCATCAATCAGAAGCACACGGATCACCTTCATGGCCGGTACGGCATCTGTCTCTTCCGGAGAAACATCCGTATCTTTCGATGGTTTCTTAATTCTGCTCCCGAAAGGTTTATTTTCCACTATTGACTTGCCCACCGGAAAGAGTGGCAACACGACAGTAAAGCAACTTCCTTTTCCTAACGTGCTTTGTACATCGATCGTACCTTCAAGCAGAAGAACCAGCTTATGCACAATGGACAATCCCAGTCCGAATCCTTCTTCTCCCTGCGCACCGGGGAGGCGGGTAAATTCCTGGAAGATGCGTTCCCGATCTTCCGATGCCATCCCTTTGCCGGTATCCGCAACCGCTATTGTCAGCTTCGAAGCGTTATAACCAACAGTTAATGTGATCTTGCCCTGCTGAGTGAATTTCACCGCATTGGACAAGAGATTATTCACTATCTGCTGAATACGTAAAGGATCACTGATATATTTCTCCGACAATTCCGGAGCGATATGACATTGCAAGACCAAGCCTTTAGCCGCCGTCAGAGGTTCAAAGCAAACACGGATTTCTTCAAACAGCTGAGCAGGATTAAAAACAATCCGGTTCACTTCCGCTTTATTGAGGTCAAGACGGTGGAAATCAAGCAAATCGCTTACTAACTTCAGTAAATGCTCTGAAGAACTTTTCATGTTGTCCAGATAGAATCGCTGCCGTTCATCTTCGGTCAGGCGGGACAAGAGTTCCGTATATCCCATTATCGAGCCTAATGGCGCCTTAAAGTCATGGGTAATGGCAAGCATCAGTTTCTCACGGGCAACAAGCAAGTCTTCCGCCCGCTTATTCGCTTCTTCGAGCTGACGCCGATAACGGTTGCTACGAGTAATATCCCGCATAATTAAGATCAGGAAAAAGGCGGATAAGAATACGGCACCAATGGCAATTCCGGCAATGATATTAGCCGAACGCATCCGCACCTCTTGCTGAAGTTCCGCATCTTGACGGGCACGCGCAGACATTTCCTCCTCGTATCCTTTTATCAGACTATCCATTCTTGCGGTCAGCTGTGTATTCATCCGCTGATACCTCGTACTGGTACGCCGGATCGTTCGCCTCCGCTGCAACCGTTTCTCTTCGGTAGCCATGCGAATCTTATGCTGAAGGGAGTCCGCCGACTTGACAGGTTCCAATATCGTATCGGTGGCAATTTCCAGAGAAGTATTGACCAGCACGGCAGTATCTTTCTTAGAAGGCGCGAACACTTCCCCCAATCGTTTGAAGAAGCCTTTCTTCTTCGGGGTAGTGATCAGAGAATCGCGTTTGGTAATAACCCGGTGTTGTACCCGTTGCTGAGTAATCACCGAGTCCTGCTGTTCTGATATGATTTCTTCAATCTCCGAGGCGGAAAGCAAGCTATCATTCGCCTCGCTCAGCACCCGCAGCATCTGAAGGGTATTCTGATCTTTCTCATGGAGAAGACTCAGCAGACTGTCTGTCCGCAGATTCTGCTGATCGTCCGCAGCCGACAGCGTCTCCATCTCCTGATGCACAAACACCAGAGAAAAAAGAAGAATCGCCAGCAGCAATATATAGCCGATGGTTATTTTCAGTTTGGTGGAGCGAAAGGAAGCCATAGGCAATTAAGATTTTAAATTATGAATTTTGAATGGAAGGCGGTAGTTTCGTCTTGTGATGGAAACGCCACCATAACATCAGACCGGCACTGGTCAACCCAAAAGGAAATGCCATCCAGACACCTATGATCCCCCACTCCAACACGAATCCGCAAAAATAGCCGACCGGAAGCGAAATAAGGAAATAAGCAATGAAGGCAATCAGCATCATCAGTTTTACATCTGAGATTCCACGCAAGGCATTGGCAAAGGTTATCTGCAATCCATCTCCAAACTGATATACAAGGAACGGAAGGATAAGCGAAGTTACCATAGCCGCCACTTCGGTACTATCGGTAAACCAACCTCCCAGATAATTGCGGCAGAGGAATACGATGGAAGAAAGCACAACACCCAACGCCATCATCAAATGAAAACCGGCATAAGCCGAACGACGTACATTGAGTATATCGCCCTGCCCGTTAAAGTTACTCACACGGACAGCCACAGCTGCTCCCATCCCGTAATACATCATAAACGTAAACTGAGAAATAGCCAGCATGACCTGATGAGAAGCCAGCGCAATGGTACCCAGCCAGCCAATCATCACCGCACTCAGACTGAACGAAGCTGTCTCCATTCCCATCTGAAAAGCAATCGGCCAACCCAGCGAATTCAATCGTCCGAATATAGCCTTCGACCATCCCAGACGATAGAAGCCGAGCTTAAAACGAAGAAAACGCGGACTCCGCATAAAGACTATGATAAATACGACTACCATCATGATACGCGAGAACAGCGTACTGATACCTGCTCCCAGCAAGCCCATTTCCGGCAAGCCCAGCTTTCCGTATATCAGGATATAATTGCCGATAATATTCAGCACATTTCCGCCGAGCAATATCCACATAGCGGTCTTAGTATCCGTAATTCCATCCGTAAACTGCTTGAAGCCATTGAACAGCATCACAAAGACGAGCGAAGCCAGCAGAACCAGATAATAAGGTTTTATCAGGGGAATAAGTTCTTCCGGCTGTCCCAGATTTCCCACATTAAAATAAAGGACAGTCATACCGATGGTAAGCAAGAATGCCACCAACAAATTTGCCAGCAGGCTGTTACGCAACGCCTGCCCCGCCGAAGCATACTGATGAGTTCCATACAAACCTCCCACGATAGGAGTCAGCCCGTACGAGAAGCCTGTACTGAAAATAATCACCAGATTGAATACATTATTGACGAAGGAAGCAGCACCCAGTTCTATCGTACTATGATGACCGATCATCAACGTATCGGCAAACCCCAGCACAATAACTCCTATTTGCCCGATTACAATGGGCAATCCGAGAGAAATCAGTGCTTTGTAATGCTCCTTATATATACTATAGATATTTCTCATTTATTTTTCCGTAGTTAATCGCATATTCCGGCAACTCCGCATCCTGCCGTTGCCTCCAATAAATATCCCGCCGGTAAGGAGAAGTCAGGATATTTGTTTCTTATAATAAAGTATCACTCCATTCTCCTTCCTGAAAGCAGACTGAGCTACCTTTTGCAATTGTCCGGCAGTAACAGCGCGATAACGCTCTACCTCCTTTTCCATATCTTCCGCCCTGCCCAACAGTTCAAACCAAGCAAGATTGGTAGCGACATTCAAATAATTGATATTGCCGAATATCTGCGTCGATTCGAATTTATTCTTCACTTTTTCCAGTTCCTGTTCGTCAACAGGTTCTTGCTGCAAACGTTCCAGTTCTTCACGTACGGCCGCTTCCGCCTGTTCCAGCGAAACACCTGCCGCGGGTTTGCCCGAGATATGGAACAATCCGGCATCCACACTACCGGAAATATAAGCGTCGATACTCGAAAACAGTTGTTTTTGCTGTACCAGGCGTTGATTCAGACGACTGGAACGTCCGTTGCTCAACAAATCCGACAATATATCAAAAGCGTAATAATCCGGATGATCATGACTGCACATATGATACGCCATGAATAGTGAATCAAGGGGTACGTTACGCTCTACTGTCAACCGTCGTTCTTCTGTCTGCTCCGGTTCCTGCGGCAGATTCCGTTGAGGAACCTCCCTGCGAGGGATGGGACCGAACCATTTTTCCGTCAATGCGACTGCTTCTTCAAAAGAGATATTTCCCGTTACGGCGAGCACTGCATTGTTCGGCGCATAAAAACGGAAGAAGAATGCTTTCACCTCTTCCAGCGTCGCATTGGCTATGTGCGACAAATCTTTTCCGATGGTAGGCCACTGATAAGTATGCGCCCGATATGCCAGAGGACGCAAAAGATGACCGACGTCTCCGTAAGGCTGGTTCAGGCAACGCTGCTTGAATTCTTCCATTACTACTCCACGCTGTACTTCCAGACTCCGTTCACTGAAATCAAGGCTCAGCATACGGTCGGATTCCAGCCAAAAGCCGGTCTCTACATTCTGCCGGGGTACAGTGAGGTAGTAATTGGTTATGTCATTATTGGTCCAGGCATTATTCTCGCCGCCTGCCAGTTGCAGCGGCATATCATAATCGGGGATGTTCACCGAACCTCCGAACATCAGGTGTTCGAACAAATGAGCAAAGCCTGTATGCTCGGGATGTTCGTCGCGGGCTCCCACATTATATAATACATTAAGAGCTACCATCTGCGTACTTTCGTCCTGCGAATGTACCAGACGTAACCCATTGTCCAAAATATGCCTGTTAATCTTCATTCTACTTAATCCAGTACTTCTACTTTTACAATCTTCACGTCCTCTTCGGGGCGGTCGCTACGATCGGTTTTCACCTGCTGAATCTTATCCACGATGTCCATGCCTTCGATTACTTCACCGAAAACCGTATACTCACCGTCCAGATGAGGAGTACCTCCTACAGTCGTATAAGCTTCGATCTGTTCCGGCGTAAAGTGAAATTCCGGTTGCTTGGCAGCTTCCGCTTCCGCCTCTGCAAAAAGCTTCTCCTGCAATTCATACAAACCGTTTTCATCGTTTTCCTTCCGCATCTTATAGATTTCTTTCATGTGCTTCTGAGCCAACGTATTGAAAATAACATTGATCTTATTCTCATTCATCTGGCTTTCCATGCCCAGCAATGTAGAGTCGTTGTACACCTTGCCTGTCACAATGTAGAACTGGCAACCGGATGATTCTTTCTTCGGATTTACATTGTCTCCCTGACGGGCAGCAGACAAAGCGCCTTTTTTGTGAAAATACTTCGGATAAACAAATTCGGCCGGAAGGGTGTAACCCACATCTCCTGCACCCAGCATCTTTCCTTTCGGTGCATTCTTTGAATCCGGGTCACCTGCCTGAATCATAAAGTCTTTGATAACACGGTGGAACAGCGTTCCTTCATAAACGCCGTCTTCTGCCAGCTTAATGAAATTATCACGATGTTTCGGCGTCTCATTATACAACTTAACCTTGATGTTTCCCAAGGTTGTTTCAATCTTTACCAACGTTTCGTTGTCCATATTTCCTCCTTTTTTTGTTCCGGTTTTGCAGGCCGTAAGTCCGCAAAACGATATGGTTAATAGTAAGTATGCAATCTTTTTCATAACACTTTTATTTAATTTAAGTTTGCAAATATACTACTTTCGCCCAAATCCTCTTACCTTTGTAGCATTAAAAGAGGCAAAAGAGAGTATGATGAAATCCATATTGATAATAGAAGACGATATCACTTTCGGAATGATGCTGAAAACCTGGCTAAGTAAAAAAGGGTTTGAGGTGTCGTCAGTCAGTAACATTGCCCGTGCCCAGAAGCACATTGAAGGACAAGGGGCAGACTTAATCCTGTCCGATTTACGCCTGCCGGATCACGACGGAATCGATCTTCTGAAATGGATGAACGAAAAAGGAATTGATATTCCTTTGATCATCATGACCGGTTATGCCGATATCCAATCGGCAGTACAAGCGATGAAACTGGGAGCACGCGACTATGTTGCCAAACCGGTGAATCCGGAGGAACTACTTAAAAAGATGTCGGAAGCTTTGCAAGCGAAAGAAGCGCCGACTACGCATACCGCAGCCAAAACTTCTGCAAAGAAAGGTTCTTCCATTTCGTCCGGAAACGCCACCGAAACCCATCATGCTTATCTGGAAGGAGAAAGTGATGCCGCCAAGCAACTCTATAATTATGTAGGTCTGGTAGCTCCTACCAATATGTCCGTACTGATCAACGGTTCCAGCGGAACGGGAAAAGAGTATGTGGCGCACCGCATCCATCAACTGAGCAAACGGAATGACAAGCCGTTTATCGCGGTAGACTGTGGTTCGATCCCCAAAGAATTAGCTGCATCCGAGTTTTTCGGCCATGTGAAGGGCTCTTTTACAGGAGCACTGACGGACAAGACCGGAGCGTTCGTTGCCGCCAATGGAGGCACTATCTTCCTGGATGAAATAGGAAATCTCAGTTACGAGGTACAGATACAACTTCTCCGTGCCTTGCAAGAGAGAAAGATTCGTCCGGTCGGTTCCACGCAAGAGGTATCGGTTGATATCCGTCTGGTATCCGCCACCAACGAGAATCTGGAACAGGCTATCGAGAAAGGTACTTTCCGTGAAGACCTTTTCCATCGCATCAATGAATTTACCCTGCGGATGCCCGACCTGAAAGAACGGAAAGAGGATATCCTGTTGTTTGCCAACTTCTTCCTCGATCAGGCAAACAAGGAACTGGACAAGCATCTGATCGGTTTTGACTCGAAAGCCTCACAAGCCTTACTCAATTATCACTGGCCGGGCAACTTACGCCAAATGAAGAATATCGTAAAAAGAGCGACT
Organism: Bacteroides sp. MSK.20.82; assembly: GCF_019052485.1. NCBI lineage: Bacteria > Pseudomonadati > Bacteroidota > Bacteroidia > Bacteroidales > Bacteroidaceae > Bacteroides > Bacteroides sp. MSK.20.82. Next base: position 33,326 of record NZ_JAHQUN010000031.1, read on the forward strand.
TTACTGGCACAAGGAAGTTTCATCACTCTTCTTGAATTAGGGACCGAATTACTGGAAACAAGTACCGTTTGTTCCGCAAGCATGGCGCTACGCAACGAAGAAACAGAGAAAGAACACATTCTGGAGGCATTGCGCCAAACCGGAAATAACAAGAGCAAAGCGGCACAATTACTGAATATCGACCGGAAGACATTATATAATAAGCTGAAACTATATAATATCGACTTGTAGGTTATCGATCAGTACTACCCATATATTTAGAAGGAGATACGCCGAACTGCTCCATGAAGTGCTTGCGCAAAGTACGGGTATCGGAATAACCAACCATTTCCGAAATTTCCTGAATAGAATAGCGATTCTCCAGAATCAATGTCGCCGCCTTGCTTATACGTATACTGCGAATCATATCTATAACAGACAAATCACTGCGCTGTTTCACCTTCCGGTACAAGGTAGGCTGACTCATATTCAGTTGCTCCGCCAACATTTTTACATTAAAGTCCGCATTGGAAAGGTTAGCTTCTATGATATGAATCAGTTGTTGCAAGAAGGCATCTTCTTTCTCCCCCTCTTCCGATTCCTGTTTCAGCATCAGGGCTTTCGTATAAATCCGCTTCAATCGCTCACGCTGCAAAATCAGGTTATCCACTTTGGTCTTTAATATCTCCGGATTAAAGGGTTTCATCATATAATCATCCGCTCCGCTATTACAGCCTTGCAGGATGTCAGCATCTTCTGCTCTGGCAGTCAGTATCAAGATAGGAATATGCGCGGTTTCCTGCTGCATACGAATTTCCCTGCAACAAGTAAAGCCGTCCTTTACGGGCATCATTACATCCGAGATAATAAGATCGGGCAACTGTTCTTTGGCTATCCGCACCCCTTCCTCACCATTGCAGGCTTCACTGACTACATATCTGGAAATGAATAAGCTCCGAATATATTCGCGGACATCCTCATTATCTTCGATAATCAGCAGACTTTTTTTAGCCGCTGTTTCCCGTGTTTTGTTTTCCGTTATCGAAAGAAACGATTCCGGTTTCAATTCTTCATTTTGCTTTGTCTTTTCCTGACGGCTGTCAATAAGTTCATAAGAATCTTTTGCAAAATGCGCTTTGCCTTCGGGAATATAAAGGGCAAAGGTACTTCCTTCGTCCGGCACACTCTTCAGCGTTACCAAGCCATGATGCAAGTCCATCGTGTTCTTCACAATATGCAGTCCAATTCCTGCCTTCGTTGACATCTCAGGTACATTATCTCCCGTTACGAACGATTCAAAAGCATATTTCTGCAACCATTCCGGAATCCCTGCGCCTGTATCCGAAACGGTGATCCGGCAATAACCCTGCCCACTTTTCATCAGATGAGAGACGGAAAGCAGGACACGACCTCCCGATGGGGTATACTTAAACGCATTTGAAAGAAGATTTTGCACGGCCGAAGCGATCTTTCCCTCATCTACCCAATACAGGAACTTCCCTTCGGGCAAATCAACATCAAATTGCAAGCCTTTGATTTCGGCCATCTGCCGGAACGGTTCCGACACATTGCAGACCAGCTGCACCAAATCAATCTCGGATAACTGAAGTCTGACCATCCCGGCCCCTATCTTTTGTACATAAAGCAACTGATCGACCAAGGTATGCAGTGAGGCCGCATTCTTATACATGACCTGCAATTTCTTATAAAAGTCTTCCAATGGATTGCACTGTTTCATCAATTCCTGTAACGGGGCAAGGATCAAAGTCAGCGGAGTACGCAGTTCGTGGGCAACGCCCGTGAAAAAGTTCTCGCGTTCCACACGTATCTGACGTTCTTTCTCACGCTCCATACTGACCGTCAACAGTTCATGTTTCATCTGCATTTCGTGTTCCATCCGTTTCTGCCGTATTCTGATCAACCGTACTCCATAAGCCACTCCTCCCAACAATAACAGGGAAACGAAAAGCCGGAAAGCAAAAGTCTGACTCCAATGAGGAAGAATTACGATCTTCAGAGAAGTCACCGCCCCTGTCTGACCGTTCGGATGTATATTCTTCACTTCAAATACATACTCACCGGCTGGGAGGTTGGTATACGAGGCTTTCTCTCCCTCATCAGAAATCAGCCAATTCCCCTGATAAGGCAAAAGCCGGTAATTATATTTTTGTTGTTCGTCCGAGTAGGACAGGTTATTGAAAGTCAAGGAGAAATCTTTGTTATCATTATCCAGTACAATGTGATCCGTAAAAGAGATGACCCGATTGAGGATGATCTGATTATTAATCTTTTCTCCGGTCCCGACAGGATGGTTATCCACTTCCAAACCGGTTATCAACACCCGTCCGTTGGTCGGATAGGCATTTATATCCTCCGGATTGAAATAAGTCAGGCTCTGATTATTTCCGAAGAACAAAGTCTTGTCACTGAATACGGCAGAGCGGTTACTACCTGCTATGTAGTAATTGTAAAAGAGATGCTGCCGACGACCATACCGCGATATGCCGGAGTTGCTTCCCAACCAGATATGCCCTTCACTGTCTTCCGCTATGCAGCCGATGAAGTTACTGCACAGTCCGTCATTCGTGGTATAACGGGCACTGATCCTGTTTTGTTGTGGAGACAGGATGGCAAAGCCGTCCGTATAACCTATATATAAATTCCCATCCGAGGATGCCAGCAGCGAACGTACCGAACGATATTCCATATTCATCTTCCGCTCATATCCATTTTCTACGGAGATACCTCCGGAAGCGGATTCAACCACTCTGCAAACTCCCATATTGCTGGTCCCCAGCCATATCGTTCCATCTTTTGTCTGAGCAATCGCACGGATGAAAGGTTGTCTTTTCTCATTTAAATAGTGTGCTGCTGATAATTTGGCGCATACACCTGTCTGACGGTTATACAATAAAAGCCCGTCTCCCGTACCTACATAGAGCCTGTTCTTATCATCCATATACAAAGCCCACACCGAAGCCCTGTTGGCAACACCGTCCACCAACAGCGAATGGGTCACGAAACGACCGGTCCGGACATGATAAACAGTCAACGTACCATTTATATTTCCAAACCACAGATTGCCGTCTACATCTTTCAAGGCACACAACATCGTTTCTTCCGATTTCCCGCTACCTGTATCGACTTTAGAGAAACTAAGTTTTTTCCCTTTTGCGTACGGTATGTCACTTCGCATGATTCCTTTGTGATAGGTCGCCAACCATAACCGATGACTATCATCCATGAGGATATCACATATTTCGTTATGCCTGTCCTGATAGTAACGGTCATAAAACTGTGACCTCAAATCAGAATACATCACTCCTCCACCGTTAGTACCAATCCAAAGAAGGCCATTAGGATCGTAACAGGCAGAAATCATACGTGTTTCGAGGTTTCGGTAAATCTGTGTATGTGTATTGTTATATATCTCCGACGTCAGTTCTTCCGGCTGCTTTTCATCCGGCATCAACAGTGTATAGCCACCCCATGTCACTGCCAGATAGCGGTTATTGCCGATAAATATAGTCTGATAAACATCTGTATGAGAAAGGAGATTCTCTTTTCCTGTCCCGCCGTACGAAATCCGGTCCATATGCCCCGACTTCGTGTGATAACGGACAATGCCTTTGGCGATGGTAGAAATCCAGACAACTCCGTCTCTGTTCAAGATGGAAGTGACTTGTAATGGTTTTCCGTCTGTCAGCGGTATCTTCTGATACGCCTCCGGAGTATCCGGATGAAACAGGATCAGATTGCCCCGGTTAGTTGTCAGCCATATTCCGTTCCCGGCTTTTTCATGATAGCACAGAGAAGAAAAGACTTCTCCTTTTTCTTCCAATAACTGAAAGGTCTTTTGTATGCGTACCCGAACAGCCGTTTTTTCTTCTTCCTTGCCTTGCCGTATCTCCCATTGACAGAGTATCAGTCTGTTTCCCGATATTCCCCAAAAAGAAGAATTGTCGGCGGGCAGGACATTAAATACACCTATGGCAGTATCTGATTCAGTATGTATCGGAAGAAAAGTTTCCTGCTTGCGGTTGAAATAATAGAGGTATCCATCGGATACAATTCCTAAAAAGTCATCTGACAGTCGCACAATGGCAGCAACCGAAGCATACGTATCCGCAGGCTTGAAATTCTGAATCGTTTTTCCGTCATAACGGCTTAATCCGTCATCCGTCCCAAACCACATAAATCCGTCTTCATCCTTATAGATGCAAGGAATCGTGTTATCCGCCAATCCATCCCTCATTGTCAGCAGCCGAATATCTTTATCAAAAAAAGCATAGGCAGGATGCAGCGGGCAACAACTCAGAATCAGGATAATCAGGATTAGATTTAAGTGCTTCATTCTATTAGATAATTTAGGGCAAATAAACGAAATTAAGTCAGAACATACAAAAAAACGAATAAAGAAATGGACTTATGAATTAAACATGTATGTTGAATGAAAGAAACAGGCATATTCGGAACCACATTGTTTGCGTACATTTGCAGCCATACAACAACCTGATGTACACCTTTTAAATAATATACAATGACCTTAGTTTATCTTAACCTGTCAGACACAAAGGAGAAATTTTTATGATAATACGCATACCAAAGACTACATATTATCATAAATGGTTCATCGGAGCTACACTCGTCGTTCCGGTTCTTCCGCTTACCGCCCAGACGTCTCCGAATCTTGTATTCATCATGGCAGACCAGTATCGGGGGGACGCACTAGGTTGTTTGGGCAAAGAACCTGTAAAGACTCCTTGCCTGGATCATCTGGCTTCCGAAGGAGTCTTATTCACTAATGCAGTCAGCAGTTATCCTGTTTCATCACCCGCCCGTGCCATGCTGATGACGGGCATGTACCCCCTGCATAATAAAGTAACAGGCAACTGCAATTCACAAACAGCGCCTTACGGAGTGGAGCTTCCACAGGAGGCCCGCTGTTGGAGTGATGTACTAAAAGACATGAACTACCGTACGGGATACATAGGAAAATGGCATCTGGATTCTCCTTACAAACCTTATGTAGACACTTACAACAATCGCGGCAAAGTAGCGTGGAACGAATGGTGTCCGCCCGAACGCCGTCACGGATTTGAATACTGGACAGCCTACGGGACATACGATTATCATCTGAGACCGATGTATTGGGACACGACTGCCCCACGTGACAGTTTCTACTACGTCAACCAATGGGGCCCTGCTTATGAAGCGGATAAAGCCATCGAATACATCCAGACACAAAAAGAGAATAAACAGCCTTTCGCACTGGTCGTATCGATGAATCCTCCGCATACCGGTTACGAACTGGTTCCCGACAAATACAAAGCCATGTATAAGGACATAGACGTGGAAGCCCTCTGCGCCCACCGCCCCGACATACCTGCCAAAGGCACCGAAATGGGAAACTATTTCAGAAATAACATACGCAATTATTACGCCTGTATCACAGGAGTAGACGAACAGGTAGGACGTATCATCGAAACCCTCAAAAGCAACGGACTTTTTGAGAATACCATCGTTGTATTTACTTCCGATCATGGCATCTGCATGGGAGCTCACAACAATGCCGGAAAGGATATCTTCTACGAAGAATCCATGCGCATCCCCATGATTATTTCATGGCCGGCAAAGATAAAGCCACGCAAAGATGACCATTTAATGATCGCCTTCGCCGACTTATATCCTTCCCTCCTTTCCCTGATGGGATTCCAAAAGGAAATACCCGAAACGGTACAGACTTTCGACTTATCCCGCCATATTCTGGGCAAGAGTAAAAAAGAAGTGGTACAGCCTTATTATTATGTACAGTTTGACAATCATGCCACCGGATACCGCGGGTTACGTACGTCAACCCACACATTCGCAGTCCACGCAACCAATGGAAAAATAGACGAAACAGTTCTTTACGACCGAACCAAAGACCCATATCAAATGGATAATATTGCCGGACAATCCCCCCGTCTGGTCCGGCAATTCAACAAACAACTCAAGGCATGGCTACTCCATACCAACGATTCATTTGCCCATTATCTCGAAACCGTAACTAAATAAACACCATGAAGAAACTTTGCTATCTCTCTCTTTTTATCCTATACTCAGTTTGCAGCTTCGCACAACAACAGGCTATCCCCGTCCCCAAGCCCCATCAACTCAAATGGCATGAGGCAGAAATGGAAGCTGTCTTCCATTATGACCTGCACGTGTTTGACGGCATCCGCTACGGACAAGGCAACAACCGTATCAATCCCATCGAAGATTACAACATCTTCAACCCGACCGAACTGAACACTGACCAATGGATACAAGCCGCCAAAGCTGCCGGATGCAAATTTGCCGTACTGACTGCTACCCACGAAACAGGTTTCGGACTCTGGCAAAGCGACGTCAACCCTTATTGCCTGAAAGCCGTGAAATGGAGAGACGGGAAAGGAGACATTGTCCGCGACTTCGTCAACTCCTGCCGCAAATATGGTCTGCAACCGGGCATCTATATCGGTATCCGATGGAACTCCCTGCTGGGCATCCATAACTTCAAGGCCGAAGGAGAAGGAGCGTTCGCCCGCAACCGCCAGGCATGGTACAAGCGCCTGTGCGAGAAAATGGTAACAGAACTCTGCACCCGCTACGGAGATTTATATATGATATGGTTTGACGGCGGAGCCGATGATCCCCGTGCCGATGGCCCCGACGTGGAACCGATTGTCAACAAGTATCAGCCAAACTGCCTTTTCTATCATAACATCGACCGTGCCGACTTCCGTTGGGGAGGTTCGGAGACAGGTACAGTGGAATATCCCTGCTGGTCTACCTTTCCCGTCCCCTGCTCACACCATAAACGCATTGAAAGCAGTATCGACCAGCTCGAACTGTTAAAACACGGTGATAAGAACGGCAAATACTGGGTACCGGCAATGGCAGACACTCCGCTACGGGGAGCAAACGGCCGCCACGAATGGTTCTGGGAACCGGATGACGAGAACAACATCTATCCGCTAAACACGCTGATGGACAAATATGAAAAGTCAGTAGGAAGAAACGCCACCCTCATTCTCGGATTAACTCCTGACCCGACCGGATTAATCCCCGCCGGAGACGCACAGCGCCTGAAAGAAATGGGAGATGAAATCAATCGGCGGTTCTCCTCCCCGATAGCCCGCATTTCGGGACAAAAGAAAAGCCTGACACTGAAACTTGGAAAGGAGCAGTCTGTCAATTACTGCATCATCCAGGAAAACATCAAAAACGGAGAACGCATCCGGCAATATCAGATAGAAGCCAAAGTGAACGGCAAATGGCAAACAGTCTGCAAAGGAGAATCTGTAGGGCACAAACGGATCGAAAAGTTTGAACCGGTAGAAGCCACAGCATTAAGACTGACCGTATCCGAATCTGTCGCACTGCCGGATATTATCAACTTCAGCGCCTATTCCGTAAAATAACACAAGAGGTATGAAAAGAATAATCCACATCTGTTTATGGCTATTGACGGGCATCTTTGCGGAAGTATCGCTGTCTGCACAGAACCCGTTTATCTACCATAAAGGGAAGACATACAAAGATGTTGCAGCTTATCGGATGGAAGAAATCATCGACCTGAACACCCATACTCCATCCACCCCCATCTTATGCGAACAACAAGTGCCGGAACACCAAAGCACTCTTTCGTATAAAGTTGCACTTCCTTTGTATGTTCGTGGTATATTCTTCAGCCGTGATTCCCGCCCCGGCGACTATCAATGGCCGAATAACACCAATCGGTTGCTCCCCTGGATGTTCAACCGTCTCGAAGACCTCACACGGAGCGATTATGCAGGCATTCCTTCCAATGCCCTGCCGTCCGCATCGGGCGATGCACTGCTCCTCGAACTCGCAGACGGAGAATATCTGTTCGCCAAAGCCATTGCGGGTAGCAACAGCCTCAGCTGGTTTCAGGTTAATCAGGACGGCACGCTCACGTTGTATGTCTCCACACTAGGAGAAGATGCACTGACCGGCCGACTCCCCCTCCTGATTTTCCGGAAATCTTCATCCGTCTACCATGTATTCAGTGACGCCTACGATTCGTTAATCGCAAAGAAAGCCGTATCTGCCCTCCGCAAAAGAGCGGACAAAGAGTATTTCAATGCCTTTGACTATCTGGGATGGTGTACTTGGGAACATTATCATTATGACATTGATGAAACGAAAATACTGAACGATATCGATGCCATCGAAGCATCCGGCATACCGGTACGTTACGTATTAATTGACGACGGACACATAGCGAACAAGAACCGGCAACTGACCAGTCTCGTCCCCGACAAAAAACGTTTTCCGAACGGATGGAGCCGCATCATGAAGCGCAAACAAGCAGATAAAATCCGATGGATAGGGCTATGGTACAGCCTTTCCGGCTATTGGATGGGAATCTCTGCCGAGAATGACTTTCCGCCGGAAATCCGGCAAGTTCTACACTCCTACAACGGCAGTTTACTGCCCGGCACCAGTACAGAAAAGATAGAAACATGGTACGAATATTATGTCCGTACCATGAAGGAGTATGGATTTGACTTCTTGAAGATAGACAATCAATCCTTCACCCTCCCGCTCTATATGGGCGGAACGCAGGTTATCCGACAGGCTAAAGACTGCAACCTTGCCCTGGAACATCAGACACATCGAATGCAAATGGGACTGATGAACTGCATGGCACAAAATGTGCTGAACATTGACCATACCTTGTACAGCAGCGTAACCCGTGCCAGCATCGACTATAAGAAATATGACGAGAATATGGCTAAATCACATCTGTTCCAGTCATATACCAATACACTCATACTGGGGCAGACCGTCTGGCCCGACCACGATATGTTTCATTCCTGCGATACCGTTTGCGGCAGTCTGATGGCACGTTCGAAAGCGATCTCCGGCGGACCTGTTTACCTGTCCGACTCTCCAAGCGAATTTATTGCCGATAATATCCGCCCCCTGATTGATGAAACCGGAAAGATATTCCGTCCGGCGGCTCCCGCCATCCCGACTCCGGAATCCATACTGACCAATCCCCTGCAAAGCGGTAAAGCCTACCGCGTATTTGCCCCTACAGGAGACGAAGCGCTCTCAGTCATTTGCTACAATCTGAATACTTCTCCCGCTTATCGGGAAGTAGAAAGTTTCGTCAAACAGGAAGATTACCTGTTACGGGAAAGCACCGGCAAATCCGCAGATTCTTCTTCCGACAACATTCTCGCATTCAACTGGGAAAAACAGAGCGCCGAAGTATTGAATGCATCTGAAAGAAAAATAAAGTTATCCGGATTTATAGATAGTCTGTTCCATCTTTGCCCCATCCGTAAAGGCTGGGCAGTGATCGGCATACAAGAAAAATACCTTTCGCCTGCTACCGTGCAGATACTCAAACGTACTACCGAGAAGCTGATATTGGATGTCCACTGCACCGGTACATTAAGAATATGGGCAGACTCCCACGGGAAACAGGAATTACGGAGCATACCGATCAAAAAGGCCGGCAGAATTGAAATAATGAAATAACACTAAATAATTAATCCATGAACAAAAAAATACTTTTCCCCCTCGCACTCGTGCCACTGGCTGCCACCGGCCTGCAAACACAGAAGTCTGCCCAGACACAGCGTGTGGACAAACGCCCCAACATCATCCTTTTCATGGTAGACGACATGGGATGGCAAGACACTTCACTCCCCTTCTGGACACAAAAGACAGATTACAATAAGCTGTACGAAACACCCAACATGGAACGACTTGCCAAACAAGGCATGATGTTCACACAAGCGTATGCCAGCAGTATCAGTTCCCCCACCCGATGCAGCCTCATCACCGGAACGAACGCGGCACGCCACCGGGTAACCAACTGGACGCTGCAAAAGAACACAAAGACAGACCGCAAGGATAAAGTACTGGATGTGCCGGACTGGAACTACAACGGAGTAAGCCAAGTGCCCGGCACCAACAACACATTCGTAGGAACCTCCTTCGTACAACTACTGAAAGACAGCGGCTATCATACGATTCATTGCGGAAAAGCACATTTCGGTGCCATAGACACTCCGGGAGAAGACCCGCACCACTGGGGCTTCGAAGTAAACATAGCCGGACATGCTGCCGGAGGACTCGCCAGCTATCTGGGAGAAGAGAATTACGGTCACAACAAAGACGGAAAGCCAATATCACTCATGGCCGTTCCCGGACTTGAAAAGTACTGGGGTACGGAGACCTTCGTCACCGAAGCATTAACTCTGGAAGCCATCAAAGCTCTGAACAAAGCTAAGAAGTACAACCAGCCTTTCTACCTGTATATGTCCCAATACGCCATCCACGTCCCCTTGGACAAGGACAAACGTTTCTACGACAAATACAAGAAAAAAGGCATGACCGACCATGAAGCCGCATACGCCACACTGATCGAAGGCATGGACAAGAGTCTGGGCGATCTGATGGACTGGCTGGAAAAAAGCGGAGAAGCCGACAACACTATTATTATCTTCATGAGCGACAACGGAGGACTTGCCGCCGAATCGTATTGGCGTGACGGCAAACTGCACACCCAGAATCATCCTCTCAACAGTGGTAAAGGCTCCACCTATGAAGGCGGCATCCGTGAACCGATGATCGTCAGCTGGCCCGGTGTCGTAGCCCCTGGCAGCAAATGCAATGATTACCTGCTGATAGAAGACTTCTATCCTACTATCCTCGAAATGGCGGGCATCAAAAAATACAAGACAGTTCAGCCTATCGACGGCATCAGCTTCATGCCTTTACTGAAACAGACCAGGAATCCTTCCAAAGGACGCAGCCTCTTCTGGAATATGCCCAACAACTGGGGTAACGACGGTCCGGGAATCAACTTTAACTGTGCCGTACGCAAGGGTGACTGGAAATTAATCTATTACTATGGTACAGGTAAAAAAGAACTATTCAATATCCCCGATGATATAGGCGAAAGTAATGATCTCAGTGCACAACATCCGGATATTGTGAAACGGCTTTCTAAAGAATTAGGAACCTATTTGAGAAAAGTTGATGCCCAACGTCCTACAGTCAAAGCTACGGGTAAACCTTGTCTTTGGCCGGACGAAATTGAGTAATCATTCACCAGTTTAGTCAGCTCCAAACAAGTAACATGATATTCCAGCTAAACAGACCAAAAACTATGCATTTTACGAATACATAGTTTCTAAGGCTACTCAAATACTGGTATAAAGCAGAAAGCCTACAACTATTATTATATTAATACACAGCCAAATACAGTTTACTATATTCTCAAAGTATTCTCATGCCTTTGAGAAAAAATTCTCACCACGATGAGAAAAAATTCTCATGCCTTTGAGAAAATTTTCTCATTGCAGTGAGAAATTATTCTCATTGCGGTGAGAATAAAAGACTTTGCAGGAATCTGATAATTAGTTCATTACTTTTCGTTTTTCAGATGCTTTAGTTCTTTACTCATTAAGTATAGGTTCATTGAAACATAACCATTCTTGCATTACTTATTATTATTTACGTAACAAAGCAGACTATTGTGGAATAATTCCACACTCCTCACCCCATTTTCCACACATTCCCCATGCGTTTCCACACAATAGACAATGTACATCATTCACATATCTCACTTATAATCAATACATTGATAGCGTACATCAGTCTTTGGCACGCACTTTGATCTTTAATTAGCCGTTAGATAAAGCAACAACCGATTCCTTAACACATAAGAGAGAATTGAAAATATATGTTTAATAATCATTAAAGCAAACGATTATGAAAAAATTAGTATTAGTAGTAGCAATGTTTATGTTTGTTTGTGGTGGTTCATTCCTTGTTAAGGCTCAGAACTCTGCAGAAGCTGCGACAGCCCTGGCAGAAGTTAATGCAACAGCTATCGTTAATGATACAGTAGTAAAAGATACTGTAACCAAGAGCGAGGAACCTGTTAAGACAGAACTGAGTGCACCGACCGCTATTGTCAATGATACAGTCGTTACTGACACTGCATCCAAAGACAAACCGGCTGAGCCTGTCAAGGAATAACCTTCCAAAAACTCACGGAACATAGTCTGCCGAACAATAGTAAGCACACTACAAAAAAAGCCATCCCTACTTCGTCTATTCCGGGGATGGCTTTTTTATGTTCTTATTTTCCCTGAACGGGAATCATTCAACTATCGGTTTTCACGTTCCAGTACTGCCAACCGGGCATACAATTCAACCAATGCTCCCTGATGGAGTATTTCCCAACCGGTCTTGGTCGTTCCCCCTCTCAGATCATCGTCATTCAGCAAGTTGTTGCCCTGATGACAGCTACTGCTCCACGCATGAATCATTGACTTCTCAATGTCATCGATATATTTACGGTCATTGTCTATAGAATAAAGTTCAAAGAATCCGCGACACATGATCGTATTGAACCAGGCGTGTCCCGGAGCAAGGATGTTGAAAGTAAGATTCAGCTCTTTGGAACGATAGGGCATAAACCATTTCTTATGACAGCTTTCAGCAATCGCATACGCTTCATCCAGATATTTCTGTTCGCCGGTAATCTTATATAAGAGACAGGCTGCCTGCAACGGCTGTCCGGAATTGTAAGAATACTTGTTCTTTTCAAGATCGCCCGGCAGATTGGGATCATCCTTATTCGGACGTACATTGTCATAGAATAAATGGTCGGACTTGTCTTGCAATACATCCAGCATATAGTCGTAACATTTGATCGCCCAGTCGAGATATTCCTGTTCCTGAGTTGCCAGATACATCTTACAGCCCATCACAGCAGTAGGTCCGGTAGAGCAAGAGTGCTTGCTGGTAGTGTGTTCGTTCAACTCCCTCCAGTGTACACCTCCTCCGCAAGTCTCATCCCAACCGTGATCGATCAGATAGCGCCATACCACCTTTGCCTGTGTCAGATAACGCATCTCTTTCGTTTCCGTATACCAGTCGACCATATCGAGCCCGATCCATACGTTATCATCGTAAAAGCGTTCGTTACCGGCAGCCGGGTAGCAGGAATAAGCCAGGATTCCACGATCCAGCTGACAGAAATACTGTATTCCTTTGAACATCATATCATCCATTGCGCCATAGATATTCTCCACTTCGCTCTCTTTGGTTGCATCACGCATAGCGACAAATGCCGAAAGACCGCCGCCTTGTCCCCAGACCAACGCATCACCATCCCAATAACCTTTTCCATCATATGGATAATTACCACGCCAGCAGCTCCTGGAACTCTTGCCGAAATAATATCCAATGACAGAAGTCATGTAAGAATGTGCACGGTCCAGCATCTCCGGCAGTTTCAGTTCCGGCTCATCCACCTTTTCATGATAAGGCATCATAATACGGCTTTCGGGCACCGATCGCTTGCCGGCTTTGCTGATAGCTACGGCAGAAACTTCGTAAGTAGCAAAATAAGGAACTTTCAAGAGATATTCTTGTGTAACATCACGCTCTACCTGTATGATGATATGTCCCGGCGAGAAGTCGGTAGCACGAGACAAGCTCGCTTCCACGTCCCTGTAAGAGAGTTCTACCATATCCACGTCGCGATTACTGGGATTGGTCCATTTCACCAGAAGTTCATTCTCGTTATTGGTAGCTTCTACCGCAAATGAACCTACCGGAGAAATATTTCCACTGATGGGATCATTCTGTTCTGAGTTTGACTGATCATCATCACTACAGGACGGAAGTAATGCCAAAGCCAAGAGGTTCAATATAAACAGTTTGAATATTGCTTTCATTTTTCTTCGAATTTAGAGATTACTTAAAAGGTACTACTATGGGAGCTTCCTCAAATCTGCTCATTGGGAATTCTGTAGCATTGAAGCTGTCGTACTTACAAACATGCATCAACAACTCGTGATCGGAGTCAGTACCATCTTCAATGTAAGCAACCGGTGCACCGGCAGAGAAATCCCAGCGTCCTAACAAACCGTCCGGGTTTTCTTCCACAAAGTCCCATGCGTTGGCTTTCAGTTGCGCTTCCGTACGGCATACAGACCAGATACGTGCTTCAAGTACAGCTCCGCCCAAGAAACGATTATTATCACTAGCCTTACCAATGGAGATTTTTCCGCCGTCATTTCCTGTGCAAAGATCTATTTCTGAGAAATTGAGATCATTCCTCTTTATTTCTCCCCAGGCAACTCTGCTGCCATTAATATAAAGCTTGTACTTTTCACTCGGATTACTTTGTGCTACGTCACAGTCTACCACCAAAGCCAGATGCATCCACTCGCCAAGCTTAATCGCATTATGCCCTGTTCTCAGTTGTAATTTATCGCCTGTACCTACCAGGTCAATGACTTTCCACTGATTACCGCCTTCTTTGCCTTTTTCACCATCGTCACCGCCACGGAGAATAAAGTAACCTTCTTTACCCATAATGGTCTGCAACCAATAAGTATTATCGATACGGCAAGTCAGCTCCCAGGTCATCTTCTTCAATTTGAAATCGTTGGTCGCAGCTTTCAATGCTTCTACTCCTTCGCCTGTCATTTCTCCGAAATGCGTCCACACGGCATAGTCTCTTCCCAGATTCATACACCAACGTTTGTCCGGTGCAATCTTCACCTGAATAGGTTGCGATACCTGTCCCTTGGCGTCAGTCAGCGTAAAGGAAGTTTCGCCGGCTTTTCTTCCGGTCACTGTCACTACGTTACCATAAAGTTCGAGACGGACTACTTTCGTATCGCCGGCATCAAGTATTTTATACTCTCCGTTACCACTCAAAATCTTTACTTGCTGAGAACCTTGATTAGCATTGATCAGTACACCCTTTTCATCAGCGTCGGTCGTAATCTGTTTAGGAGCAATCACATTCAGATTCACAAAGGCTTCTTTTCCTTTCCGGTCGGTTATCTTGACCTCGGCATTTCCCTGGGCGATACCTTTCACGGTAAATGATTCCGAGTCTTCAAGTGTAGACTGATCGACTTCGATACAATTATTTTCATCTATCACTTCGAGCGAATAACCTCCGTTTCCTGTATAGATTTTAACGAAAGCTTCATCGGCGCCTTCCACCTGCGAATAAAGCGTAAATAACGTCTTATTCAACTTCAGATCAAACTCTGCCGCCGTGTTAACCAAAATCTTAGCGCGCTGGTAGTACTTGTCTTTCACGTATACTACACCCTGAGCATTGTTATGTCCTTCTACAGCTGTCAGTGTCACTATATCACCATCGACTTCTGCCGTCACCACTTCTTCGTTTGCCGAAGTCACCTCATATTCGCCATTACCGGACGTAATTTTTACGGTTCTGGTATCCCCCTGTGCGATACTGATTTCACTGGCGTCAACGGTTAGCTCTGCCAGATTCTGGGGTGTCTCATTATTTTTGTTGTCGTTATCATCGCTGCATGCACTAAGACAAAGCAATGATGCGAGAACGAAGTATTTCATCACTTTCATATATATTATAACTAAGGTAAATTACTCTTCTACGTCTACATTAGGATAGTCTACTCTCAATACATCTCTTGACATGGAGAAAGTACCTTCGAACGACATCATTAATGATTCGCCCTGTGCAGAGTCCTGATATTCATAAGCCAATTCAATGGTAGTAATTTCTGTATAATAACGTTGGTCTGTATAGTTATACGTATATTTACGACTGAGTTTGGCACTATAAGGTTTAAACTTCAATCCATCCACATGGCTGGTTAACGTTATGTCTCCGAAATCATCACGTTCTATTTCAACCACATAATTCAGATAGTCCGTAGTGTTGGAACGTGTCTTCTCGCCCACAAACATATAGCAGGTATTATTATTAATTGCATAAAGTTGTGTGCTGGTCGTTTCAGTCGTATAAGTTGTTCCCTGTTGTGTCACAACGCCCTTACCACTATAAATACCTGAATAATCGTTCTTGAAACCGATATGTGCCAATACTTTCGTATATTTATTCGCTCCCATCTCTTCTCCTGTAGAAGAAGTGATGCGCAAGGGAAGTACATAATCATTATACAAGTTGCCTACTTCTCTGATCTTGTTCAGGTCGATATGGATATAAGCCGCCGCATTCAATTCTCCACTTTTAATATTCCATGAATCGGCATCAAACGTATAGGTTCCTTCCGGCAATATCTTATAATATAAGTCCGTCTGACTCTTATACTTGTCCTTATTATACGCATCCAGCGTATCCGGGTCAACTTCCATCGTTATATGAATTTCCTTATCATTTCCCGATGTTCCATTTACTCCGAAATATACAGGAAGTACGGTGGTATTATCGTCAGCTACCTCCAATGAGTAATCCTGCCAACCATTATGAATGATATATGTATTCTTCTTGAATAATTCATCTTCCAATTTATCGCATGAAGAAACTCCGGGCAGCATAGCGATCAGCAGACTTCCCATTATTCCGTATATAGATATTATTTTTTTCATAATAAGCCAATTTTATTTAGTTTTACCATTCAGGATTCTGCGTCATATTCACGTTACGTTTCAGCTCGTAAGTCGGGAAAGGCCACAAATACATTTTCTGTTCAAACACTTTGTGTACCGAGGTGATGATAGTCTGTTTATAAAAATCAGCAATACGCGTTTCATCATCACTGATATTAATGTTACACCCCTGCAATAACTGGTTTTCTTCTGTCATAGCATCTTTCCAACGGCGTAAATCAAAGTAGCGCATACTATTCTCACCCAATAACTCTATCTGGCGTTCTCTTTTCAATTTCACACGGAAATCGTTCGGGTTATTATAAGTCTCCTCTGAATAGTCAGGTACTCCGGCACGCATACGGATACGTTTGATAGCATAACGCATTTCATCTACACTGCGCTGAATCTCTACATCAGCTCCGGTATAGGTAGTCAGATGGTAAACTTGTCCCGAAGTCAACTCATTCAACGCTTCGGCATAAATCAGAAGAATTTCACCATAACGAATGGTCATCTCTGTTTTATCAACCAGATATCCGCCTTCAGTCCGTGAATCTTCCGAATTATAAAACTTCTTTAAAGTAACTCCTGTCAGTGGACATTCTTCCTTAAATCCCTGTTTGCCATCGTTCAGACCACGATAATAGAATATCTGTTGATCGCGGAATTCAGATTCAGAAGCACTGGAAGCTTCCCAAACCGAACCATTATAAGCGATGGACGCATAGAAGCGTGGTTCACGATTATTGTACATCAAATTCACCTTAGCCGGCAGGAAAGGATTCGCCACAGCATACGCCTGTGTCGTGAAACCTTGTGTTACGTAATCACCGGTAGCTTCCGCCTCTGTGATAGAACGTCCGTCATTCATCGCATACGCATCGACCTGCTTCTGAGTAACAGCCAACCGATTGTTTCCTTTTAAAGTCTTTGGCGTAGATTGGTAAGCCCAGTCATTGATATGTCCTGTTCCAATTCTTGTCCGGGTAAATATAAGTTCCGGATTTTTCGATCCCAGAATCGTACCGTCAAAGTTGGACTTATAAGAAAGTAACGGGTCTACGTCCGCCCAACCTTCCGGATAGTTCTTATCCGAATAAAGTGCATTATGAGGAGGACGTTGTGAAGGCAGAACGGTCGCTTTCGGCGCTACAACATACAGTTCATACAGACCGGAAGCCTTAGCCAATTCAATCACATCCTTAGCAGCTGCCGCCGCTTTCGCCCACTTTGTTTCATCATAGGTCTGAGACACTAATTGATTACCATAGCAGTCTTTCACATTAAAGAAATCCGTATTTCCGTTGAAAAGCGGGCTGGCCGCATAAAGCAACACACGTGAACGAAGTCCTAATGCAGCTCCGCGAGTCGGACGTCCAAGATTGTTGACCGTTCTTTTAGTCGGTAGTGAACGGGCTGATTCAGCCAATTCCTGATCTATAAAATCAACCAGATTATCAAAATGCTCTCGTGGCAAGGAAAGTTCTTCATAAGAAAGATTCACATCCAGTCCTTCCAAAGGAATCAAAGGTACGGGACCATAGACGCGTATTAAAGCCCAGTAACAATAAGCACGCAAGAAACGTGCCTGTCCTTTCATATCGGCTATTTCATCCATCGTCAGTTCCGGACAGCGATCTACATTTACGATGAAAGTGGAAGCCTTTCGAATTCCCTCATAATATTTCCATAAACGTGATTCTCCCTTCCGCGCTTCTGCCTCGTCTCCAAGCTGATTATCAGCACTATAGTTTCCTTCCACATAATCCTTCATATCCGGATGGTAAAGGTCATCACTAGCCCAGCGAAATGGCTCTCTATATTCACCAATATAATCCATTACACTGTATGCACTCGACAACCATCCTTCCACATACACACGTTTGGAGAAAGCGGAGTCCAAAGATACCTGATCATAAAAGTATTTGTCCACATTGATATAATCGGTACATGACGAGAAGGACAATGTACCTATAGCCAGCAATATGGTATAAAGTATTCTTTTCATAATTCGTAGTTTTTGATTTAAAAGCTAAATTGAAGATAACAGGAGAAAGTTTTATTAATCGGATAGCTACTTCCCGATTCATTTGTACCTTCCGGATCCCACCAGTCAAACGGTGCCCAAGTAAACAAGTTCTGTCCGATAAATCCAAGACGCAGATTACTCACAAGGAACTTGCGTGTCCATACCTGAGGAAAGTCATAAGAAAGTTCCACATTTCTTAAGCGCAGATATTTTCTGTCCTTCAACCAGAATGTAGATGCCCGGTTGTTCATATTGTTGTTTCCATAAGTCAGGCGAGGCCAGTCGGCATTCGGATTTTCCGTAGCTTCCGTGCCCGAAATTTCCTTTGGAATCCAACGATTACCATCTACCATTACTTGCAGAATATTACCCGTACGACCGTCATGGAAAGCATGAGGTCCACTGCCGCCTACGAAAAAGTCACATTTACCGGTTCCTTGAAGAAGCATACTAAAGTTCCAGTTCTTCCAACTGGCGCTCAAGCCGATACCATACTGAAGTCCCGGCTGCTGACGATATCCCAAAGGTACCTCATCATCCGTTGTGATGACTCCGTCACCATTCACATCTTTATATTTAATATCTCCCGGAAGTATTGTTTTGTTAGCCAAAGATGCCTGAGAAGGACTTCTGTCAATGTCTTCCTGATCTTTAAACAAACCCAGGGCGATAAAACCACGGCTCTGATTCAATTGGAAACCTTTATTCATCTTGTACCATAATTCATTGGCGGCCTCATCCATATCCAAAATATCAGTTTTCTGATAAGTAAAATTACCACGTAGTTGCAGGCTCACCTGTCCAATCTGCTGGGTGAAAGCGATATTTCCATCCCATCCGACTGATTTCATCTTACCTACATTGGCCATAGGCGTTTGGTCGGCAAGACCGGTTGTCAGCGGCATTTGATTGCGTTGCATAAAGATATCATCCCGTTTATCAACAAAGTAATCTACTGTTCCGGTGACTTTCCCATTAAAGATACTGAAATCCACACCGATATCATACTTCTTGGCAACCTCCCAGGTCAAATTCGATGTTCCCAGTGTTTTAATACGATAACCTTGTACTTTGTTAGTACCAAATTCACCAAAAGTATACGATCCTCCATCATCCGTACTTACCAAAGATATATAAGGGAAGCGGCGTGTCTTATCATCGGTCAAGCTAGTTCTCAACTGGTCATTACCCACCTCACCATAAGAAGCTCTAATCTTAAACAGATCCAACCACGGCATCGCTTTCTTCACAAACGATTCTTCCGAAACTACCCATCCGGCAGATACGGCCGGGAAAAAGCCAAATTGCTTTCCATGTTCAAAATTCTCGGAACCTGTATAACCCCAGTTAAATTCTGCCATATACTTATCTTGGAAAGCATAAGTAAAACGTCCCGAATAAGCCAAGTTACGATGAGGAATAGATCCCATCAAATCACTCTCATCAAAATTGACGTCAGTAGTCTCTTGCTGATAGACCATAGCAAACACTCCAACGCGATGTTTCTGAGCGAACAATCGGCTATAATCCAAAGAAGCTTGCAAATAATAACGTTTATCACCTTCCACTATTTTCTTCTGAGACATTGCAGCAGCATTCTGTACTCTCTTCAACACCAGATTACCGTTTGCGTCACGAGAATATTCCGCAGACCACAACTCTTGCGCTTTAGAACGGCGGATAGTATTCTTATTATAGGTATCAAAAGCAAAGACTCCGGAAAATTTCAAGCCTTTCGTTATAAACGACAAGTCCTGATCCAAAGCAACGCTACTTTCTACTTTGCTTTCCCAAATAGTGCGATATCCGGTTTGAGTCATCTGATACTCAGGCGTAGTCATGCCATTAACAACCGGCCATTGACCTGTAGACCATTTACGCGGAGAAGACAGCGGAGTATAGTAAGCAAAGGATTTCCAAATATCATCCGCATCGCTCTGTGGAGAATTGCGGTTAACCAACCATCCGCCTACACTCACTTTCAATATCGTTGAACGGGTTAAGTTCATATCTACATTCGCACGATAGTTCCAACGTTCATACGTCGTATTTGTATTGTATTTATTTTCAGAACTGGAAGTACGGTAACGTCCGTCTTCACTGGTATACTGTCCCGATACGAAATAACGTACATTATCGCTACCACCGGAGAAATTAATATTGGCATAATAGCTGGGAGCTCCACTTTTCAGCATCAAGTCTCTCCAGTCTACATTCGGATAAAGATCAGAGTCCAGTCCATACCGGATAATATTCATCTCTTCACTTGTATACAGAGGGCTTTCATAACGTCCCTCCAAAGCCTCATTAGCCAAACTCGCCCAATCATAAGCATTTGCATATTCAGGAACCTTCACCGGAGTATTCCAGCTGAAACCGGTTTTCACATTAATCTTCACTTTCCCTTTTTCACCACGTTTGGTAGTAATCAGGACAACACCATTTGCACCACGTTGTCCGTAAATGGCAGTTGCCGACGCATCCTTCAACACGGAGAATGATTCAATATCTTCTACCGGAATCTCATTAAAGCTACGTTCTACCCCATCCACCAGTATTAAAGCTCCTGACTTGGCACCAAATGTACTCATACCACGGATCCAGAACTCTGACATATTTTCACCCGGTTCACCGCTGGTTTGCATCGCTATGATACCCGGTACAACACCTGCCAATGCATTCGAAAGATTAGCTCCCGGAGCATTCAACTGTTTGATATCAACATTGGTAATGGCACCGGTCAAGGTCTTTTTCTTCTGGATACCACTGGCAGTAATCACCACCTCATCAATCTTACGGTTATCTTCTACAATTTTCACTTTCAGATTATTCCGGTCTTTGATCGATAACACAGGAATTTCAACTGTCTGATAACCAATAAAAGTCACTTGAAGTACATCATAAGCTCCCACCTTTATGGTAAACTCTCCATCTAAGTTGGTAATTGTACCGACGCCCGGCTGATTTTTAGCAACAATCGACGCACCGGCAACAGGACCAAGATTATCTTCCACTACCCCCTTGATTACAAATTCCTGCTTGTTCTCCTGTGCCCATGCACTATCAGGCACGAGCAGCATTACCGTCAAGAGTAATACGATATATTTTTGAATATTATTCATGGATAATTCTTTTTATAGATTATTTATTCTACTGTCACACGACGAATAACATGGTTATCGCGGTCAGCCACATAGACCGAGTTGTCCGGATAAACCGTCACACATTCGGGCTGATTGAATTTTGCTTCTTCGGGCAAACCGTCACCAAATCCACTCTGCTCGGGTTGACCGGCGTACAGAGAAGCGGAACCTGCCGGTGTGATTTTACGAATAATGTGGTTATTACGTTCGGGAACAAACATATTTCCGTCTTCATCAAATGCCATCTGCTCCGGCTTATTCAGACGGACAGTCGCACCTGTACCATTGATATAGCCACTTTCATCCCATGCGCCGACAAAAAGAACCGGATTCCCAAAAGTGTGTGTAGCAGCATCATAAGGAACCTGATAGATACAATGGCGGTTACATACCGCTACATAAAGGATCGTACCTTCGGTATTGAAAGTCATACGGGTTTCAATTTCCGTTGCATTGTTAATTCGGAAGAGAGGGGTAAAGTCTTCGTAGCTCGGTCCGTCAAAACGATACACATAGCCAGTACCTTTATTACAGAAGAACACTTCCCCTGTTTTGGGATGTACTGCCAGTCCTGTAGTGCCGACTTTCTTCGCTCTGCAAAGTCCTCTTACATCCACGAATCCACCTTCGCGCGTTACATAAATAATATTGAAGTCAGTCTTGGTATTACTCTCATCCGTATAGGAATACTGAGAGATATAAAGAGTGTCCTGAGCCGGACTGAATGCCAGACAGGTAGGTGACTGAAACGGACCGCTGGAGCACTGCACCAAAGTTTCCACTTCACCATTACGTGCACGGCGCAAAGCACCATTCTGTGTCTGACCACGTCCTTCATCTATAAAGAATACCGAACCGTCTTTATCAGTCAGCAAGAACCAGGTTCTTTGCAGCTTGGAAGCAGCATAGCTGCCGTCCTCACGACCCTTCATACCATGTTGTCCCACCATCGTCGTCACATTACGCTTAAACTGATAACGGAATTTTGTCTCGGAAGCATACTCTTCTATATTTTCGTCTTTACCTATAAACAGACGAACATAACCTGTATCTGCACGTGCGGGAACGATGGCATAGATTACCTCATCGTCCATTCCTACAATAGCTGCTTCCTTGTTATTTACAGTGACCTTCACATAACTTGGATCGGAACCGAAATTTTTTCCACGGATGATTAACTGTGTTCCGATACCACCACTGTCGGGAGAGAAACTTTCGAAAACAGAGTGTTTACTCAAATCGGGAGGTAAGGCTTGATTTTGGCGTATCGGAGCCAAGTCATTGTTGCAACCCCAAAAGGCAGACATTCCTATTAATAAGGTAAGTCCGATTTCAAGCTTACGCTTCATAAATAAATTGGATTTCATAAGATATTAAATTTAATTCAAACAAAATGAAATAAAAGGTAAAAAGGAATCATTGCATACTTAAATAAATTAAGCGGAGGATCGTGTTGTTGATTCATAGTTTCATGAGATATTTAGTTAAACATATTATATATATTCCTGCTTCTTTATTGCATCAGCAAAATTAGCGTGTTTGCCAAAATTCTGAGTTTTCCTTCTTCGTGTTTTATGCCACACGGCAGGGATATTTACTATTTTGGCATGATTTGATAATATTCCGGTTTTCTTTAAAAGTTAAATTCCCCGCAATGAAGACTGAGATAAGATTCAGAATATCGATAACAGGAAAACGAACTTCTTATTTACTTTTTTGGCATAGACATTTACTCGCTTACAAACCTGCTATAGAGCATATTCTCTCAGTGTAATCAGACTCTTCACCTCCAGGGAAAACTCTCGTTATGCTATACAGACAGTCAATAGAAGGGACTGATTATTGTACTTCTTCCAAGTGTTTGGTCCGGAATTCTTTTGGCGTGCATCCGTACTTTTCACGGAATACCTTAAAGAAAGTGACCTTATTAGAGAATCCGGCTTCGAATACAATTTCATCAATCGTCTTTTTCGTTTTCAGCAGCAAATCTTTCGCTACATGCAAACGACACTCCTTAATCATAATCGTAGGGCTTTCTTCCCCCATCTCCTCCATTTTCCGGTAAAGGCTGCGAACGCTGATAGCCAAATGATCGGCTATGAAACGGGGAGTCAGTTCCTTCTCCTGAATATGGTCATTGATAATCTTCAGAACAGATTGCTGGAACTTTTTCGATTCCTTATGTGTCAGTTTACCATCTGTCTTTTCAAAAGAGCTGATTGCTGAACTGAAATAATCCTTCAGTACTTCCTTACGTTCCAACATCTGACAAACAGAGATACGGAGATATTCCGCATTAAACGGTTTGGTGATATACATCTCGGCTCCTGCAGAAAGTGCAGCCATCTGCTGTTCCATTTCATGCCGGCCGGAAACCATAATAATAGGTATATGTGCCGTTTCCTTCACCGACTTAATCCGTTTCGTCAATTCGATACCGCCAATTCCCGGCATCATGATATCGCAAATGATCACATTCGGATAAACTTCATTCAATACCTGCTCCACCCGTTCCGGCTCCTGCAGGGTGACCACATTAAAATCGTTAGAGAAGATTTCCCCGATGAACCACAACATTTCCAGTTCATCATCAATCACCAGCAATGTAGGCCGCATCTTGTCAAATTCATAGTGAGGAAGTTTCAGCACCAGTTGCGACTCTATTTTTGGAATGTATTCCGAAGTGATTCGTTTAGAAGACGATACGCCGGTAGTCACTTCCAGCGGAGGCAATGATAAAGTAAACAATACCCAGCCGTCAGGCGTATTTTCCACCTTCAGCGTACCATTCAGCAATTTCGCCATATTGTAGGAAATGGCAAGTCCCAGCCCATTACGGGAGAAGTTCTTTTCATCCTGGTTTTCAAAGCTATCCAGGATAGCATAACGGTTGAAAACATATTGAAAGTCTTCTTCTTTAATCGTACTTCCCTCATTGGCAACCCGGAGAACCAGCAGGTTTTCATCGTTGGTATCCACTTCTATTTTGATACTTTTCCCATCCGGAGTATACTTGAAGGCATTGGATATCAGATTGATAATAATAGTATTCAGAAAACCTTTGTCTGAGTTCCAGGAAACTTGCTCGGGTATCTTGCTCAGGAACGTGATATTCCGGGATTTAGCCATATCGACAAAGGTTTTTGCCGTATTTTTCATTAAGGAAGATACATTCAGGGCCTCGATCCTCACTTCCCGGTTTCCGGTTTCGATACGGCGGAATTCGATCAGTTCATGAATCAGGTTATTCAAACGTTCCGCGTTCGTCTGAATCATCTGAACATAATCGACTACGAATTTACTGAGTCCTTTTGATGAAAGGATACGTCCGCAAGGACCGTAGATAAGAGTCAACGGGGTACAGAACTCGTGAGCTATATTAGTGAAGAAACGAAGTTTCGACTCGAATACATTCTTTTGATGGCGTTTCTCTATTTCATTCAGCAGTTCCTGCTTTTTCCGTTTGGTGCGGAGAATAAACGAACGTACCAGCATGGCGGCTATCATAAGCAGACATAAAGAATAAATGAGATATGCCCACCAAGAGGCGTACCACGGGTCGCCGATCCGTATCAACAAAGAATAGACTTCACTTTCTTTATCGAATACACTATTGTAGTACTTCACCAATAACGTATATTCGCCGGGAGCCATGTTCGTGAAAGAGACAGAACTTTCTTTACCATTATTAATCCACTGGTCACTCAATCCTTTCAGTTTATAAGAATAGGTGCAGTTATTTCCGTTCAGATAATCGACAGAGGTGAATGAAACAGCAAAGAAGTTCTGATCGTATTTCAGATTCAGTACTTCATTCTCCTTTTTACGGGTGATAAACTCTCCAAGGTTGTATTGTTCTCCAAAGATAGAGAGTTTGTCAAAGTAGATGGGAGGCATATAAAGCTGTTCGGGACGTCCGTCTGCCTGAATAGCTACAAAGCCGTTGATTCCTCCAAAAAACAGTATACCCGTTTGCGGGTCTCTGTAGGAAGCTCCGTCACTAAATTCGACGACTTTAAGCCCGTCGCCAAAGCCGTAAGAGCGGAATACATTTCTTTTGGTATCAAAATTAATCAATCCCTGATTCGTACTCAGCCAGAAGTTATCGGACGAATGCCTCAGAATGGCATGAATAGTACTGTTCAGAAAACCGTCTTTCGCATTAAACAGTTGATAAGAGTTTTCTGAGGCATACTTGATGACTCCATAAGTAGTACCGATCAAATAATTGTCCGCATCATCTTTTATAATAGGTACTACCTTGTTCAAGTTCATATTCTCATACTTATGAGTGGTCAGCGGTTCCAATCCGTTGATCGTTTCATTGAAGCGGTATACCCCGTATCCCATATTGCCGAACAACAGGTTCAGACTGTCCCCCTTGCAGATCGTAAAGAAGTAATTAGAGCCGAATTCTCCGCCATTGACCACATATCGTTGTAACTTTTCAAGAACCGGATGATCCGGTGTACCTCCGATACGCGCTCTGACTACTCCCATCCCCACACTGGCCAGCCACAATTCCGAGTCCTCCGTTTCATAAATATCATGTATGTATTTGAATTCCTCATTATCAATCCAGAGAGGAAGTTTCTTGATACGGCGTTCACGATACGAATAAAAGTTCAGTCCTTCTTCATCACCGATCCATAGCAAGTTACGGTTACTTTCTCTGATACAGTAGACCGCATTACTGCCTAAACCACTGTTCGATGTTGTCAGTATCTCCGAGCGGCAGTCCGAGATATTCTTTTGTACCTCATAATCAAAAATTTTAAGTATTCCATTCCCTTTGGTACCGATCCAAAAAGTACGCTCCTTGTCAAGCAGCAAAGCACGCACGGGCCGTTCTATCTTTTCGGTATAGTTATTCAGTACCACCGATTTTATAGAATAAAGAGGATTTGAGTAAAGATAAACGCCCTGCCCATCCGTACCAATCCAGACAACATCCTGAAAGCGGTCTTTTATCAGGCTGAATGTTCCGCTATTTATAGGTAAGGTCTGAATCTGATATTCACCGCTGCCCTTTTGTTTTTCCAACGTCAGAACACCGTCCATCATTAAGCCGACAAAAAAGCTATCATGATATTTAACAATGGAGGAAATCTTGTCATGCGCCTGTATGTTCGCTCCCAGGTTAGCTATAAATTCATTCTTTTTACTCTCAATATGAAAGGCATAGAGATTGTATTCTTTATCCACATAGTAAACGGCGGCGTCATCGTAAAAGCTACAAATCAATGGCGTGTGATGATCCAAACCGCTTTTCTGCGATACTAAAGTGATATTCTCCGTCAGAGGGTCCTGTTGCAGGTCATAACACCGATTATACCCTTTCATCATCACCCACATACGGTTATTTTTATCAAAGAAGAAAGTAATGACATCCGATATCGGGATACCAGTCACATTGATTTTCTTAAAGATGCCTTCCTTCTTATGAAAATAATAGATGCAGTTGGTGTCTTTAATGATAAACAAGGTGCCATGATTATCCTTATTCATCAAGAAGAGTTTCTGAAACTCATTAAAGCGTGTAATGGAGTTCGTTTTACGGTCCAGACGAATCAGGCTATAATAGGTCTGGAACCAATAAGTATCGTTGCCGGTATAGATAATATTATCAATTTGATTGCCGGATAAGTAATCCTCCTTGTCACGGGTCTTAAACTCTTCGATCTCCTGACCGTCATAGATATTGAGTCCGTCACAAGTGCCGATCCACATCAGTCCTTTGTCGTCCTGGCACAGAGAAGTAATAGAGCTGTTGGACATATATTCTTTGTCAGCAACCTGCTTCAGATTATAGGCACCGGCTGTATTCATCAGCAGATTAAGGCAGCAGAAGAAAAGTAAAATACAATGTTTTTTCATGGCATAGAATCCTTAGATTTGCAATATGACAAAGGTAAACAAAAAAACTTTCCAGCACTTTTTTGGCGCAGAATATATGTAAGAATGCGTGCCAGTTTGGTTAATTATAGCGCCACAGGGCGATTTAGTGTTTCGACTTCCGGTAGCGGCATTCCTTTTCTCTCTATTTTCGTCACAGAAACTAATTTTATTCATAAATTCATTTGTTCATGAAAACACATTTTTCATTTAAACACCTGTTATTTATTGGAGGTGCGGTGTTGTACAGCATGCAAATTTCTGCCGTCAAGAATCCGGTAGACTATGTCAGCACGCTGGTAGGAACGCAGTCCAAGTTTGAGTTATCGACCGGAAATACCTATCCGGCTACGGCACTGCCGTGGGGAATGAACTTCTGGACACCGCAAACCGGTAAAATGGGCGACGGTTGGGCATATACCTACGATGCCGACAAAATCCGGGGCTTCAAACAAACACATCAACCCAGCCCGTGGATGAACGACTACGGTCAGTTTTCCATCATGCCGATCACAGGCGGACTGGTATTCGACCAGGACCAACGTGCCAGCTGGTTCTCGCACAAGGCGGAGGTTGCCAAACCTTATTATTATAAGGTATATCTCGCAGACCACGACGTTACTACGGAACTCGTTCCGACGGAGCGTGCCGTTATGTTCCGTTTCACGTATCCGGAAACCAAGAACGCTTATGTCGTTATCGACGCATTCGACAAAGGCTCTTATGTGAAGGTGATTCCGGAAGAAAACAAGATCATCGGTTATTCTACCAAGAACAGCGGCGGAGTGCCGGAGAACTTCAAGAATTATTTCGTCATCCAGTTCGACAAACCGTTTACCTTTACTTCCGGCGTGAAAGAGAACAACATTCTCCCGAACGAAACAGAAGTTCAGGGCAACCATACCGGAGCGATCATCGGATTCGCTACCCAGAAAGGGGAGATCGTTCACGCACGTGTCGCTTCTTCTTTTATCAGTTATGAGCAGGCGGAACTGAATCTCAAAGAACTGGGCAAGGATAGTTTCGACCAGCTGGTCACTAAAGGAAAAGACATCTGGAACCGTGAAATGAGCAAAGTAGATGTGGAAGACGATAATATCGACAATCTGCGCACTTTCTATTCCTGCCTCTATCGTTCGATGCTGTTCCCACGCAGTTTTTATGAAATAGACGCCAAAGGACAGGTCGTACACTACAGCCCTTACAACGGAAAAGTGCTGCCGGGGTATATGTTTACGGATACCGGCTTCTGGGATACGTTCCGCTGTCTGTTCCCATTCCTGAACCTGATGTATCCGTCCATGAATCAGAAGATGCAGGAAGGACTGGTCAATGCGTACCTTGAAAGCGGATTCCTTCCGGAATGGGCAAGTCCCGGACACCGTGACTGTATGGTCGGCAACAACTCTGCTTCCGTAGTAGCCGACGCTTATATCAAAGGACTGCGCGGATATGACATCGAAACACTTTGGGAAGCATTGAAACATGACGCAAACGCCCATCTCCGCGGCACAGCTTCGGGCCGCCTTGCATACGACGCCTACAACAAACTGGGTTATGTCCCCAACAATATCGGTATAGGACAGAATGTTGCACGCACGCTGGAATATGCGTACAACGACTGGACCATCTACACGCTAGGCAAGAAACTGGGCAAACCGGCAAGCGAAATCGACATCTTCAAACAACGTGCACTGAACTACAAGAACGTCTACCACCCGGAACGCAAACTGATGGTAGGCAAAGACGACAAAGGTGTGTTCAACCCCAAATTTGATGCAGTAGACTGGAGCGGCGAGTTCTGCGAAGGCAACAGCTGGCACTGGAGTTTCTGCGTATTCCATGATCCGCAAGGGCTGATAGACCTGATGGGAGGCAAGAAAGAGTTCAACAACATGATGGATTCCGTCTTTGTCATTCCGGGCAAACAGGGTATGGAAAGCCGTGGCATGATCCACGAAATGCGTGAAATGCAGGTAATGAACATGGGACAGTACGCTCACGGCAACCAGCCTATCCAGCACATGGTTTATCTTTACAACTATTCGGGAGAACCTTGGAAGGCCCAGCATTGGGTTCGTGAAATCATGGACAAGCTCTACACGGCAGGCCCCGACGGATATTGCGGTGACGAAGACAACGGTCAGACTTCTGCCTGGTATGTCTTCTCGGCTTTAGGATTCTACCCCGTTTGTCCGGGAACAGATCAGTACATTCTGGGAACTCCCCTTTTCAAGTCAGCCAAGCTGCATCTGGAAAATGGAAAAACCGTCACAATAAAAGCGAACAACAATAACACCGACAACCGTTATGTGAAGGATATGAAGGTAAATGGCAAGGCATTCACCCGCAATTATCTGACGCACGACCAATTACTAAAGGGAGCGAATATCCAGTATCAGATGAGTCCTACGCCGAACAAACAGCGGGGAACGACTGAAAAAGATATTCCCTATTCCCTTTCATTTGAATAAAATGTCGTACTTTTGAATGCTTTAATGAATGATCTAATCCAAACAAACTAAAGAAAACATGAAACTAAGAAACCTTTTATTTATCGTTCTTGCAGCGATAGTCTTCTGCAACTGTCAGAGCTATCAGCCTACTTCGCTCACCGTTGCCTCCTACAACCTGAGAAATGCCAACGGTTCCGACTCCGCCCGTGGAGACGGCTGGGGACAGCGTTATCCGGTGATTGCCCAGATCGTGCAATACCACGACTTCGATATTTTCGGCACACAGGAATGCTTCCTTCACCAACTGAAAGACATGAAAGAAGCCCTTCCCGGTTATGATTATATCGGCGTAGGCCGCGACGACGGTAAAGACAAAGGCGAACACTCCGCTATCTTCTACCGCACCGACAAATTCGACATCGTAGAAAAAGGAGATTTCTGGCTGTCGGAAACTCCGGACGTGCCGAGCAAAGGCTGGGATGCCGTATTGCCCCGTATTTGCAGCTGGGGTCACTTCAAATGCAAAGATACCGGCTTCGAGTTTCTGTTCTTCAATCTCCACATGGACCACATCGGCAAGAAAGCCCGTGTGGAGAGCGCTTTCCTCGTACAGGAAAAGATGAAAGAGCTGGGAAGAGGCAAGAATCTGCCGGCTATCCTGACGGGAGACTTCAACGTCGACCAGACCCACCAGTCCTACGACGCATTTGTCAGCAAAGGCGTCCTCTGCGATTCTTACGAGAAGTGCGACTACCGATATGCGCTCAACGGAACTTTCAACAACTTCGATCCGAACAGTTTTACCGAAAGCCGCATCGACCATATCTTCGTTTCACCTTCTTTCCACGTCAAGAGATACGGTGTGCTGACAGATACCTATCGGAGTGTACGGGAAAACAGTAAAAAGGAGGACGTGAGAGATTGTCCGGAAGAGATCACCATTAAGGCTTATGAAGCACGTACGCCATCCGACCATTTCCCTGTAAAAGTAGAACTGGTGTTTGACCAACGTCAGCAAAAATAACCCCGAATACTTCATTAAATAATCTGATACCCATATGAGAAATATATGTTTTGTAGCCTGTATGTTGTTTTGCCTCGCTTCCGCTTCCGGAAAAACGGTGAAAAATCATCCTTTCGTGTCCATTGCCGACTCTATCCTCGACAATGTTCTGAATTTATATCAGACGGAAGACGGGCTGCTTACCGAAACATATCCCGTGAATCCCGACCAGAAAATCACTTATCTGGCGGGCGGAGCACAGCAGAACGGAACCTTGAAGGCCTCCTTTCTGTGGCCCTACTCAGGGATGATGTCCGGTTGCGTAGCCATGTACCAGGCTACCGGAGACAAGAAGTACAAGACGATACTGGAAAAGCGCATCCTGCCGGGACTGGAACAGTACTGGGACGGAGAACGCCTTCCGGCATGCTATCAGTCGTACCCTGTCAAATACGGTCAGCATGGACGCTACTACGATGACAACATCTGGATCGCACTGGATTACTGCGACTACTACCGCCTCACAAAGAAGGCCGACTATCTGAAAAAGGCCATTGCCCTGTACGAATACATCTACAGCGGCTGGAGTGACGAACTGGGCGGAGGAATCTTCTGGTGCGAACAGCAGAAAGAAGCGAAGCACACCTGCTCCAATGCCCCGTCAACAGTACTCGGCGTCAAGCTATACCGTCTGACGAAGGACAAAAAGTATCTGGACAAGGCCAAGGAAACTTACGCATGGACCAGAAAACACTTGTGTGATCCCGACGACTTCCTTTACTGGGACAATATCAACCTGAAAGGGAAAGTCTCGAAAGACAAGTACGCCTACAACAGTGGACAAATGATTCAGGCAGGTGTATTACTGTACGAAGAGACAGGAGACAAGGATTACTTGCGCGATGCCCAGAAGACAGCCGCGGGAACCGATGCCTTTTTCCGTTCGAAAGCAGATAAGAAAGACCCGTCAGTCAAGGTACACAAGGATATGTCGTGGTTTAACGTGATTCTGTTCAGAGGCTTCAAGGCGCTGGAGAAGATTGACCACAACCCGACTTATGTCCGTGCGATGGCAGAGAACGCGCTCCACGCATGGAGAAACTATCGGGATGCCAACGGATTACTGGGCAGAGACTGGTCAGGACATAACGAGGAACCTTATAAATGGCTGCTCGATAATGCCTGCCTGATCGAGCTGTTCGCTGAAATCGAGAAATAAAACATTGATTATTAACCCTTACATGAATTAAAGAAAACAATTACCATGAATATAACCAAAACACTTTGCCTCTGCGCAGCACTTTCGGGCGCTGCCGGCGTGCAAGCAATGGAAAACCGCGAATTTGTGACCCAGCAAGACAATACCCGGGTCAATAATTACCAGACCAACCGTCCCGAAGCCTCCAAGCGCTTATTCGTATCGCAGGAAGTGGAACGACAGATTGACCACATCAAGCAACTACTGACCAATGCGAAACTGGCATGGATGTTCGAGAACTGTTTTCCGAACACACTGGACACTACCGTTCACTTCGACGGAAAAGAGGACACTTTTGTATACACCGGAGACATCCACGCCATGTGGCTCCGCGACTCCGGTGCGCAGGTATGGCCCTATGTGCAGCTTGCCAATAAAGACCCCGAACTGAAAAAGATGCTGGCAGGAGTCATCAACCGCCAGTTTAAATGTATCAATATCGACCCGTACGCCAACGCCTTCAACATGAACTCCGAAGGAGGCGAATGGATGAGCGACCTGACGGACATGAAACCGGAACTTCACGAACGCAAATGGGAAATCGACTCTCTCTGCTACCCGATCCGTCTGGCATACCATTACTGGAAAACAACGGGTGATGCCAGCGTATTCTCCGACGAATGGCTGCAGGCCATCGCAAATGTGCTGAAGACGTTCAAGGAACAGCAGCGTAAGGACGACGCGAAAGGCCCGTACAGATTCCAGCGTAAGACCGAACGCGCACTCGACACCATGACCAATGACGGCTGGGGCAATCCGGTGAAACCTGTCGGACTGATTGCTTCCGCTTTCCGCCCTTCGGATGACGCTACAACTTTCCAGTTCCTCGTTCCTTCCAACTTCTTTGCCGTCACTTCCTTGCGCAAAGCTGCCGAAATTCTGAACACCGTGAACAAGAAGCCGGCGCTGGCCAAAGAATGTACCGCACTGGCGGATGAAGTAGAAAAAGCATTAAAGAAATATGCTGTCTGCAACCATCCGAAATACGGTAAGATTTATGCTTTCGAGGTAGATGGCTTCGGCAATCAGCTACTGATGGACGACGCCAACGTGCCGAGTCTCATCGCTTTGCCTTATCTGGGTGACGTCAAAGTGACTGATCCGATTTATCAGAATACCCGCAAGTTTGTATGGAGCGAAGACAATCCTTACTTCTTCAAAGGCAGTGCCGGGGAAGGTATCGGAGGTCCGCATATCGGATATGACATGATATGGCCCATGAGTATCATGATGAAAGCCTTCACCAGCCAGAATGACGCAGAAATCAAAACTTGCATCAAAATGCTGATGGATACGGATGCAGGCACCGGCTTCATGCACGAATCATTCAACAAAAACGACCCGAAAAACTTTACCCGTGCATGGTTTGCATGGCAGAATACGTTGTTCGGAGAGCTGATCCTCAAACTGGTCAATGAAGGCAAAGTGGACTTATTGAACAGCATTCAGTAGTGTCTTACCCTGGATTTGGTTGACTACTATAAGTATCAACTAAAATGAATAAAAG
>NZ_JAHQUN010000032.1:0-65381 GCF_019052485.1 Bacteroides sp. MSK.20.82
TGAAACCTCGTAGAGCAGCAGCATTCCGTTTCTTCAGTTCTTTATAAATATCGGCAGCAGAAAGTCGCAGATATTTCTCTTCCGCTGAGGCTGAGGTGCGGAAACAACTGAGAAATACCTCTTCGGCAGGGCAAGTACGGTAAAAGGGTGCATTATTCTGTTGTATTTCACGTTCCGTTTCTTTGTCGAACCAATACGGACACCCGTCGGCAAGCTCCGCTTTCAGTTGGGCGAAGATCTGTTCATGCTCGATTCCCTCACAATTTATCGGCTTTTCTACTTCTACACAGAAGAAACGGCGGCTGCCTGTCGGGTCACTCATCAGATCGGAGCGGTTGGAAGTTCCGATGAAAGAAGCGATGCGCGGCAAGTCCCGGAAGTTACGCTGATACGCTTTGCAGACGTGGAGACTCGACATTTGCATTAAATTCTTCAGAAGCGGCATTTTACTCTCTGCATATTTGTCGAATTCATCCAGATTGATCAGCCCCATTTCTGACAGAAGACGTTCTGCCTGTCCTTCTGATGTCAGTTTGAGATTATCCATATAGTAACGTTGCAGTACTTTGGGCATCAGCGATTTGCAGAAAGTCGATTTCATCCGTCCCTGTTCGGCACTGATCAGGATGGGAGCCAGGCTGTTGGCATGGACACCCGTCTTTCCTTCCCATTGGGCAGCCAGTCCCAGCATCCATGTGTGGAATCCTTTTACCCATAGAGGTAGTGCAGATACACGTCGGGCAAGCGGAGTCAACCGGTCGATGCCGTCCCAGGGAGGAAGTTCGTCCATATAAAGCCGGAAAGGATGATACTCTCCGATTTGTGTGGAATAAATATATCGGCTCACATCTTTATCCCAGCAGGAAATGCCCTCTGCATGAGCCTCCATGCAGAGGGTGTTCAGTTCACGTTTTCCGATGGGACGAAATTCGGTCTTTGCTCCGCTTAATGGGCGAAATTCTGTTTCTTCCGTCAGGCGGTTGTAGCGGAAGTCATAGTGAGTTTGCAGAAAGGTGTTGACCCGTTCCGTCAGGCAGGCGGAGTTGTTGGGGGACTGCTGCTTCGGTTCGGGCGTTGCGGGAACGGGAGGTGTGTCAATCTGTGATACGCTCTCTTTTTTCCATGCCTTTATCAGCATGGCGATCATTTGGGTTACTTTTTCCATCATATTTGTTCTTTTTTTTAAGTTTCGTGCATCAAAGTTACAATGCCGGGATAGCGATTTGCAAGTGTTTTCGATAGATTCCTTTAAATACTTCCGTTTATGAAATAACGTAGGAATCATTAGGTTTTCCTGCCTTTCTGTTGTATCTTTGAAGGCGCAAACATCAGAGGCTAATGCAGATTAGCTGATCAGCTATCCTTCATTAGTCAATCGGCTAATCTCCATTAGCCGGGCAGCCATAGCACATTAGCCGATGAAAATGAAGCTTCTTTCATCGGAAGTTTCCGTAGGAATAACAGATTAGAAGTACTTATTTAATAAAAGAGGAAGCTATGGCTATATTATTTGACTGGTATGAGAACCCGGTATCACCGGATCAACCGAAGAAAAAAAGATTCCATCCCCGCATTGCTTACAATGGTCAGGTAGATACGGACGAAATGAGGAGTAAGATTCAATCCCGTTGTACGCTGAATGAAGTCGATGTGACTGCTGTACTGGATGCTCTTTCGCAGGTGATGGGAGAGGAGTTGGGAGAAGGACGGCAGGTGCATTTGGACGGCATCGGCTATTTTTACCCCACGCTGACTGCTACGGAAGAGATAGCCGCCGACACTCCACGACGGAATATGAAAATCAAACTGAAGGCTATCCGCTTTCGTTCGGATCAGAAATTGAAAAACTCTATCGGATTAATTAAGGTAAAGCAACTGAAGAAGAATTTTCATTCGTCCAAACTTTCGGAAGTAGAGATTGATATGTTGCTGAAGGAGTATTTCAGTACGCATCAGATGATGCAGCGCAGAGATTTCCAATCTTTGTGTGGCATGGTACGTTCTACGGCTATGATTCATATCCGGAGAATTTGCCAGGAAGGAAAGTTGCAGAATCTCGGATTGCGTAATCAGCCGATCTATGTTCCTGTTCCCGGATTCTACGGGACATCCAGAGATCAGCCGACGCTCCGGTAAATTCCCGGCTGAAAGGACTGAAGGCTGAAAGGGTGCTTTTTCGGGGGCGGCTTTCAGCCGCTTTCGCCTGCTGGCAGGCGGTTGTGGCGGATGGCTGAAAGGGCTGAAACGCTTGAAAATAAAAAAACATTCCATGAATATTTATGGGGCTTTTTTTATTTTTGATGAAGGCAATATCGTGATGTTGTTTAATGGCTTTCAGAAAAAGACACAAAAAACGCCCGAAAGTGAGATTGAAAAGGCAGTAAAACTTAAAAATGAATATTATGCAAGTAAACCCTGACGTTGGAAGTATGGATGCTGTATTAGACAAATTGTACGGCAAGGTAGGTACCAACAAGTCCTATATATCTAGAATTGAGAAAGGAGCGCTTGAGCCGGGAGTCGGACTTTTCTTTCGTATCATTGATGCATTGGGCTTAAAAGTGGAGATTGTTAAGCCGATGATATGATGATTATGATATAAAAAAAACGCACTGCCTTCTCAGGTGGTGCGTTTGTGTTTTGGGGTAAAATTGTTTGTTATTATTCTTTGGGATAATTTCTTATGCTTTTTAGTTGTTTCATATTGGTGTCAGCCTGAGTGGTGAGTCCACCGGCTTTTGCTGCATTGAAATATTTCTCTGCCGCATCGTAGTCGCCTTCCAGCAGTGCGATGACTCCCAGGTTATTCAGCGTTTCGGGAGCTTTCTGATCAGCTTTGGCAAGATGCTTCTTCGCTGTTGTCAGGTCTCCGCCTTTCTGTATTTCCATGGCTCCTGCATTCAGATTGGCAATAGGGTCATCCGGGAACATGGCGGCTGCTACCTGGAACGAACGGTTGAACTCTTCGCTTCCCGGCTGACAGCTTTCCGCAATCCGATAGATTTCCTGTAGGCTCAACAGTTGCGGACGTGTCTTGATAATCTCTTTGGTTTCTTCCAGATTGAACCCGCGTACGGTATAGTTGACGGTATAGTCTGAATGACGCAAAGCCGGATAACATTCTTCCAATATATATTTATAAGTTTGAGGACCTGCCAATTGAGCGATCTGGCGTTCTTTCTTGTCTATGTCCAGTGTCGAGTCATCCATCAGTTTCAGTATCTCGTCCTTCTTCTCCAATGAAGAAGCTGCGATAAACTTGCGGAATCCTTCCCAATCTTCAGAAGTATACTCTGAAGTGATCAGTTTATTGTCGAACTTGTAATAACTGGTCACATAATCTACCAATGCCTGTGTACGACCTTTTGCCAGTCGGGTATTGTTGGCATATCCACCTTCCGGTGATGCATAACCGTGAATTCTTATACTGCTGAGCGTTGTCTTGTCATCATTACGTACACTGTCAATGGTAGCACGTATCTTGGCCAGCTCTACTGTGTTGCGACGATACTCCGGTCGGATGATAATTTGGTTCACCGGGAAGTCGAGGAAAGCGCTTCCTTCTATGGCACGGTGCTTGACGGCTTCTGCCTGTGGAGTGATATAGGATATAGCGGGCTGTAGCTGCACGGGTAAAATGTTCAATCGGGTGATTAATTCACCGCTGGTCTCCTCTTTCAGGTCGCAGCAGCCGCATACATCAATATTCAGTTTCATTTCCGCATCACGCATCCAGGCTTCGAACTGGAATTGCTGGTGGTAGTTGATAATCTGTTCTTTATTATGCTTGCGACGGATAACACTGTAAGTATTTTCCGAAGGAGCGATGTTATTGCGTTGGTTTACTACTTCACGTTTGCGACCGTAAACTACGATGGAAGGTAGTATCTTGGTGCGGCCATTTGATTCGAGGAACGGAGTGAGGGTGACGACATGATTGGAGGAGAGCTTCAGATTCTCCTGCATCACGATATCCATATCGATGCTCAGCACATTGTTATCTTCATTGCGTGTGATAGATTCTTTCTCTATACGCACCTGATCTCTATAAAGTGTCTGCGCTTTCCCGCCCAATACAGGCAGCAGGCAAAAGAGTATGCATAATATCTTTTTCATATTTGTTTTGTTTTAGAATAAATAGATTAAACTGATAGCAGCTTTCGTGGGACCTAAATAGTTCTTATGTCCTTCGCTAACCTTCTCACCGCACGTCTTGCATTCGAACTGCTCATACTTGACACGTGCGTAACCTACACCAATATTCCCTTCCAGATTCCAATGCTTGGCAAGAATCCATTGATAACCGTAGGAAATACCAGCACCGAAGAAATTGCCTTTGAAGCGGTGGTCCTTCAGTTCCGGCCAGATGCCCCAGGGCATATTGATGGCGGCAGCCTGGTAGACGCCTCCATGTACATGGAATCCCACAAAGTGTCCATTGAACTTGTCGCAGAACCAGTAACGGAGTTCCGGCTGGATGGCGAGCATCTTCATCATCTTCTGATCTTTGTATTTCCACGGATTATAGTTGGCATACAAGTCCAGCGTTAACTTCTTACTCAGACCGACTTCGGCTCCGAGATTGATAATTTTCATCGCGTCCATTACAAGATTGGTTTTCACTCCGACTACCTGACTATATAATAAGGTAGAAGCAAACAAGGTAACGAACAAAAATAAGATTCTTTTCTTTTTCATCGCATGATGGGTTTTGTTTGTTGATGTTGCAAAAGTAACGGTTATATGAATAGACGTTAATTGGTGGATTCATCTTTCTTCTCTTTCCTTTCAATGGAAATTAATAAGTGGGGTGGTATATCATTCTTTTTATAGGTGGCATATAATTCATTGGTAATGGGTGGTGTTTTTACCGCTCGTATTGAATGAATTGCAGATGAGCGGCGATTTGATACTTGCATATCTTATTCAAGTGCTTGAATAAGCTGTATTTCGTTCGTTAAAGAGTGGTAATTCATTCATTTTGTCTCCTGAAAAAGTTTTTTCTATTGAATAAAACGCCTATGTTTGCAGTGTACAAACAAACAAGAAAAGATAAATAAGAAAACTTAAGTTTAAAAGATTCCCTCCTAAGGAACATGAACAGATAAACAATATGAAGTGTAAGAAGCGGACGAAATAACAAACAACAGTTCGCAAACAAATTAAAAAAACAAATAAAATTTAGGAGGTACTAATATGAAATCAATTAAATTCTTTTTCGCATGTGTATTGGCATTAACTTTTGTAGCATGTTCTAATGCTGAAAGTGATAGTTTTGAAGACAACTCTTCAAACTTTGAATCCATGATATCTTTATATGGTATACAATCTGCAACTGTTGACTCTAAAGTAGGTGATGTACCTTCTGTGACTGCAGAAGAAATGGCAAGTGTGCTTGAAGCGCTTCGTCAGAATGGTAATACTATCCGTAACTGTGAATCGGAAACTTTGGAAGGATACTACGAAGGTGGTGACAGAAAAGAAGTGAAGATGATCGCAGAATATCAGGCCCGTACCAGAAGCGGTGCTTTCGTAGAACAATTCGCATTGTGTGTTTCCATCAACTTTAATATTGATAATAACGGCGGAGTATTTTATATAGGTACTACATACTCTTCCTCGACTGACCTGTTCAACTGGCAGGGTTATGGAGCTTCCTTATCTACTACTGCTGAAGGAAACAGTGTATTCAGCTCGACTTCTTATCTCTATTTCCGTGTAAGCGACCAGGGTAATTGCCTGGTTAAGGTACCCGTAAGCTTTAAAGGTAGCTACAACTTCAAGGATAATAAGGGAACTTATAGCTTTACTCTTTCCAAAGCAGCTAATTAATACAACAGGAATTTATTGATTTTAGGTATTACGTTACAATATATACAACTTATATAAAAGGGCTCCTTGCGCCGTGCACGGAGATTCCATCAGACAAAAAGAGGAACCAGACAGCAAACAATATAGCTTTGGTCATTCAGGCAATTAAGAAACAAACAATGGGAGGCCCGCCGATTCTTTTACGAATCAGCGGGCTTTTACTTTATTGTGAATTATTGCTAAAAAATATTTGTTATCCGATTTGTTAATGATTTAATTATATATCTTTATCAGCCAATACACATGAACAAAATACAATTAAGATATGAGGAAGTTCTTCTTTCTGTTGTTGCTGTTGACGGTTTTTCTTCCGTCATACTCTATAGATACCCACTGGGACCTAGAACCGCAAATAATTAAAAACGGAGTCGGAAATAATACTATTTATCATGTTTGTTACGGAAGCGAAGGCTTTATGTGGTTCTCTACCGACAAGGGAATCTCCCGCTACGATGGCTTCAGATTTCGTGATTATCCGCTCATTATGAGCGTTGACTCCCTTTCCACTCCTTTGCATCAGGCTGTAAAAACGCTGAAGGAAGGTTCCGACGGTTTATTTTATGCTTCACTCTATCAGGGGGGAATAACCTGTTTTGACAAAGAAATGGAAAAGTTTTTGCCTGTACGTTTTGACAGGTCGCTGAAACTTAAAGAGATTCAGGATTTTTGCTGGAATGATGGCAGCCTGTATCTGGCTACTTCGCATGGATTGTTCGAATCGCGTCCCATCCGCAAAAAAGAAGGAAAAGAAGATTTCGTCTATTGTATATTGAATCCCGAACCTTTGATAAAAGGAAAGATTACTAATCTTTGCACGGATGGAAAAACAAACCTGTACTTTGCCGTTGACCGCGAAAAGGTGATACATTATGATCTCGTAACCAAAAGAACTTCTGTGATCAGAGAATATGATGTGGTGAACAGACTCTTTTTGCGACAGGGATATTTATGGATATGCAGATTATGGAATGATATTGTATGTTATGACCTTAAATCGCATAAGGAACGTGTAGTCTCTCTCGAGGGGGGCGACCAGCCGGATTTCTCCAACTCGTATGTTACAGATATGGTGATGAAAGATAAGCAGACGTTTTATCTGACGACATGGGACGGATTATATAAATTGCATTTTGAGAATCTGAATTTGTGTGAGAGTCCGTTTACATTGACACTGCTGACACAGGGGGAAAGAGCGTTCCATTCAAGGATCGAAAATAAGATGACCAGTCTGCTATGGGATAACAGGCAGCAGATTCTTTGGGTAGGTACCTTTGGCGGGGGAGTGGTAAAGTTTGATATCAGCGACAGTATGTACAGCCGGGTACGGCAGAATTTCAAATCCAGAGTGGATGGCATGGTCGAAGATGCAAAAGGGTATATCTGGTTGACGGTGACCGATGGAGGCATCATGAGAAGCACTACTCCGTCATTTTCGATGGATACACATTTTGAACCATGGAAAAAAGTATCCGGTCTCTCCGGACGTTATCACATATATAAAGGTAAAGATGGAAACATTTGGCTGGGTAACAATTTTGGAGAGATCATCTCTGTCAATCCGCTTACGGAAGACGTGGAATCTTTTCAGTTGAAAAACAGCGAAGGCGGGAGGATGCAGGCTGTTGTCCATTGTTTCTGTCTGGATTCGTGGAATCGTTTGTGGGTAGGTACTTCGAATGGACTGGTACAGGTAGATCCTAAAACTCACGGATGCAAAAATATAAAACTGCCCGGTGAAATCAAGAATGTATTTGCCATCACTGAAGATAAGGAAGGAAATGTATGGGTAGGTACGGATAAAGGGCTGAAAAGAATTGAAACGAACGGTGACCAGATACGGGTGGAAGGAAACTATGAAAAGGAGAATGGGCTGGAAGAAGCCGGAGTGCGAACCCTGTATGTGAATAACTATAATCAGATTTATGCAGCCTATCTGAACGTCGTTATTCGCATCGACGGAAGAGAGAAGGATAAGATAGAATCTGTTTATACACTACAGAGTGGATTGACGGACGGACATGTCAGTTGCATGGTCGACGACCATATCGGAAACACATGGGCAGGAAACAATGTAGGAGTGATGACCATCAGAAATGGACAGGAGGCTTTTTATAGTTATCTGTCGGTGGGAAACTGCAGTGCAGTCTGTCGTTTGAATGACGGACGCTTGTTATGGGCGAATTCCTGGGGGCTGATTTTCTTTGATCCTTCTGCTACCAAAGGCGATAGTGGCAAGAAGCATTTGATGCTGACCGATGTGGAAGTCGGTGGAGAAACGGTGCTGGCAGGAGAAAAGCGGAACGGGCAGATGATTCTGGCTGTTTCTCCGGAAAAACAGGAGAAACTGGTGTTTGCTTCCGA
Organism: Bacteroides sp. MSK.20.82; assembly: GCF_019052485.1. Classification (NCBI taxonomy): domain Bacteria; kingdom Pseudomonadati; phylum Bacteroidota; class Bacteroidia; order Bacteroidales; family Bacteroidaceae; genus Bacteroides; species Bacteroides sp. MSK.20.82. The sequence continues at coordinate 8,233 of NZ_JAHQUN010000032.1, forward strand.
TAACAACGACTTTCATTTGTTCTTTTCCGATCTGCGTTACGGACTGGCACAGCGCAAGATTGCTTACCGTCTGCTTCCTGCGGACAAAGAATGGAAAATGATACCGCTTGCAGAAGGACTGTGGTTCAACGGATTGGCTGCCGGAAAATATGCCTTGCAGGCTAAGCTGGTTTTCCCGGATGGGAAAGAAGGGGAGGTAATCGAGATTCCTCTGGTGGTGAAGGGTAAATGGTATCAGACTATATGGGCGTATATCATGTATGTTCTGTTACTTGGCGGATTATCTTATTTCTTCTATTCTTATTTCAGAAAGAAGGATCAGCGCAAACAGATTCATCGTGACCGTGAGATGATACTGAAGGAGAATCTGAATCTCGAAAAGCTGAAACAGGAACAAAAAAAAGAGATAGAAGCGATGAGGAACCGGTTGCTGATGCTCTTTGTGCAGGAATTGCGTACGCCGTTGTCACTCATCATCGCTCCGCTGAAGGAATTGCAGAAGGATGACGCTCAGACTTCTCAGCTTTCTCTACAGGTGGCGTACCGGAACTCACTCCGCATGGTGGATGCCTGCGACCAGTTGCTGGCAGTATACGGGCAGGGCAATATGGAATCAAAACTGGAAGTTGCTCCGTATTCGGTGGATAAAATGATCGACAGCTCTCTTTTTGGTGTCCGGGACTTGTTGAAGGTGTATACCATTGATTTCCATTGCGAGAAGAGAATCAAGAAGGAGATGGAATTTTATGTGGACAAAAAGAAAATAGAATTCGTCATTCATAATCTGTTGACAAATGCTTTCACCCATACGCATTATGCGGGAACGGTTTCTTTATCTGTTTGTGAGGTTGTAAATGACAATATGCACTATGTCTGCCTGATAGTAGAAGATGACGGAAAAGAAAGGGTAAGAACTGTTGAGCAGTTGATGAGCGAGAATGAAGGATCGGAACGTGATATGTCGGCTGCGCAAATGGGATTCACCATCATGCAACAGATGATCGAAGCTCATTACGGAACGATTACTCTTGAAAGTACTGAAGGAAAGGGGACGAAGGTCACGGTCAATCTTCCCGCCGACAGAGATGTCTTTGAAAACAATCCGAATATTCAGTTTATTGATCCGGAAGAACTGACAGAAGTAGCAGAGCTGGAACCCGAATCGGCAGAAACACAGAAACAGGATTTGGCAGTAGAGGATGCTGTGGTGCAACAGGATCAGCAACTGCCGCTTTTTGCGGAGGCATTGCCTGCCGAAGAAGTAGCATCCCCCGTAGCGGGCGGAGTTAAAAAGACGATATTGATTGTAGAAGATCATAAGGATATCCGCCTGTATCTGAAAGTGCTCTTCGGCAATGAATATAACTTGTTGATGGCAACCAACGGGCAGGAGGGAGTCGATACGGCAATGAAAGAGATGCCGGACTTGATCATCTGTGATGTCATGATGCCGGTGAAAGACGGTTTCGAATGTTGCCGGGAGGTGAAGGAGAATCCGGAAACGTGCAGTATTCCTTTTATCATGCTGACGGCAAAGGTAGAAGACGACGATATTATTCACGGACTGCAGCTGGGTGCGGATGATTATGTACTGAAACCATTTACTCCGGGCATTCTGAAGGCGAAAGTCAGCAGTCTGATTAATGGTCGTCAGACGTTGAAGCAGATGTACACGAAGTTGTTCAAATTGCCGGGAACGGATACAATTGTCGTGAGCGAACCGGAACAGGCGGGTGAAGAAGTGAAGACGGAAGATCCGTTTATCACAGCTGTTATCAAAATTGTGGAAGAAAATATTTGCGAGGCGGACTTCAGTGTGAAGAAACTGGCAGCGGAAATGAATATGAGTCAGCCCACCCTTTACCGCAAAGTGAAGCAAAGTACAGACTATACCATTATAGAACTGATCAGAGGAGTACGTATGCGCCGTGCGGGAGTGCTGTTGAAAACGAAACAATATGCAGTGCAGGAAGTTGCCGAAATGGTGGGGTATAATGACATTCCGACTTTCCGCAAACATTTTGTGGATGCATTTGGTACGACTCCTTCTACGTATGAATAAAAAAATGACTACTTTTGCAGTCGAAAACCCTAAAATGAGGAATCGGCGTGCAAAGGTATTTTATTTATTTGGCTTATGATGGAACCAACTATCACGGTTGGCAGATACAACCCAACGGGAGTAGTGTGCAGGAATGCTTGATGAAGGCTTTGTCTACTTTTCTGCGTCGTGATGTGGAAGTGATAGGTGCTGGCCGGACGGACGCGGGGGTGCATGCCTCGCTGATGGTGGCACATTTTGATCATGAAGACGTGCTCGATACGGTGACTGTCGCCGACAAGTTGAACCGTCTGTTGCCTCCAGATATTTCTGTCTATCGTGTCCGTCAGGTAAAACCGGATGCGCACGCCCGTTTTGACGCGACTGCCCGGACATATAAGTATTATGTGACTACCGCCAAATATCCTTTCAACCGCCAGTACCGCTACCGTGTCTATGGTTCATTGGATTATGAACGGATGAACGAGGCTGCACGAACCCTGTTCGAATACATTGATTTTACAAGTTTCAGCAAACTGCATACAGATGTAAAAACAAACATCTGCCACATCTCCCATGCCGAATGGACGAAGATGGAAGGCGAGGATACCACCTGGGTATTTACTATCCGTGCCGACCGCTTTCTCCGTAATATGGTGCGTGCCATCGTAGGAACATTGCTCGAGGTAGGACGCGGCAAACTGACCGTGGAAGGTTTCCGTAAAGTGATAGAACAACAGGATCGTTGCAAAGCGGGAACTTCCGCTCCGGGAAATGCGCTCTTCCTTGTCAACGTAGAATATCCGGAAGATATTTTCTCAGAGGAAACTAAAAAGTCAGTACTATCTACACTCCTTCCCGAAGGAGGGGAGTGTTAGATACTGCCGACTTCCCAGTCAGCTCAATATTACTTGTTACTTATTACCTATTACTTATTTCAACATGTGGTTATTATTAGCTTTTCTCTCGGCTACCTTGCTGGGATTTTATGATGTATTCAAGAAACAGTCATTGAAAGATAATGCGGTGTTGCCTGTATTGTTTTTGAATACGCTTTTCTCCAGTCTAATTTTTCTGCCGTTCATTTTGGTATCGGCATTCGAGCCTGATCTCTTTGGGGGAACCATCTTTAATGTTCCCGTTGCAGGATGGGAGCAGCATAAATATATTATCATCAAGTCGTTTATCGTTCTGTCATCGTGGATATTCGGTTACTTCGGGATGAAACACTTGCCTATTACCATTGTGGGGCCTATCAATGCTACCCGTCCGGTGATGGTGCTTGTAGGAGCAATGCTGGTGTTTGGCGAGCGTCTGAATCTCTACCAATGGATCGGAGTGATGCTGGCAGTGGCTTCCTTCTTTATGTTGAGCCGTTCGGGGAAGAAAGAAGGGATCGATTTCAAGCATAACAAATGGATTCTCTTTATTATACTGGCAGCAGTCATGGGAGCTGTCAGCGGATTGTATGACAAGTTTCTGATGAAACAGCTGAATCCGATGCTGGTGCAATCGTGGTATAATGTCTACCAGTTCTTTATCATGGGAACCATTATCTTCCTTCTCTGGTGGCCCAAACGGAAGACGACCACTCCTTTCCGCTGGGACTGGACCATCATTCTGATTTCCGTATTCCTTTCGGCGGCAGACTTTGTCTACTTTTATGCTCTGAGCTATGATGACTCCATGATCTCCATCGTTTCGATGGTTCGTCGGGGAAGCGTGATCGTATCTTTCATTTTCGGAGCGCTCTTCTTCCGTGAAAAGAATTTAAAAAGCAAAGCGATTGACCTTATCCTCGTGTTAATCGGAATGATATTCTTATATTTGGGGTCTAAATAAAAAGTACAATATGAAATCAAATAAAATCACTCATACCATCGCATTTTTCATCATCGGCTTGTTTACTTTTGTCTCTTCACAGGCGCAGGAAGCAAAGACTCTTTTTATCAACGTTCCGGATTCACTTTGTCCCTTGCTTACGAAGGTGAACCGTGAAGACTGCATCGACTTTCTGAGCAGTAAAATGAAAGCACAGGTGGAAAACCGCTTCGGGCAGAAGTCGGAAATGACCGACCTGAGTAAGGACTATATCCGGATGCAGATGACTCCGGAAACCACTTGGCAGATGAAAGTATTGGCTTTGAATGATACCACGAATGTGATTTGTACGGTAGCTACGGCATGTGCTCCGGCTTGTGACAGCAGCATCCGCTTCTATACTACAGACTGGAAACCTCTGACTGCCGATTCATTCATCACCCTGCCGGTCATGAACGATTTTCTGCTTACTCCGGACTCCACTGCGATATACGAATTTGACGAGGCCTCCCGTTCTGCAGACATCTTATTGATGAAAGTGGATATGAACAAGGAAAATACAGAACTGGCTGTCACTCTGTCCACTCCCGACTATATGTCAAAAGAAACGGCAGAAAAACTTAAACCGTTTCTCCGCCGTCCTATTGTTTATCAGTGGAAGAATGGAGCGTTTACCAAATAAACAGCTCCGCCCCATTTCCACTAATTATCCATTTTCCATTCTCCATTATCCATTAACCAAGCACTCATTGATGAATGCCACCATCTCCGGTGTATGTTCTTCTACGCTTTGAAGTAGTTTGAACTGTGCCTTGGTGCGCACCAGATTATGTTCGGGATATTTGATTTTGTAGTAAGTATCTCCGTTGATATAATCGGCAAGGAACCGTACGCACTGCATATAGGGGAATAAAGCGGCAGCATAAGGCAGATTCTCTATTTCAATGGGAGTGAGGAACGATTTGGCACCTTTCAGATATCCTTTGGTGAATGCCTTGAATATCTCCATGTTGAAGTTCACACGATTCAGGTCTTTGTCATCTTCATCTCCGGTGTTGGCACCTGTACGGAGGAAATCACCGTAGTCGGAGAAGATGAAACTCGGCATTACCGTATCCAGGTCGATGACGCAAAGCACTTTCCCGTCTTCATCAAACATCATGTTGTTTACTTTCGTATCGCAATGGCATACTCGTTTCGGAAGCTTTCCTTCGCGGAACAGGCGTTCTGCCTTGCACATTTCGTCCGCACGTTTTTCTATCTCGTCCAGATAATACTGTACTTCGGCTACTCGTCCGGCAGCATTGGCAGCGACTGCATCACGTAGCTGTTTGAGACGGAATTCCATGTTATGGAAGTCGGGGATGGTTTCTCCCAGTGTTTCCGGAATGTCGGCAAGCATAGCCTGAAAGTTTCCGAAAGCCTCTCCTGCATAATTGGAATATTCCGGATTGACAGTCTCGTACGTTTTGGCACGCGGAATGAATACCATGACACGCCAGTAGCTTTCTCCATCAAACCAATAAGTTTTTCCTTCTTCAGTGGCGAGGAAAGAGAGAACTTTGCGGTCGATGTCGGCTTCTCCGGCTTCGGTCAGTTTCTTGCGAATATGTCCGGTGACTGCGGCAATATTGGATTGAAGCATTTCTACATTCTGGAAGATGGCATGGTTGATGCGTTGCAGAACGTAGTCGGGGGCGTCTGCTTCCTGTGTGTTAACTTTGTATGTGTCGTTGATAAGTCCTGCTCCCAAAGGCTTAATCTCTGTGATAGTACCTTGGGTGTTGAACTTGGCTACAATACTTGATAAATCTTTCATGGGTCTTTTCTTTAAAATTTATACTAAGGTTATCGATAATCATATTTGGCGGCTTCGGTAGCCTGACTGCCGGAACGGACTGGTACCAGAGTGAACCCCCAGTTGTATTCGCGGTTGGCGGGAATCTGGTGGAAAGGTTCGGGACGTGCCCCCCAACTATCATAACCGCCTACTCCCTGTTGCTTCATGTCGACACAAACTTCGACGAAGTCTCTTGGAGTGACGTCGTTGACGTGATGCATCCGGCGCAATACATTGCGGGCGGCCTTCTCGTCGTGGTTGGCAGCTTCTTCCGGGCTGAAGTTATTCCATTGGTAGGGGTGGGGTAGCGCTTCTTCCGAGTCGAAGTCCTCGACGGAATTGCGCAGTGCGTTGAAACCGATCAGGCTGTCGGCAACGATGACAAGGCCGTTTCCTTTATCGGGAGACAGGTTAAGCCAGCGCGTATCCGTGTGGTGTCCGTTCTCCTGAGGACGTACATAGTTGAAGTACATCTTATCGGCGGTTGTCTGATAGATGCCTACCATGGTTCCGTGATTGCGGTCGATGTAGTTTTCTTCCGGACCACGTCCGAAATACTGTACATTATTCATCTGTGCCGGTAAGCGGAAACGTACACCGATGCGGGGAACTTCCAGCTTGGAAGCGGCTTTGCGGGCTGCATCACTTCCGGGAGTGAAGGTAGCCATGCGGGTAGCTTCGGAGACTTCTGTTTCGGCAGCCTGCATATCGGTAGAAGTAAATTTTGCATTTACATGAACGATTCCGCTTGGGTATATCTTATAGGTGACAACATACAGATTGCCGGCTGCCAGCAGATAAGTTGCCTGCAACAGGACGGCTTTGTCTTCTGTGCTTACCTTCGTGTCTGTCACGTGGAAGTCTTTGCTGGACTGTTTCCATACGTGGAGGCGTTTGGGAGCACCGTTTCCGTAATCATTGTCATTAGGCGCACGCCAGAAGTTGGGCTGGATGCCGAATCCGTCTTTGAAGTATTCGGTTCCATCCACTTTGTATGAGGTAACCAGACCGCTCTTCTTGTTGAATACAAAATTTACTTTTGAAGAAGAAACAGTCAGTTCGTCTCCTTGGGTTTGAGTTTGTAATGCGGGGCCGTTGGCTTTGTACGTATTCCTTTCGGCTTCAACGGGCAGACGGAACTGGTCATATGCAATTTCGTATCCGGCGGGAATCAGCGGTTCCGGTTCTACGGCTATCACACTGAAGTTAACGAAATATTCCGTTCCCGGACGGGCTTTCAGACCATTTACCGGTACGGTGAATTCTTTCGAAGCTTGCGGAGCGATGTCCAGTGATACCTTTCCGCTTTTGACGGTTTTTCCGTTGGCCAGTACGCTGTAATGTATCTGATACTTTTTCAGATTGGTGAAGTAGAAACGGTTCGTGATGTTGAACTTGCCCGATGCTGCGTCAATCGCATCGAAGCCGACATTCTGATGCACGTATTTCACTTCTGCCATTGCCGGATGCAGACCACGGTCGGGGTTAACAAGACCGTTGCAGAGGAAATTACCGTCGCTGGGTGCATTTACTCCGAAGTCACCTCCATAAGCCCAGTATTCTCTTCCGTTCTTGTCTTTCTGGAGCAGACCCTGATCTACCCAGTCCCAGATATATCCTCCCTGAAGGTTCGGATATTTATAGATAGCCTGCCATTGTCCCCAGAGATTTCCGGTAGAGTTGCCCATTGCGTGTGCATATTCTGACGGGACAATAGGACGGTCGCTGCCGTTCTTGCCGATATCTTCCAGCCAGCCGGCACCCGGATACTGAGGTACGTACATATCGGTGTTCCATTCCCATTGTGCACGTTCATAGTTGACGGGACGTTGCATGATGTTCTTGTCGGCTTCTTTCAACCAAAGATAAGTCTGGTAGAAGTTGTATCCGTTTCCGGCTTCATTTCCTAACGACCAGAAAGTGACGCTGGGGTAGTTCTTGTTGCGTTCGAACATATTGATTGTGCGATCCATGTGTGGTTTCAGCCATTCGGGATTGTTGCCTAATGAGCCGCCTTTACGTAGATCGTAGTACATACCGTGGCTTTCGATATTGGCTTCATCGTACACGTAAAGTCCGTATTCGTCGCAAAGTTCATAGAAACGGCGGTCCTGCGGATAATGGCAGAGACGTACACTGTTCAGATTATGCTGTTTCATTAGTTCGAAGTCCCGACGCATCAGTTCTTCGGTGACGTAATGTCCGGTTTCCGGATTATGTTCGTGGATATTGACTCCTTTCAATTTCAGCGGTTGTCCGTTGATAAACAGGCATACATAAGGTTTTCCGTTGGCGGCTTTCTGATCGATAGGTTTGATCTCGATGCGACGGAATCCTACGTTGAAAGGGATAATCTCATTGACTTTACCCTCTTCTTTGACAGTCATTACCAGCTTGTAAAGGTTCGGGTGTTCCGATGTCCATGTGTGTACATCGGTCAGATTCTTGTCAAAAGAAAGGGTTCGTGTCTCGTTGACAGGGACATAAGTTGTCTTCTCTTCGGTGGCAACTACTTTTCCCTGAGCGTCGAGCAGTTCATATGCCAGTGTCAGATTGGTTGCAGCCGGACGATGATTGCGCAGGTCGACGTTCAAAGCGAATACTCCGTTCTTGTAACTGTCATCCAGTGTCGATGTGATGCGGAAATCTTTCAGGGCGGCTTTGGGCTGTGAATACAGATAAACATCCCGTTCGATACCGCTGATACGCCAGAAGTCCTGACATTCCAGATAAGAACCTGTGCTCCAACGGAAGATTTTCAGTGTAAGTACATTCTTACCCGGTTTCACGTATTTGTTGATCAGGAATTCTGCGGGGTTCTTGGAATCTTCGCTGTATCCTACTTCTTGTCCGTTGATGTATACATATACACCTGATTTCGCTCCGGCGAGGTGGAGGTAGATATCCCGTTCTTTCCAATCGGCGGGAATATCGATGTCCCGACGGTAGACTCCCACGGGATTGGCTTCCGGAAGGCTGGGAGGCTGCGGATTACGGGGCTTGAACTCATAACCGTGGTTGGTGTAGATAGCCACTCCATACCCTTGTACTTCCCAGTTGCCCGGGACTTTGATATCATTCCAGGAGTCCGTGCTCACGGAAGGGTCGGTGATATTGGCGGGAAGGTCTTTGTAGCTGTCTGCGAAGAAGAACTTCCATGTACCGTTCAGCAACTGATAATAGTTGCTTTTTTCAAACTTCCCGGTAAGTGCATCAGTCCGGTTATCGTACGTCATGAAGGAAGTACGCGGATATTCTTTATTGACCGATACAACTTGCACATCCTGCCAGTAAGGTTTGTCGGATGTCTTTTCGGCCATAGCGCCTGTTGTTAACAGAGAGAATATTCCTGCCAGTAATAGGTGATATGATCTGTATTTCATGTTTTTCAATCTTGTTTCTTTTTTTATTTAACTTTGATATGGTCGAAGCCTTCCCCATAAACTCCGATAACGGCACTTTGCGATACAAATGCGTTGGGGTCGATATCTTTAATCAGTCGGAAGATGATGGTAGACTCCCGCTTTTTGGCAAGCACAAACATCATTTTCACTTCTCTGCCTGTGTAGAAGCCGGTTGCATTGATGATCGTCACTCCACGGTGAGGGTATTCGTTGATGTGTCGTCCTATCTCCTCATATTTATTGGATATGATAAAAAACTGGACAGACTGACGTGCGCTGTTCACTACCTGATCGAGGACGAAACTGCAAATGTAAAGTGTTGCAAATCCGTATACCACCTTCTCCCAGTCCTTCAGAACGAAATAACTGGAGGTAATGATGATCATATCGCAGATCAGTATGACTCTTCCCAAGGTTATGTCCCGGTATTTGTTGATGATGGCGGCAATGACGTCCGTACCGCCGGTGCTTCCGTTGGCGCAGAACGCAACTCCGATACCGCCGCCACAGAACGATGCTCCGATGACGCATGCCATGAAAGGTTGGTCGCGAAGAAGGGAAACGCCTGATGCCAGTTGCTGGATAACGGACAGGAAGAAAGTCAGGGTGAATACTCCAAAAATAGTTTTAATACAGAACTTTAATCCCAATAACTTAAGCGCAAGCAACAATAAGAAAAAGTTAATGCTGAAATATGTATACTGTACCGGGAATCCCGTTGCCCAATATACAATAGATGCAATACCCGGCACTCCGCCCGTCGTAATGTCGTTGGGGAGTAGGAAAACGGTCCATCCGATGCCATAAAGTATCATACCTACGGCGATCATCACATAATCTTTGGCTTCCCGAAGGATAGTCTGTCTAGAGGGTTTTAAAATATCTGCTTTCATATAGGTGATTATAATAATCAGTAAAGTGCCGAACATGAACTTACGGATAACCTGACTTTTTCCCAGTCTGGCTATCCGTAAGTTTATATATTAATAAGGTATAATGGCTTATTCGGCAAAAGCATGTCTGTAACCTTGCACTTTGTTCCATCCGCCACGGGTGAAATCAGGAACTTCTACCGGAGCAGAACCGTTTTCGATGGAGAGTCTGGTCAGTTCGGCCATACAACACCATTCTGCGAGGTCGTAAACGTCCATGTCCAGTGGCAAACCATTGCGCAGACAGTATACCAGACGATAGTCCATGATATAATCCATACCGCCGTGTCCACCTACTTTCTTGGCAGTTTCTTCCAGTTCTTTGTGAATAGGATCTTTGTATTTAGCCATCAATGCTTTTTTTACATCTTCAGATACAGAACCGTGTGCGTTCAGCTTTTCGTGATTCGGCACATCATTAGAGTCTACTTGTGTAGGTCTCAGACAGTATTCCTCAATCGGATATTTGCTGGCATAGCCATCAGCTCCAACTACCTGGTACATACGGCTGTAAGGACGGGGAGTCATTACATTGTGCTGTATCAGCATTGTTTTGCCGTTCTCCGTACGGATGAGGGTTGTGGTCTGGTCTCCGTTCTGGAAGTCTTTTACTTCTTTTCCGGTAGACTTTTTAATGTATGCCGGACCGTTCACAGCTTTGGTGTCCATAGCTACGAGAGTTTTCATACGGTCGCCACGGTGAATATTGAGTACCTGGCAAGCCGGGCCCATACCATGAGTTGCATATACATCACCACGATGTTTCTGATTGTAGTCCATACGCCAGTTGTTCCAGTAATACGGCCAGAAGTCTTCCAGATTGTGTATATAAGCACCTTCTACGTGAAGTACCTCACCGAATACACCTTGTTGTGCCATATTGAGTGAAGTCAGTTCAAAGAAGTCATATACGCAGTTTTCCAGTTGCATACAGTGTTTGCGAGTCTTTTCAGAAGTGTTGATTAGCTTCCAGATTTCATCCAGTGTCATAGCGGCAGGTACTTCGATGGCTACATGTTTGCCATGTTCCATAGCGTATACACCCATGTCTGCATGGTGTTTCCAGTCTGTAGCTATGTATACCACGTCGATATCGTCACGTTCGCAGAGCTTTTTCCATGCTTTTTCGTCTCCTGCGTAGGAAGCTGCTTTCGGCAGACCGGCTTTCTCCAGTATCTTTTGAGCATTTTCAACACGTTCGGGGAGAAGATCGCATAAAGCTACAATCTGAGTTCCCGGAATATGTGTCCAGCGTTCAACCGCACCGGGACCGCGCATTCCCAATCCGATAAAGCCTACACGAACCGTTTCAAGTTTAGGAGTAACGAGTTGGATTACATCTTGCTGATTTGCCGGACGAGCCGGAGTTTCTACTTTAATCGGAGAGAACTTTGCTTTTGTCTTTTGAGCAAAACTGGTCTGGCAGGTCAACAATGCAAGACCGATGAGTGTGTTAAGTAGTAGTTTCTTCATCTTTCTTTTAATTTTTAATTGGGGGTTATTAATTGGTTTTTCATTTCGGTGTCAAAAATACTAATTAATTAATCAATCCAGTGTAATTATTGTAGATATTTTCATTGCCCGTCTATATTTTTGGTAGAAAAAGAGTCGCACTATTCGCTATGTTATAATGATATTTTCGGCATCGCCCGAACAGTGAGCGATGCCGTTTCTACATCTGTAATGTGTGTTAAGTTAAATTATTCTTATAACAGAATACGTTTTCCGTCAGCTTGTACGGCATATAATTTGGCATTCACCATCAATATAGATGAAGGAATCTCGAAAGTCGTGAAGGTAGAAAAATAAAGTAATTTTCCATTTTCATCATTCTCTCTGAGTTCAAAAGCCACAGCTTCATCTCCGTTTTGGATGGAGACCTTGCGTCCTGCCAGCTCTGCCGTGATAGCTTTGGTTATCTTCTGATTTTCTTTGAATTGAGTGTAATATCCGACATCTCCGACTGCCGAATAGCGGTAGTCATTCGATGGAAACTCACTTTTCTTTCTGTCTTCAATGTATTGGAAAGCATGTTTCGGGGCAGGGAATTGTGCCATGTATTCTTTTGCTTCCCGAATCATCGCATCACTTACATAGTATTTGTATGTTCCATACTGTTCGATAGTCGTATTGACAGGTTCGAAGAATCCCCACATCTCGAAAAAGTCTGTCAGGTTCTGATTGGCGGCTTTACTTGCCATTTTGGCAAATTCAAGTTGCTTTTTCCCGGGATCTTCACCTTCGGTCATATTCACTTCACGCATCAGTTTGAAAAGTGTTTGCCAGAAATCTGTTTTATATTCGCATCGGTGATAGTAAATCCATAGTTGCCAGTTCATTCTCATATGCGTTTCTGTGTCTTCGTTCTGGTGGGTTGCGTCTCCCATATTATACCAAGCCTGCCCGTTGGCATAACGGGCGGTTGCAACGCTTCCTAACCCGTTACCACGCGATTTGTATTTTCCTAATTTATAGATAATGAAATTAGAGAACAGATTATTAGATGATTCGGTAGAACTGGCCCAGTTAATAGCTGCCTGATGAACATGGCCAATTTCATGAGCTGGTCCCCACGCGTTATCTTCCGCCGCCATTACATTATCTTCCAACAAGATATTGCCTAAGTAGGTATAGACAAATCCGATTTGATAGTCAGAAGCCCACATATAACTTCCTTCCGGTGAGATGGCAAATAAATGGTTGTTGACTTGTGATGGGCGTACATCGTCAATTCCCATTAATTCTTGTTGCCAGCCGACAATGTTATCCCATAGATGGATGGCTGAGAGGATGTTGTTGGGTACATATTCCAATAATTTGTTGCGGTGGAAATAGAACATGATCTTTTCACCGCGTATGCAGAAGTATTTGTGTGTTGATTTTTTCAATAATTCAGCGTATTTTTCGTCTGTCTTATGTTCTTTCAGGTCGAAGAAACCGTTCACTGTGCCACTTCCGAGTGGTATGTGAATTTTGATGGGTTTTGCTGTATTTGAAGTCAGTTCGGTGTTGTACATGACAAACAATTGTCCTTCTCCTTTCATAGTCAGTTTGTTGACTCCGGGATTTAGCATATAGACATCGCCTGAAGAAGCAGTTTGCTTGTATTCTGTTCCTGTTTCCCAAATACACTGCATTGAAATATTCTGTCCGTATGTGTCACCAACCAATACGATGATATCGTCTCCTGCCTTGACGGATATACCAGTCGGATTGTCGAGATCACTATATTTCTTAGTCATTAATTTATCCGCCCATTCAGCAATATTACTGTATGGTTCATAGCTGCGAATGCGAAATTCTTTTTCCCATTTGTCGTATGTATTGTCACGAACCGCTTCTGCTATTCTGACGAAATAGTCTGGCAGAGCTTGTATCTGTTCGTTGGTGACGTTGTTCTTTATTTCCGTACAAGTTATATCGGTGAATACGGTAAGAAGTTGTTTATCCAGTGTTTTATCCGTATTTGTTTTGTAAAATTCCATTTCATCACAGCTTACAAAATCACCCAGACCGCTTAATACTTCGAATTTGATTCCGGTCGCTTTTATGCCTTCTGAAAATGAAACTTTGGAAGGAGCATTCTGCTCTTTAAAGTCATATTCTCCCTGTAATGTATAATCTGATCGGTCAGGATTGGTTGTTGTATATACTTTGACCTTTCCGAAGTTTCCATTACCGGATCGTGTATAATAAATTAAGTAGTCTATTTCCGTATCTCCTTTAAAATAGTATTCCAGCGTGACAGGGAATTTGGCGGATTGTCCCCACGGAGTGTGGAAAGGGGCAGCTCCATCAGTTGAAAATTTGCCATCATATGTATTTTCAATATCCTGTCCCTCCTGATGCTCACTCGCTTTGCCTCCGGTTGGTGTAACCTTGATGTCACCCTCAACAATTACTTCGCCTTTGGCATATTGATTAACGGTGATAGTATAGGTAGCAGTAGTTGATGTTACTTTTATGTTGGCTGTTCTTTTGGTTTCGCCTGTATTTTCATTCACTGTAATTCTCAGGAAAGTTCCTTCTGCTGCTGTCTTTTGTTTTGAGCATTGTAGCCAGTTTGCTTCATAAGAGACACTCCATTGAGCTAACTCCATAGATGTGTTAATTGGAATCTGGACAGACGTACTTGATTTATCCAGATTTTGTATCAGATATTCTTCACTGATACTGAAGGAGCTATTTATAATCGATTTTTCGGTATCCTTGCATGCCAGTGAAACTGTGAATAGAGTAAAAAGGGCTAACAGGTTAGTAATGAATCTTTTTATTGTCATTTTTTTGCTGTATTAGTTTTTAAGATAGATGAGGTATAAAAGGGTGAATCAAAAGTCTGACTCACCCTTTGTCTCTCATTTATTATTCGGACAGTATGAACAGACTAAATTCGCTCCATACAAAGAAGGAACCACCGGTCCAGTTGCTTTCACATTCAAAGCGTAAGGTGTTGGCAGCATTGTCTATTGAAACGTCGGGAGAAACATAAACTCCTGCAGCACCTGACGGGAGACCATCTTCATCCCACGCAAAACGCTTGTAAAGTTGTAAATTGTTCTCATTCGTTCCTGTATATAAATTGAACCATGCCAAAGCGGCATTTCCGTTATTTGATCTGTTTGTATAGGTGAAACGGAATGTCTTAGTTGATACGGGCAATTTTACTTGAACATAATGCTTGTCGGCAATTGATACACTCCACGCGCTGTGGAAGTAGGTACCTATATCTCCATCCAATAAATTAGCTAAGGAACCTTCTGACGGTTCTATTGCATTACTGGAAAGCATGTCCGCTGTCAGACTGTATTTTTCAACAGATGCAACCAGTATAAATGGATTCGTGTCGAATTCGAAACCGTCTTTTCCATTAATTTCCAGAATCTTTATACCCACATTTCCGGAGGTCTTCGTAAACTTAGGGATATTAACTTGAACAGAAGATGTGTTTCCAGGCTCAAATGAGATGATATCCGAAACCAACGTTGCTCCTTCTAAGGTAGTAGTAGTTTCATCAATTGCTACTTTACAGGTGAAATTCCATTGGTTTTCGACTTGCAATCCTAAATCAAGAGCAATGGTGCCTCCACTTTGGGGCAGATATTTAGTCACGGTTCCTGAACTGGATTCAGTGACTGAAAGAGAGGGAGTAATAATCTCCGGTTTCAGAACTAATGTGTTTTTATCCGCCAGGATGGAATCGGATGTACTGGTCAGCATGATTGGAAGGACACACGTTTGTCCCTCTTCAAGAGTCTGCTCAAAGATTTCTATCTCGTTGGTATTCAACTGTAAATTGATGATCTTATAGGTTTCAGCAGAAGAATAATCGAGTTCTTCCATGTTGAACGAATAACAATTGGCAGGCATTGCCACATAGTCCAAACCTCTCTCGGAGATATACTTCTCAAAATTGACTGCATCCATTGCACCGATATGGGCAGAAGCTGTCAATGTGGGTTGACTTCCGGATTTAATGACCGTTATTGAATAGTTAGTAGCCTCTCCTGTTTTATAAAGATCTACGGCTTGCTCACCGGTGGTCTGCAGTGATAGTATTTTCTCATATTCCTGCGGATAGGTATCGTCATAATTGTCGCAGGAAGTATTCATCAGAATCATCCCGCACAAACACAATGCTATTGATATATGTTTCATATATATTCTATATTGTTATGAATGAATAAAAAATAATTAATATCCGGGTGCTTGTACCATTTGCGGATTTTTGTATACTTCGTTGTAGAATACCGGATTCAGGTACATGCGGTTTTCCCACACATAAGGTGCATCAACTGTAGTTCGTTTATTAAATTCTTCGAATGTGGGACTTTGAACTTCTGCATTCAATCCTTCCCGTTTGTTTGCTCCAAAGTACTTGGCTCCTTCTGCCCAACGGCGGACATCGAAGAAGCGGTGACCTTCGTTCCATAATTCAACAAAACGTTCATTGTGTACCCAGTCTTTTATTGTCATATTATTTGTGATATCAGCCAATGTTAATTTAGGGATTCCGGCACGTTCACGAACAGGATTTAGTGCATCAATGGCTTCCTGTGTATTTCCTAATGCTGCATGGCATTCTGCTACGTTTAGGTAGAGTTCGGCCAGGCGGAATAAGATAGTAGGTGCGCTTGTTCCGCTTGTAGAACCGCCGGCTGTATAGAATTCAGTTACCGGATCAACAAACTTTTGTGTCAGGAACCCTGTGACACTATGGTCACGATTAAATAGAGACGGATTGTAACCGTGCATTTCCGAATTCCTCATTTCCAGTTTCAGAGGAGAACCGGCCGCAAATTTAGTTCCGTAGTCACCACCGTCAAAAGCCATCCATGCATAGAAACGAGGTTCACGACCCACATTCAATTTGATAATGTCTTCCCGTGAAGAGATACCTGCTGACTCAAACCATTCAGAGGAAGGAGTAAAGTCAAGGTCTTTTTCAGGTAGTTTCCCGTTAGCTGTATAGAAATGTTCGAACGTATATAATGTAGGAGATACACCACTATAACCAGCATGCCATGTTCCATCCGATTTCTTCAGAATACGAAGCGGATAACGGGAATAAAAATCAAACTGGTTGGATAATCCCCAGATAATTTCTTTGTTTCCTTCAGATTCACGTGTACTTACGGCATAGCGCATCTTCATTACGTTTTTCAGGAATTCTTTATTATCTTCCACGTCTGCTACTCCGGGAACAAAAGGTAAGTTCAGGGATTGTCGGGAGTAATATTCGTCGTCATCGTAAAGTTCACGGTCACCGGAAGTTGTAGCTAATGTAAGTGCTTCCTGACATGCGGCCAGTGCTCTTTCCCATTTGCTCTTGTCATAAGTATTGCTTACCAAAGCTTTACCGTAACCCGGAGTCTCGAAATTCTCATTCTGCCAGTTAGGGTAGGGGAAACTTCCGTTCCATAAAGGAGATGCGGCATAAAGTAACAAACGTGCTTTTACAGCTTTAGCTATAGTAGATGTAGCGCGACCCCATTCATTGGTAACGGTGCGGTTGGCAGGAAGTACTTTGGCGGCTTCATCCAGCTGGTTCGCAATCCAGTCTACACAATAGTCAAAGTGAAAACGTCCATTATACTCTGACGTTGGGGTATCCATCGGAATGTACGAGTCTGTAATTGGGATGGGACCATATCTTCTTAAAGTAGCGAAGTGGTAATAAGCTACCAGGAATTGGCATTCGGCTCTCCATTGTTCCTTTTCTGCATCAGATGCAATGTCGCTTCCCGCATTTTCCAACTTTTGTAAAAACAGATAACATTGTCCTATATATTGGTAAGTAGTTCCCCATAGCCAGTCTTGGTTAGTGGATGATGCAGTGTTAAATGCATAGGCGCCCCAATAACCGTCTGTGTTCCATGAATAAGGTAATACATATTCGTCTGTCGTAGAGTTTATTTCCCCCAGATAGGCACTGGGTAAGTCTGTACTGACACCTCCATAACAGGAATAAAGAAATCCTAAAGCTCGGGTGGGGCTTGACATTGCGTCATCGATATTGGGTTGTTCGGGTGGAACGACGTCTAGATAATCACATGAGGTTAAGCCCAATGCAGTGATAATAACTGCTATACTTATATTTTGAAAGATGCGTGTTAGTTTCATATTTTTTCTCATAATAAATTAGAACTGAAGTTGAATTCCGACATTGACAGTTTTTTGCATAGGATAACTGTTCCAAGAAGACAGTTCAGGATCCCAAAGGTCAAACGGACTAAAGGTGAATAGATTGGCTGCGCTGACGAAAATACGTCCGTAAGGTATCTTATATCCTACTTCTACATTCTTCAATCGGAGGAAAGAACCATTTCTCAACCAGTAACTACTGTTCACTGTATTGTTGGCAACGTCTGTTGCAAGTAGTCCCAAACGAGGATATTTGGCATCCCAATTCTGTTTTTCTTCCGACCAGTAATTATCGGCTATATATTTTAATACATTTCTGTTACCGACGGCTATTCCTTCTTGGAAAGGGTCAATACCGTTTGTCATGATAGAACGCAGAGCAGAGCCACTGAAGAAGACACCAAAATCAAACTTTTTGTAGTTGACAGTTCCGCCAAATCCGTATTGTAAGCGTGGAGTACTTCCATATTTGGAGATCATCGTCTGGTCATCCGAATCAATGATACCATCACCGTTAAGGTCACGATATTTAATATCTCCGACCTTGGGTGTAGAACCCAAATTCTGGGCAGGGCTGTTATCTATTTCTTCTTGTGACTTGAATAAGCCTTCTGCTATGTAGCCGGTAATGCGTGAATAAGGTTTTCCGGTTTCTGACTTCCATATAGTCGGATATTCCGGTTCATCCACATAGACCATTTTATTTTTGTTGTAGGTGAAGTTTGCCTGTAGACTGACAGACAAATCTTTGGAGAAGTTATTGGCATAATTAATACTGAATTCCACTCCTTTATTATCCATTTTACCAATATTACTCCAAGGTTTGGCAATATGATAAGCCAGCGATTGTGGCCATGCTTCACGGTTCATGAAGATGTCATAACGCTTGTCGTAGAAATAATCGAAGGTAAATGTCCAGTTTCGGAACAATGTAAAATCAATACCGATATCGAGCTTCTTTACTTTTTCCCATCCCAAACCGGACATGGCGTAGTATGCCATCTGAGGACCTCCTAATTGGTAGTCCATATTTTGTCCGGAAGTCCATTTCAGATAAGACAGGTCGTTGTTTGTAATCTTGTCTATATACAGGTAATAACTTCCGCCGGCTGTTGCCAGATCGTCGCTACCTACAAGACCGTAGGAACCTCTGATTTTGAGATTGTCCACTACATTTTTCATTGGTTCGAAGAAAGCTTCATTGCTTATCACCCATCCTAAAGACACGGCAGGGAAGAATTCGAAACGGTCTTCTTTGGCCAGACGTTCGGTCCCGTTGTAACCGAAGTTAAACTCAAACAGATAGCGTTGTCCGTAATCATAAGTAAGACGTCCGGAAAGGCCTTGATTACGGTTGGGTAACACATCGCTTCTGTATTCGCGTTGTTTGTAGAGTAACATGGCACCTACATTATGCAGACCGAATTGACGGGCATAGTTTAGGTTGAACTGTAATTCAAATGTTTGGTCGGATGACTTTCCGATAGCCGACTGACTGATATAATCGCTGCCATTCGAATTTAGCAGTTCCAATTCATAATTCGTATTTTCCAGGTCGGTTTCATCGTAGCTTCCGCTTTTTATGCGATAATAATAAGGAGCAATGCTACGATCAAAGTAAGAACTTGACCAGGTTTTGAAATTTACAAAAGCATTAATTTTAAGCCCTTTAGTGATAAAATCCAAATCCTGATCTATCTTGATAACTGTGTTAAGTGTATTTTCGTTCGTTTCGGCAAATGATGTCATCATCCTGGCATAGGGGTTCGTGTATAAGGTACTTCCTGAGATGATGTTGTTGCCGTACATGATACGCCCGTCTTGACTTGGATAAGTAACCGGAAATTCTATGGGGGTAGTAGTCAGAATCTGTTTGAACAAATCCTCGCTTGATACATTCGGGCTTTTTTTCTGACGGATCTGAGCGTTCATATTCATTTTGATTGTCGTCGTCGGCGTCAGTTTATAAGCAATATTATTCTGGAAGGTATAGTTCATTATATTAATATTGTTGTTCCATGAATATGCTTTCCCTGTGTTCAGCAAGCCTGAATCATGGCTGACATCCAAACTCATGTAATATTTAACTTTAGAACCACCACCGGAAATGTTGACGTTGGCACGTTGGCGCATACTCATGTTTTTAAACAATACGTCTTGCCAGTTTACATCGGGGTATAGGTATGGGTTGACTCCGGATGCCGTACGTTCCATGTCTGTAGCACTGTATTTGGGTGTAGCGGAAGAGTTTCTGGCTAATGAAGCTTTATTATACATATCCATATAAGTAGATCCGTCCACAAATTCCGGGAACTTGTCTAAGTAGTTGAAAGAATTTTCTGCTGTAACGTTGATGGATGTTTTACTATTGTATTCTCCGCCTTTAGTTGTGACGATCATTACACCGTTAGCTCCGCGTGAACCATAGATAGCGGTGGCAGATGCATCTTTAAGGATAGAGAAACTTTCAATATTCTCGGCCGGCACATAATTAAGGTCACCGGATGATATTTCTACATCATCCAGTAAAATCAGAGGAGTTGCTCGTCCACCGAAAGTACCGATACCGCGAATGTAAAATTCGGCACCGGAGCCAGGCTCTCCGGAATTTGTTTTTGCGATGACACCCGCCAACTTTCCGGCAAATGAATTGGATAAAGTAGATGACGGCAGCTTGAGGCTGGCACCTTTTATACTTGTGATAGCTCCTGTTACGCTGACCTTCTTTTGGGTACCGGAACCGACTACGACAACTTCATTCAAGGTATGATCGTCTCCTTCCAGTACAATTTTGATATTCCCTAGATCTTCTACAGGAACTTCGCGAGTTTTATATCCGATGTAAGTTACGACAAGGATCGTCTTATTGTCGGGTATGGAAAGACTAAAATTACCATCAATATCCGAGATTGTACCGGTGTTCTTGTCACCTTTAATCGTGATGTTAGCTCCAATGATGGGGCTATCGTCCACTGCGTCTATAATAGTACCGGTTACAGTACGTTTTTTCTTTTGTTGGGTGTTATTCGTTTTTTGTACGTTAAGAATAACCTCTTTGTTTTTTACGATATAGCTAATACCGCTGTCTTTGAAAACTTCATCCAGAATCTCGTCAATAGGACCATTACAATTAATGTCTTTCCGTTGTTTGTCTTCGAGATCTGCTGCATTGTAGAAGAACGTGTAGTCGCTGTTTTTTTCTATAAGCTGGATAGCTTGCATAATAGTGATTGATTGCCCCTTGATAGATATGTGTCCTTGAGCTCCAAGAGCGGACAAGGGGTAAAAGAGCAAAACGAGTGCGATATGCTTCAGATATCGCCTCCGGTAACAACTGTGATTTTTTTTCATGATTTAACTTGTTGTGAGGTTAAATATTGGGTTAATTATTAGAAATATGGTTAATTATATATTACTATTTTTCTATTCTGTTTTTTGTATGTAAGGTTAAGGCTGAAACAGAGTTTATCTATCACGTCATCCAATGTTTCATCATAACGGATGCTGCCTGTGAATGAAGGCTGTTTAGTAAACTTTCCTTCTAGAATTATATTTGATTGGTATATTTGATTTATAATCGAAATGAGCTGGGATAATGGGGTTTCTTTGAAGTTGTATCTTCCGTCCTTCCAATTGATATCCATAACATTCTCAACTAATGTTTGTGCATTGTTTGGATTATACATTACCTTTTGCGATGGAGACATGATAATTTTCTCTCCTGTAGATTCTACATTGAATTCAATTTTACCATGAAACAGCGTGATTTCATTTTTTTCAGCATTAGTTTGCTTGATTTGGAAACAGGTTCCCTTTACTTCTATAAAAGCTTTATTAATATGTACTTGGAAGAAACTGCCTTCATGTTTATATACCTCAAAAAATGAGTTGCCTTCTAACCATACTTCTCTTTTTTTGTTGAAGGCTTTTGTGTATTTAATGGAACTACCTGATTCCATCCATACTTTTGTACTATCCGGTAAAACGTGCATTTGGTTTTGTTGTGCTATCACCTTTATAAATTCGTCGTTAATATTATCTCTGATTGAATTCATCCAAAATCCTCCTATTGTTAGTAAAAGAGCAAGTGAAGCTACGGCAAAATGCCATCTTAGTTCTGTTAGAACTTTGTTTCTTTTCCTATCTACACATCTTGCTTTTACTTTTTCCCAGATCTGTTCTTTTATTTTAAAATCTATAGCTTTATTTTCTGATTCATTCCATTGTATTTTAAGTTCTCTATCCACTGATTCCAGGTCAGCATAGCTCCTTCGCTGCTTTTTAGTCAGCTGTCCTGCCAGCAAACCTTTAATCAAACTCATCTTTGTATCTTTATCCATCCTATCTTACTTTGTTATTATTCTATTTATTATTACTCGTATATTATAAATACACTTGAGTTAAGTCTATCCCCACATCCCTTCGATAAAAAAAATAGCAAAATTATTATTAAAACCACAACAACTTAATAATCAATATACTACCACCCAATTAAAAAGAAGTTTTTTTTTCGAAAAGTCATTTTTTTATCTTAGTTCTAACAGAACTTAGTTGAAATTAATAATTAGAATAGATTTTGAAGACATTATTAAAGGAAAAAAGGTAACTTTATTATAAATAAAAATCAAAAAAAATGTTGCGGTTAATAGTTATTTCTTTATTTTTGTAACACAATTGAAAAGAGATGGAGGAGACAATAATTCTGGAAAAGGTAAAAGCGGGAGATGCGGCTGCATTTTCTTTGCTGTATGACCTTTATTGGCTGAAGGTTTATAACTTTGCACGACTTTATATCACTTCATCTTCCGTGATTTCAGAAGTAGTTCAGGATGTTTTTGTGAAAGTTTGGGAGTCCAAAGAGTTTCTTGATATTACCAAGAATTTTGATGGGTTGCTTTTTATGATTACCCGTAATATTATATTCAATTATTCGCGTAGACATTTTAACGAGCTGAATTTTAAAATGACAGTTCTGAAAGGACTTGAAAATTCTTATGATATAGAAGAGGAATTGGATGCTGCTGATTTGAAGAACTATATTGATAAATTGATTTCGCAACTTCCGGCCAGACGACAGCAGATCTTTAGAATGAGCCGCGAAGAGCATCTATCTAATCGGGAAATCGCGGAACGTTGTGCAGTCAGTGAAAAAGCAATAGAACGGCAGATAACATTAGCATTGAAGTTCATCAAAGAGAACCTTCCTTTATTTGTCGTATTTATGGGATAAAGGCTCAAACGTATTCATACCCATGCTTGAGTCTGAATACGTTTAATTGGCTATATGGTGTTTCTTATTTTTTCAGTTTAAAGAAAGGATTCTTGCTAATCTTGACATCCGAAGGTTTCATCTTTTCAATTGTAACAATACGTCCTAATACATCCCCTTCAATCTTATTGTTTGAAATAACTACAGATTTACATGCTTCCAGCGTAATACCTTCTTTGCGATAGTGATAAGGCTGGTAAGTCGTATCACGTATGAGTGTATTGGAGGAGAAGGTGAGCCCGTTTACCGAACGTGCGAAGAGTATCGGATAATCAAATAGGTGGAAGGTATTATCCATAATGCGGATATTGCGATGATAGGGGTACTTCTGTTCCGGTGTCGGTATTTCCGGGTCAATGCTAATCACAGCTTCACAGAATTGATAAATTGAAGAATTGCAAGGGTAACGGAAATCATTGTTGCGTATCAGCACATCTTTGACAGCTCCTGATTCATACCATGCGTTTGCGTCTCCGGCAATCAGAATGGCAGAGCCGCTGGATTCGAATACATTGTTCTCGATAATAACCTTGCCGGGAGTAGATACAAGCAGACCACGTGCCCGGCAACTTCCGAAATGGCAGTTGCGTATTTCTGCATCAGGTGTGCAGGTCAGATTCTCTATTACATATCCGGCTTCCACTCCGGCTGGAAGTGGTACTGATAATTCGATGATAAATTCAGCTTTATTCAGTGCTTCAAATTTATTCATTTTACCGGTAGCTACGGTACGCATGGTTTTATGCTCTATAAATCCGATTGTTTCGTCTGGGCGTCCCCATTCCATCCCTTCACTCATGTCTTGCATGAACTTGCATTTGATACGGGTAGGAGAAAGAACTTCCATAATACGGGAACATGTTCCATGGATGTTAATAGGGTCATCCATCAATCCTGCCCAACTACAGTTCTCAATCTTGAGTAATCCGCTGCATCCCATGAAGTGGAAACCGTCGTCATGTCCGCTCAGCACACGTTTCTTGGAAGTGTTAGGGATGATATGTACATCATTGAAAGAGATATTCTTGCTATATTGTGACAGAATTCCCAGTCCGCAGGTATGGAATAGCTTTACGTTCTCTAGCTTTGTATCCATACTGTGGTAAATGAAGATACCGGCGTGATCTCTGGTGCTGTGTCGTAACACAAGGACCGTACCCGGCGCAGGGAAGAATTTATCAGCCTCCTTTTTAGGATCGGATAAGCGTATTAATCCGGGGTTTATTTCTGTTGCATCGTATGAGCGCCAGCCTAAGTTATCACCTGTATTTGGCAGGACGAGATGGGTGTCGGGATCAAACTGCATGATCGCCCAAAGACTGCTTTTCCATCCTTCGCCGACAAAAGTCAGTCGTTTGTTTTCTATGATATAAGGATATTGGTGGGAGTCGATTTCGATCTCAAGGTATTCGGAGGTAGATTGAGTGACAATACCTTGCGCAGTTAATGGGATTTCCCAATCGACGGAGAAATTCTTTAAAGTAATGTTCCGGCAATGATCCAAAGTGAATGGTTGCATCCGTCCATGCATAATAAACTCAGAACCATTACCGTCAATCGTCAGATCATTGATCTGCTCCAATAGCACGGCGAGAATTTTGGGATTAACATCGTAGGTGTTCGTTTCGTAATAATCTTTTTCGATAGCATGTTGTGCCCAGAAGTCATATCTTCCTTTTGGGAAAACAAGCGTGGAACCGGGATGTTGCTTGCAAGCATCGATTGCCTTTTGTATAAATGGAACTGCGTTGATACGGCTGTCGGGTTTCAAACCGAAATCAGATACGGAAATAATCTTGCTTGCTGCAATGCTGTTTACGCAAAGTAAAAGTGCAGATAGTAAGCATGTCTTTAATGATAGGAATGTTCTCATGTGTTTTTTTATAGTTTAATTGGGGTAAATAGGTAAAATCTAATGTTTGTGTTTTTTCCAGACACCTCTGGTGAAATCCGGTATTTCTACAGGAATACTTCCGTTCAATACTGACTTCTCGCTTAATTCGGTGATACACGACCATTCGGCTGCATCATAAACGTCCATGTCAAGGGGCAGTCCGTTGCGCAGGCAATATATTAACCGATAATCCATTACATAGTTCATTTCGTTCGGTAATCCTTTACGATGTGCTTCCTCGCCGATGGTGGCGCTAAAAGGGTGTTTATAGCGAGTTAATACTGTCTCCAGTGCTTCGCCTTCAAGCGGAGTATCTCCATGAGAATCCAGGGCAATGCATGGTACCGGATATTTTTGTGCAAAGCCGAGTGTACCGCATACTGTTTGCAGGCGACTGTAAGGGCGGGGAGTAGAAACATTATACTGAAGCATGATCGTTTTTCCTTTGGCGGTATGGATAAGCGTGGTGTTGACATCTCCCAGCTTATACTTCTGACGGGCTTCCGGTGAGTTCTCTCCGAATCTTTTCCGCGCATACTCGCTCATGCCGGCCTGATGGGTGGACATGGATACGAGATATTCCATTCTGTCATTGCGGTGGATGTCGAGAATCTGACATGCAGGTCCCAGTCCGTGGGTGGGGTAGGGATTGCCTGTATGTTCGATACTGTATCTTTTTCCCCAGTGATTGTGGTAACCGCCTTCGCTCTCTTCGGCAAAATACATGGAACGGAGATCGTGAATATACGCTCCTTCTACATGCATTATTTCTCCGAGTACACCTTGACGTGCCATTTCGAGAGTAGTCAGGGCAAAAGGGTCATAACAGCAATTTTCCAGCATGATACAGTGGCGTCTTGTCTTTTCTGCTGTATCGACCAGTTGCCAGCATTCGGCTATATTCATGGCGGCAGGAACTTCGATAGCTACATGTTTGCCGCATTCCATTGCATAGGTTGCCATTGGGGTGTGAGTGAGCCAGTCTGTACAGATAAAAATTAAATCCAGATCGTTGCATTCACACATCTTTCGCCAGCCGCCTGGTCCGGTATATCCCGTGGCTTCGGGGTGCTTTGCTTCTTTGAGTATGAGTTGGGCTTTGTTCAAGTTACCTTCCCTGATTTCGCTGAGAGCTTTGATTTCGGTTCCTTCTATTTGCAGATAACGTTGCAGGGTGAGTAGCCCTCGATTCCCCAATCCTATGATTCCGATGCGGACAATTGGGATAGGGGGGTGTGCCAATTGCAGTACGTGTGATTGCGTTGGAGAATCTTCCATGTTCTTAGAGGTTTAAAGTTATACAAAAAAGAGAATCTAATTTCTCAGATTCTCTTTGAAGAGCGGAAGACGGGGCTCAAACCCGCGACCCTCAGCTTGGAAGGCTAATGCTCTATCAACTGAGCTACTTCCGCAATTTTTGTGGGCAAAGATGGATTCGAACCACCGAAGGCGTAAGCCAGCAGATTTACAGTCTGCCCCATTTGGCCACTCTGGTATTTGCCCTTTTGTGCTTTTGAGGAGGTTTGTTTCTCAATTGCGGTGCAAAGATACAACTATTTATTTAAACTCCAAACAAAATCGATCATTTTTATTGCAGAAATTGCACATTCATCTCCTTTGTTACCCAGTTTGCCACCGGCACGATCCTCTGCTTGCTCCATTGTATTGGTGGTAATTAATCCGTAAATGACTGGTATGTCGCCAGTTGCGTTTAATTCGGTAATTCCTTGAGTCGCTCCCATACAAACATAATCAAAATGTGGAGTATCTCCTTTAATTACACAACCGATTGCAATAATTGCATCCACATCGCAATTTTCCATCATTTGATTGGCGCCGAAAGTTAGTTCGAAACTTCCCGGTACAGTTTTTACCAGAATATTTTCATCTTTCACTCCATGTTTTTTTAATGTATTGACTGCGCCGTTCAATAAGGCTCCGGTAATATTGAAATTCCATTCGGATACGACGATGCCGAATTTCATGTTTTCAGCGTTTGGTACAGAGTTGAAATCGTATTCGGATAAGTTATGGTATGCTGTTGCCATAATTGTAGTAATTAAAGTGGGTTATAAATACATGATTTTAAAAAGGCACGGATTACACGGATTTCACGGTAGCTTCGCATAATTGCATTAGTACATATTGTGCGTACTAAAAACCGTGAAATCCGTGTAATCCGTGCCTAACCTTATATTATATATAATAAGGTATATTATTTCTTCATCAATTTAGCCTGTTCGATGTACTTGTCGATGTCCATAGCCTGGTAAGACTGGAAGTATTTGTCCTTGATCTTAGTGTAGGCATTAACGGCATCATCATACTTTCCTTGTTTCACCAGAATTTCACCGGCTTGCATCAGGAAGATAGGGCTTAATGAGTTATTGTCAGCTTTGTCTGCTGCAGAGAGCAGGGTAGAAGCGGCTTTGTCCAGCTGACCCAGTTGTGCGTAGCAGTTTCCTGTTGCGCCGAGGATAGCGGGAGCTACCATCTGGTCGCCTCCGTTGAAGCCGTCGAGCATCTTTACTGCTTCGTCATATTTACCCAGTTGTGCGTAGCAGATTCCTGCATATGCTTTTGCCAGATTAGCGGCTTTTGTTCCGCTATATTCGTCGGCAACTTTGAGGAAACCTACATAACCAATACTATCACCGTTCAGTGCTTGTTCATAAGCATCTTGTTCAAAGTATTCCTGTCCTTTGAAAAGAGCAGCCTGTGCCTTTTCTTCACGTGGCTCAGCATAGAGGTTCTTGTACATGATAAAACCTGCTACGATGATAATCACGGCTACAACACCGCCGATGATTGCGTTTTTGTACTTAACAAGAAATGCTTCCGATTGTGTCAGTGCATCTTCTACGTTCAGATGTTCGTTCTGATTCTTTTGTTCTGCCATTTTTATATGATTCTTTTTGTTATTATTCATCGTTTGATAATTCGACTCGCAAAAGTAGTTTTTTTATATCTACAAACGAAATTTAGAGGCATCTTTTTTTGTTTTACGCTCGAAAACCTCGAAAAACTTGCTACTTTTGTGAACAAATTAACGCGTATACAATGATACTGAAACGGATATCCATATTAAACTATAAGAATCTGGAACAGGTAGAGATCGGATTCTCCGCCAAACTGAATTGTTTCTTCGGACAGAACGGGATGGGAAAGACGAATCTGCTGGATGCAGTGTACTTTTTATCTTTCTGCAAGAGTTCGGGTAATCCGATTGATTCGCAGAACATTCGGCACGAACAGGATTTCTTTGTTATTCAGGGCTTTTATGAGGCGGAAGATGGCACACCAGAGGAGATTTACTGCGGAATGAAGCGTCGTTCGAAAAAGCAATTCAAACGGAATAAAAAGGAGTATAGCCGCTTTTCCGATCATATCGGCTTTCTGCCGTTAGTGATGGTTTCGCCTGCCGATTCGGAGTTGATAGCCGGAGGAAGTGACGAACGGCGCCGCTTTATGGACGTCGTGATCTCTCAGTATGATAAGGAATATCTGGAAGCATTGATACGCTATAATAAGGCATTGGCACAGCGTAATACCTTATTAAAAAGTGAATTTCCGGTAGAAGAGGAATTGTTCCTGGTTTGGGAGGAGATGATGGCGCAAGCGGGTGAAATTGTTTTTCGCAAGCGGGAGGCGTTTATC
The DNA here is from genome assembly GCF_019052485.1 of Bacteroides sp. MSK.20.82. Taxonomy (NCBI): domain Bacteria; kingdom Pseudomonadati; phylum Bacteroidota; class Bacteroidia; order Bacteroidales; family Bacteroidaceae; genus Bacteroides; species Bacteroides sp. MSK.20.82. The sequence continues at coordinate 36,732 of NZ_JAHQUN010000032.1, forward strand.
GAAGAGTTTATTCCTATTTTCCAGTCGTTTTATTCTTTTATTTCCCAGGATAAAGAACAGGTGGGTCTGTCTTATGATTCGCATGCACGGGATGCTTCTTTACTGGAAGTTCTGAAGCAAAGCCGGGAACGGGATAAGATTATGGGATTCTCTTTGCGGGGAATTCATAAAGATGAACTGAATATGCTGTTGGGCGACTTTCCGATCAAGAAGGAAGGTTCGCAGGGACAGAATAAAACGTATCTGGTAGCGTTGAAGCTGGCACAGTTCGACTTCTTGAAACGTACGGGGCAGACCGTCCCTTTATTGCTGTTGGATGATATTTTTGATAAACTGGATGCTTCGCGGGTAGAGCAGATTGTCAAGCTGGTGGCTGGTGATAACTTCGGACAGATATTTATTACGGATACTAACCGTGAACATCTGGATCGTATTCTGCAGAAGGTAGGCAGCGATTATAAAGTATTTCGCGTAGATCAGGGTGTAATTAATGAAATGGGAGCTGAACAATGAAACGTAACGATGCCGAGCAGATAGGAAAACTGATTCAGCAATACCTGCGTCAGGAGAGTCTGGAGTCTCCTCTCAATGAGCAGCGGTTGCTGGATGCCTGGCCGCAGGTGTTGGGACCGGCGGCAAGCTATACCAGTAATCTCTATATCCGTAACCAGACGCTGTATGTACATCTCACTTCCGCCGCCCTTCGTCAGGAACTGATGATGGGACGGGAACTTCTGGTGCGTACTCTGAATCAGAGAGTAGGGGCTACGGTTATCACAAACATTATTTTTCGTTGAGGAAAGGAATTCTGTCTGTCACTTTCATCCCCAGCTTTTGGAGAGTCTCATTTGCCCGGTCATAGTAGAACGGAGTTTCAAGATATTGGTTGTTGTGGGCATCCACTCCGATAATGGCGGTGCAGCCTTCGTGTGCTGCTATTTCCCAAAAAGCAGGGTGGGGAATGGTTGTTATTCCATGTTCATCGTTGTAGTCTTCGTAACCTATATTATATTCCAGGGGCAGGTTCAAGCGGGCTGCTGTCCGGCAGATGTGTCTGCTGACAAGTTTACAATGACGGTCGAATTCAGGATATGAACGCATGAACAGGTCGGGATGTGCCAGATAGGCAAACAAGCCGCTTTCCATCCCTTCAATCGCACTCTCTTCATAAAGTTCAAGCATATCTACCGTATGGGTATTTCGCCCGAAATAAGGAAACTTCTCATCTGTATGGAAATGGTGGTTGCCGAAGATGATGTAATCCAGTTGATACTCCTTGATAACTCCTTTCAGCCAGGGAATATACTCCGGAAAATATTCACATTCCAAGCCGATTTTAATGCTGATTTGATCTTTATATTTCTTTTGTAGCGAGCGGAGGCTTTCTACATACTCCGGCAGTTCTTCGGGAGTCATCCGGATGTCGGATACATAATCGGTATGGTATTCCCATGGTGTGTGGTCAGAGAAACCAAGTTCCTGATAGCCGCCTTTGATGGCGCTTAAAACAAATTCTTCGTCACTCCCTGTCGCATGGAGGCAGCGGGTGGTGTGGGTGTGATAATTCGTCCTCATTACTTGTTATAATTATGTCCATGCAGATGTCGAATGCTTCTGCCGGAACTTCTTCTACTATTTGAAATGGGAAGCAGATGCCTGCTTTATAAGCTGCGGGGATACGTGGCAGCAAACGGTCATAATAGCCTTTTCCCCTTCCCAGCCGGTTTCCTTTCCGGTCGAAAGCTACACCGGGAACGGCAATAAAGTCTATGTCTGCATAGTCTGTGAATGTTTCTCCAACAGGCTCTTCGATGCCGTAAGTGCCGGTTGCCATATCCTCGGGACCGGTATAGAGGCGTAATTCCAATTCATCACCGACAACTACCGGAAGCAATATCCGCTTCTCATTGCTCCATTTCCGGATAAACGCATGCGTGTCTACTTCATCTTTGAGCGAATGGTAGAGCAATACAGTAGTTGCCGCCCTGAAAGCCGGGTGGGCTTCGAGGGCGGCAAGTATTTTAGCTGATTGTAGCTTCTGCAAAGTCGAAGATGCGTGTCGGATCTTCAGTGATGCCATAAGCTTGCGCAGTTCTTTTTTTCTTTCCATCTTTATTGTCTTTCGTCACTTCCTCTTCTGTCTCGGCGGGTGCTTTTGGGAAAGCTTCTCCTTTTTCGAGCAGTTCTATACCTTGTTGAACTGTAGCATCCGATTTATTGAAGTATTTCAGATAAGCTTCCAGTCCCAGCATATTATAGATAATGTTGCCGTATATATTCGCTTCCAGTCGTTTATACGATTTCTGGATCAGAATATTCCTTCTCTTTACACCTTTCGAGTCGGCAAAGCGGATGAACTGCTCTACCAAACCTTGGTGACGAAGATAATTCAGCAGGTCTTCTTCCGTTTCATACTGGCTCAGCTTCTTCCGATTATTGTCCGTGTACTGGAAAGTAAACTGAAGAGTTAGTCCGCGGTTGATTACTGATGAGAGATAAGAAGTGACTCCGGTAGTATCTTGTGGTACAAATACATCCGGCATGATACCGCCACCACCATAAACAGTGCGTCCCAGGCTGGTGAGATAGCGTTCGTTTTCGTTCAGCTTGATGCTGTCGCGTGAGAAGAACTCACCGTGTTCGTAGCGGTTGTATATGTCTAGTTCATAATTCTTGTCTTTACCACTTTCGTAAGGACGTTGGATGCAACGCCCTGAAGGAGTATAATAGCGGGCGATAGTCAGGCGGATAGCAGAGCCGTCGCTGAAGTCAATCGGTTGTTGTACCAGTCCTTTTCCGAAGGAACGGCGTCCTACCACTGTACCGCGGTCATTATCCTGAATTGCTCCGGTAAAGATTTCGCTGGCAGAAGCAGAACCCTCGTCAATCAATACAACGAGTGGCATTTTCTGGCAACTGCCCGTACCGTTGGCAAATTCTTCCGCACGGGGATATTTACGTCCTTGTGTATATACAATCAGTTTACCTTCGGGCAGGAATTCATTCACCATGCGGATGGCAGCTTCCATGTATCCTCCTGTATTGCCGCGAAGGTCAATAATCAGTCCTTTACATTTCTTATGATTGAGCTGGGCCAAGGCGTTAAGCAATTCTACGTGGCTTGTCCGTCCGAATTTGCTGACTTTTACATAACCGATATCATCGTTCAGCATATAGGCAGCGTCTACTGTATTTTGAGGAATGTCTCCGCGGGTGATGGTGAAGTCCAGCAATTTCGGTTCTCCTACGCGTTTGACACCCAGTTTCACCTGCGATCCCTTAGGACCTTTCAGTGTGCGCATGGCTAGTTCGTTGTTCAGCTTTTTGCCTACAAATAAACTGTCGTCTACATTAACGATGCGGTCGCCCGCCATGAGTCCCACTTTTTCAGATGGGCCTCCCTGGATAACGGCATTCACATGAATCGTATCATTCTGTATCGTAAACTGGATACCGATTCCGCTGAAACTGCCTTCCAGTTCCGAATTGACTTCTTCGAGATTCTGTGCAGGGATGTAAGTGGAGTGCGGGTCCAGTTCTGCCAGGATCTGTGGCATAGCCTTCTCCACGAGGTCGGTCATGTTTACGGTGTCTACATATTGATCATCTACGATTCTCAACAGCGCATTCAGCTTGTTGGAAGAACCGTTGATGATACCCAGACGGTTGCCGGCGAAGTGCTTGGCATAAAATGTACCGATAAGAATACCGGCCACCACGCTGATAGCTATGATGATAGGCGTAAAACGTGAAGAGTTTCTTGTACTCATGTCTATTCCTTTTTTTAAAACGTTCGTTTTATTATTTGTTTGGAGAAGAATCTTCGTTCATTTCTGTATAGATAACTTCGATTCCTGCCCGTTTTAATAGTTCTATTCCATCTTCGAGGCGGTAATGTTCGGAGTAGACTACCCGTTTGATTCCTGCCTGTATGATTAACTTTGCACATTCGATACAAGGTGAGGCGGTGACGTACATCGTGGCACCGTCGCTGCTGTTGTTCGAGCGTGCTATCTTGGTGATAGCGTTTGCTTCCGCATGGAGAACATAAGGTTTTGTCAGGTTATTCTCGTCCTCGCATACGTTTTCGAAGCCCGAAGGAGTACCATTGTATCCGTCGGAGATAATCATTTTGTCTTTGACGATCAACGCTCCTACCTTACGGCGCTGGCAATAAGAGTTTTCCGCCCAGATGCTTGCCATACGTATGTAACGTTTGTCCAGTTCCAATTGTTTCTTTTCCGTGTCCATGAGAGTGTCTTTTATTTTACAACGTGAAAAACTAAAGAAAGTGTCTGCTGGCTACCGGAAGGTTTATAGTAAAGGTATAGATTTCGCTCATCTCCTCCGTAAGAGGTTGCGTTGTTCAGCCCTTCTATAAAATTCTTTGCTAATATATCTGATGATTCATTACCTCCTTGGATAGATGCATTGAATTGGTTGTCCTTTCCATTGGCAGACCATGATCCAGTGAAAGTAGAGGTTATCACTGTGCCACTTAAGGTCCCGGTGATGATATTGCTTTCTTCCATTCCATTAAAGGTAATTACATACCTACCTGTTTCGTCAAGCAATTTCATGCTTTGTTCGCGGGCTTTGTTGTCGTTTCCCCAAAAATTAAACATTTGATGGCTATCTTTGACTGTGATATAAGTCAGTTTCCATGTCTTGCCGGTGAAGATGCCGGCTACATCATCCGTATCATTACATCCGGAAAACATCGGAAGCAATAACAGCAATCCTAATACTTTAAGTATCAATCTCTTCTTCATGTCCAATTCTCTCCTTTTTTAATTTTATTGTTTCTTTATGCCGTTTCGGATCAGCAATGCGTCAATGGTAGGTTCCTGCCCGCGGAAGCGCTTGTAAAGCACCATCGGGTGTTCTGTACCTCCTTTCGACAGGATATTGTTGCGGAACGAATCTGCTACTTCACGGTTGAAGATTCCTTGCTGTTTGAACAGTGAGAACGCATCCGCATCCAGCACTTCTGCCCATTTATAACTGTAATATCCGGCGGAATATCCTCCGGCAAAGATATGGGAGAATTGTGTACTCATGCAGGCTTCTTTGACTATTGGCAATACTTGTGCGTCTTTCCAGGCTTCCTGTTCATAGGCTTTTACATCGCCCTCGAAAGGAGTGTTGCGGGTGTACCATGCCATATCGAGCAGACCGAAGCTCACTTGTCTCAGGCAGGCATAGGCTGCATTGAAGTTCGAAGCATCCACGAGTCTCTGTATCAGTTCGTCCGGAAGCACTTCTCCGGTTTCATAATGACGGGCAAAGGTGTTGAGAAATTCTTTCTGGATGGCAAAGTTTTCCATGATCTGTGAAGGAAGTTCCACAAAGTCCCAATATACGTTTGTTCCGCTTAGGCTCTGATAAGTTGAGTTGGCGAACATGCCATGCAGGCTGTGCCCGAACTCATGCAGGAATGTCTCCACTTCGTTGAAAGTTAGCAAAGCAGGTTTGCTTTCGGTCGGCTTGGTGAAGTTCATCACTACAGATATATGCGGCCGGCTGTCTTCACCGGTTACGGGATCTATCCATTGTTCCTTGTAACTGGTCATCCAAGCTCCGGCGCGTTTTCCGGGACGGGGATGGAAGTCAGTGTATAGTACGGACAGGAACTTACTGTCTTTGTCGAATACCTCGTAGGCTTCAACATCTTTGTGATAAACCGGGATTTCCGTATTTTTCCGGAAAGTGATTCCGTAGAGTCTTTCTGCCAGTCCGAATACTCCTTTTTTTACTTGTTCCAGTTCGAAGTAAGGACGGAGCATTTCTTCATTAATATTGAATTTCTTGTTTTTCAGTTTATTGGAATAGTAGCTCCAGTCCCAGGGCATGACAATGAAGTCATCACCTTGTTCCTCACGTGCCAGTTCCTGTACTTCGAGATATTCTTTCTGTGCGGTGGGAGTGTAGGCTTCCAATAACTGGTTGAGCAGCTTATATACGGCGCCGCTGTTTTCAGCCATTCGTTTTTTGAGGGTATATTCCGCATAATCTTTATATCCCAGTAGCTGGGCTATTTTCATGCGTGTATTTACCAGCTTCTTTACGATTTCGATATTGTTGAATTCGTTATCGTGCGTACACTTTGTATTATATGCCATATAGAGCTTATGACGCAACTCGCGGTTGTCGGCATAAGTCATGAAAGGCACATAACTTGGAGCGTGCAGGGTGAAAGCCCATCCTTCTTTATCCTCACTTCTGGCTGTTTCGGCAGCAGCTTCTACGATGATTTCCGGCAGTCCGGCAATGCTGGCTTTGTCTGTCAGAAGCATTTGATACCTGTTTGTCTCCTTCAGGTTGTTTTCGCTGAAGTCGAGTGTCAGTTTGCTCAGTTCGTTGGTCAGTTGTCGGTATTGTTCACGGGCTTCTCCTTCGAGGTTGGCACCGTGGCGTACAAAACTGTCGTATATATCGTCTAGCAGGCGATTCTGTTCCTGGGTCAGTTGCAGAGATTGTTTTTGTCCGTACACTTCTTTCACGCGGGCAAACAACTTCTCATTCAGTGTGATGTTGTTGCTGTGTTCGCTGAGTAGTGGCATGATTTTCTGAGCCAATGCCTGTAAGTCGTCATTGGTTTCAGCACTAAGCATATTGCCGAATACGGCAGTTACTTTGTCCAGCAGCCTTCCGGATTGTTCGTAGGCTTCTATTGTATTTGTAAATGTCGCCTTCTCCGGGTTTTGTATGATCGCATCAAGTTCCGCATTCTGTTGTTTGATTCCTTCGAGGATGGCAGGCTCATAATGCTCTGTCTTGATCCGGTCAAAGGGCACAGTCCCATGCGGTGTCTGATACTGACCGAAGAAAGGATTCTGAGCGTTCAGTATATTGTTCATGGTGTAAACTAGTATCAATGTTATTAATAATCTCTTCATAATTCTCTTCATAGAAGTACAAAACTACTAAAATTGTAGGTTATACCACGGATAATACCTTGCTTTTTAACAATATATAAAATGAAGACAAAAAAACCGCTACGGTTTTCCGCAGCGGTTTCCTATATGTTTAGATTTCTAATTAAGCGTTAACTGATGCCATGTGAGCGATCAAGTCAAGAACTTTGTTAGAGTAACCGATTTCGTTGTCATACCAAGATACAACTTTTACGAAAGTGTCAGTCAAAGCGATACCAGCTTTAGCATCGAAGATAGAAGTACGAGTGTCACCCAAGAAGTCAGAAGAAACTACTGCATCTTCAGTGTAACCCAGAATACCCTTCAATTCGCCTTCAGAAGCTTCTTTCATTGCAGCGCAGATTTCAGCGTAAGTAGCCGGTTTAGCCAAGTTAACAGTCAAGTCAACTACAGAAACGTCCAAAGTCGGAACACGCATAGACATACCAGTCAGTTTACCGTTCAAAGCCGGGATTACTTTACCTACAGCTTTAGCAGCACCAGTAGAAGAAGGGATGATGTTGCCAGAAGCAGCACGACCACCTCTCCAGTCTTTCATAGAAGGACCGTCAACTGTTTTCTGAGTAGCAGTTGTAGAGTGAACTGTAGTCATCAAACCGTCAAGGATACCGAACTTGTCGTTCAATACTTTAGCGATAGGAGCCAGACAGTTAGTAGTACAAGAAGCGTTAGAAACGAACTGAGTACCTTTCACGTATGTTTTTTCGTTTACACCGCAAACGAACATCGGAGTGTCATCTTTAGAAGGAGCTGACATTACAACATATTTTGCACCAGCTTCGATATGAGCCTGAGCTTTGTCTTTGCTCAAGAACAAACCTGTAGATTCAACAACGTATTCAGCACCTACAGCATCCCATTTCAAGTCAGCCGGATTTCTTTCTGCAGTGATGCGGATAGCCTGACCGTTAACGATCAATTTGCTGTTTTCAACATCTGCTTCGATAGTACCGTCGAATTGACCGTGCATTGTGTCATACTTCAGCATGTAAGCCAAGTAGTCTACCGGGCAAAGGTCGTTGATACCTACGATTTGAATATCGTTTCTTTTCATTGCAGCGCGGAAAACGAAACGTCCGATACGTCCGAATCCATTAATACCTACTTTAATCATTTTGTTTAAACTTTTAAGGGTTTTATAATATTTGTTCAAATATCTCTCAGCTCGCGCATTTGTTTTATTTTCAAATGCGGTGCAAAATTACAAAAATGTTTTTATATTCGCATATTAAATTCACATTAAATATTGAAAAAAGATGGGAAAGAGCACATTTTTACAAGACTTTAAGGCGTTTGCTATGAAAGGGAACGTCATTGACATGGCTGTCGGTGTAGTTATCGGCGGCGCGTTTGGGAAGATCGTATCGTCACTGGTGGCGAATGTTATTATGCCCCCAATAGGCTTATTGGTTGGTGGTGTGAACTTTACAGATCTGAAATGGGTAATGAAAGCGGCTGAAGTTGGAGCAGACGGTAAGGAGATTGCTCCTGCCGTATCTCTGGATTACGGACAATTTCTGCAAGCAACTTTTGACTTTCTGATTATAGCTTTTGCTATATTCCTATTTATACGTCTGATCACTAAACTGACTACGAAGAAGGCGGCAGAGGAAGCCCCGGCTGCTCCTCCTGCACCACCTGCTCCTACTAAAGAAGAGGTGTTGCTGACTGAGATTCGTGACTTGCTGAAAGAGAAGAAATAAGTACTTGTATAATAAAATAGGAGATTCTGTTTTGAGTCTCCTATTTATTATATATAAGTCTCTCTGACATCGTTTCCCTTTTCGGATTTTATGTTGTCCGATGATATATTTCTCTCGTAAATTTCGATTTTTCTGTTTATTCTTCTATCTTTTTGCCTACTTTTTTCTACTTTTGCAAATCATTTATTCAAAATCCAACCATTGATATGCAGGAGAAAATAATAATTCTTGATTTCGGTTCGCAGACAACACAGCTGATTGGTCGTCGCGTACGCGAACTGGACACGTATTGCGAAATTGTTCCTTATAACAAGTTTCCTAAAGAAGATCCGACAATTAAAGGAGTCATCCTTTCCGGAAGTCCTTTTTCGGTTTATGATAAAGATGCCTTCAAAGTAGACTTGAGTGAGATTCGTGGTAAATATCCTATTTTGGGTATCTGCTATGGTGCACAGTTTATGGCGTATACTAACAATGGAAAAGTAGAACCGGCCGGTACACGTGAATATGGCCGTGCACATCTGACTTCTTTCTGCAAGGATAATGTGCTGTTTAAAGGAGTTCGTGAGAATACGCAGGTATGGATGAGTCATGGTGATACAATCACTGCTATCCCTGATAATTTTAAGAAGATTGCTTCAACTGATAAAGTGGATATCGCTGCTTATCAGGTTGAGGGTGAGAAGGTATGGGGCGTTCAGTTCCATCCGGAAGTGTTCCATAGCGAAGACGGGACGCAGATATTGAGGAATTTCGTAGTTGATGTTTGCGGATGCAAGCAAGACTGGTCACCGGCTTCTTTCATCGAGAGTACGGTTGCTGAGTTGAAAGCTCAGTTAGGTGATGATAAAGTGGTGCTGGGATTGAGCGGTGGTGTAGATTCATCGGTTGCTGCTGTTTTGCTGAATAGAGCTATCGGTAAGAATCTGACTTGTATCTTCGTAGACCACGGTATGCTCCGTAAGAATGAGTTCAAGAATGTGATGAACGATTACGAATGCCTCGGGCTGAATGTAATTGGCGTGGATGCCAGCGAAAAGTTCTTTGCAGAGCTTGCAGGTGTGACGGAACCGGAGCGTAAACGTAAGATTATCGGTAAGGGCTTTATCGATGTATTCGATGTGGAAGCTCACAAAATAAAAGATGTGAAATGGCTGGCTCAGGGCACTATTTATCCAGACTGCATCGAATCATTGTCTATAACAGGTACAGTGATCAAGAGTCATCATAACGTAGGTGGTCTGCCCGAAAAAATGCACTTGAAGTTGTGCGAGCCGCTTCGTCTGTTGTTTAAGGATGAAGTTCGTCGTGTAGGTCGCGAGTTGGGTATGCCGGAACATCTGATTACTCGTCATCCATTCCCTGGCCCGGGTTTGGCTGTACGTATTCTTGGAGACATCACCCGTGAGAAAGTGCGTATCCTGCAAGATGCTGATGATATTTACATTCAGGGATTGCGCGACTGGGGATTGTATGATCAAGTATGGCAGGCAGGCGTTATCTTACTGCCGGTACAGTCTGTAGGTGTCATGGGAGATGAACGTACTTATGAAAGAGCGGTAGCATTGCGTGCCGTGACTTCTACTGATGCCATGACTGCCGACTGGGCGCATTTGCCATATGAATTCCTGGGTAAGATTTCGAATGATATTATTAATAAGGTGAAAGGTGTAAACCGCGTAACCTATGATATCAGTTCTAAGCCACCTGCAACTATTGAGTGGGAATAAGAGATTTTCTTGATTTATATAAAATTCCAGTATCGCAAGTTACTGGAATTTTTTTTATGTAATATAGCCTTTACTTCTTATTACGGCCTATTCGCCAGAGATTGTTGGTGAAGGAGAAAATATTATTATATATGGTAGAAATTAAGGTGTGCATTTTATTTCTTATGCATTTATTCTTTTGGGGATCTACTACCTTTTTTATTTAGTAAGTTTAGGAATATATATAGTTGTGCTTGGCTGTTATGATTCATTTTTATATTTAACAGATTGGGATAAGTTGCTCTAGAACTTGGTAATTTTATACCAATAAGTGTATTTTTTCCTGTTTTCATAGGCTTTTCAAAGGTTATTAAGTTTGTGTGCCACTTAAGACGGTGTAAAGTTATTAATAAAATTGGTAAACGCAATGTTTTTTTTATTTTAATTATCGGCAAACGGTATTTTTTTTGATTTTTCATTCTACTACTCAGATCGTAATAAGATAGATATAATCTTTTTATTGATGTATATTATTGATTATCATGATTTTATTGTTTTGATTACCAAGTTCTAGAGCGACTTATTCTAATCGGTCAATTACGACTATATTTCTTAATAATTATTTATGATAATGCGAAATTGTAGGCCGCCTCCGGGCAGTGATTAAATTTTTATTATCGTTTCTTCAGCATAGATCAGAACAGTGCTGAAGAGAGATTGAATTCATTAAAAATTTCAATACCCCCAAGAAAAACAAATGAATGATAACAGTCAAACACAACTATATATATTCCTAAACTTACTAAATATTAAGATAAAGCATACACACCCAAAAACAAACGTATTAGAGTAAAAATGCACATCTTATTTCTACCACATTATCATAATGCCTAGATATAGAATAGTAAGTTTTCTACTTATCCATATTAACCCAACTAATTATTAACCTTTAATCACAGAAAAACAATGCAAAAAAGAACTATTTTTTTGACATTTTTTGCCGCCGTATTTGTCTATCTGACTTCATGTTCGGATAGTAAGAATATAGGAAGTGCAGTATTCAATCCGGATCAACCTATTGAGGTGACCGGATTTTATCCGGATTCCGGTGGGATCGCTACCCCTATGATCGTCGAAGGCAGCAACTTCGGATCAGACACTACCAATCTGAAAGTTTATTTCGAAGATGCGGATGGGATAAAGCACCAGGCGGGCTTGGTGAGTTCAAATGGTAACAAAATCTACTTGTATGTTCCTTCGGGACTGACGTACAAGAAAGAAATGAATCTTCTTGTTGCCCGAACAATGCCCGACGGAACAGAATATGAAGGACAAGCCGGAAGGCAATTTATCTACAAGACGCAGACGAGCGTGACTACCGTTGTAGGACAAGCTTCGCCGGACGCTAACCAGCCTACGGTAGGAGGAGACATCGCTACTTCTACATTGTCGGCGCCCAACTACATTAGTCTGGATGACGAGGATAATATCTTTATCACCGAACGCCACGTATGGCACGGAGGAAACAATTATCCATCTGTAACCTGTCAAAATGATAAAGGAGCGCAGTCTAACGGAAATATTGTCATGGCTTCCATTAAGAGTAATTCTGTGCTGGTACTTCAGTATGGTACGTCAGCCATCCTGAATGCTCCTGCTTTTTCGGACCTGGATGGTACGATGTACGCTCCTGAAGATGGCGGTATGGGATATTATTCTTTGGCCAAAAGCGTGAGCTATGCGCCGCGCCGCCTGACGGTGCTGCTGAATGATGAAACTAAAGACGTTGCCGATGGTAACTATAAGCACTGCTTTGTAGTGAATAAGCTGGATCATTACATTTATACAGTGATGGTTAAGGGACAACTGGTGCGGATAAAACCGAACACCCGTACTTGTGAACTCCTACTCAAGAAAGTCGGAACTTCTACCAGACCTGATGCATGTGACTCATACCTTGCTTTCAGCCCTGTCAAAGGACAGGAAAATATGCTTTATGTCGCGATGGCAGAAGGAAATCAGATATGGCGAGTGGATGTGGGAAATCTGGAAGGTAAAGACAAAAACACCTATCCCGGTGAAGGTTATGCCGGAAAGGCCATATTGGAAGGACAGGTAGCAGGAGCAGGATGGGAAGACGGTTTGCTGAGGAATGCCAAGTTTGATAATCCCCATCAAATCTGCTTTACCGAAGACGGTAAATTGTATATCGCTGATTGTGGTAACAATTGTATACGAGTAATCGATACCAAATTGCCCTTGGATAGAGCTATGGTAACTACTCCTATCGGACTTCCGGGCATGAAGGGCTATAAAGACGGCGGTCCGGATATCGCGTTGTTCAATCATCCGTTCGGTGTAGCTGTTAGTGCCGACGGACAAATTGTATATGTCGCAGATACCGGAAATAAAGTGATTCGTAAATTGTCTATACAATAACCTTTGATAATACATATATGAAAAAAAATCTTTTATTGATTGTACTGCTTATGACATTGATTCCATTGGCAGGCTACAGTCAGAACGAAACGAGTACACAGTTTACAGTGGCAGGCGTGATTGTGGATGCAACCGGCGAGCCATTGGTAGGTACGGCTGTTTATGTAAAGAACGAACCGGGAGTCGGCGTAGTAGCGGATCTGGACGGAAAGTTCAAGATAAAAGTAACGAAAAACGCTACACTGATATTCCAGTCAGTGGGTATGAAGAATGTCGAGATGCTGATTACCAAAAACGAAGAAAAGCTTAAGATCGTCATGAAAGAAGACGAGACTAAGATTGACGAAGTAGTGGTAACGGGTATGAGTTCCCAGAAAAAAGTATCTGTGGTAGGTGCCATCACCACCATTGACGTTGCGCAGCTAAAAACTCCCGCCACTTCCCTCAATAATATGATCGGAGGTCGAATGGCAGGTGTTATCACTATGCAGAGTTCGGGTGAACCGGGCAAAAATATCTCCAACTTCTGGATTCGCGGTATCAGTACTTTCGGAGCCAGCAGTGGAGCCTTAGTACTGATCGATGGTCTCGAAGGAAGATTGGAAGATATTGATACCGACGACGTTGAATCGTTCAGTATCCTGAAAGATGCCGCAGCAACGGCTGTCTACGGAACACGCGGAGCAAATGGCGTGGTATTGGTGACTACCAAACGTGGTACCAGTGGAAAATTAGAGGTGACCGGACGTGCTACGATGAAAATATCACATATCAAACGTCTGCCCGAATACCTGGGAGCATATGATTACGCACTCCTTGCCAATGAAGCCAGAGCGATGTCTGGGGAAGACGATCTGTACACCCGTCTTGAACTGGATCTGATCAAAAACAGGCTGGACCCGGATCTTTATCCGGATGTAAACTGGATAGATGAAATCATGAAAAGGAATTCTATTCAGCAGAACTACTATGTCAGTGCTAAAGGAGGAGGTGACGTTGCCAGATACTTCTTGTCGCTGGGGTATCAGGATGAAGGAGCCGCCTATCGCCAAGAGGAAAATCTGTTTAAAAAGCCATTGAGCGTAAACAAGCTGAATTATCGTGCCAATATCGATATGAATTTGACCAAGACGACCCAGCTATACTTCGGTGTAGATGGATATGTCAATTCTTATGTCAGTCCGGGCGGAGGGAACACAGATCTGGTATGGTCAGCCGTCCAGCAGTTGACCCCCCTTCTGTTTCCGGTCACTTACTCTGACGGCACGCTGCCCGTATATGGCGGATCACGTGAATTGGCTTCTCCATATGTTATGCTGAATAATACCGGATACATGCAAAGCGAGGACAACCGAAACATGCTGACGCTGAAGCTGACGCAAGAATTCGGAGGATTTCTGAAAGGACTGACGATGTCGGTACAAGCGATGACGGAACATATCGGCTACTTCAGCGAATACCGCAGGATTTGGCCCGACCTCTACCGTGCTACCGGACGAACCGCACAGGGAGTCTTGATTAAAGCGCTGCGCTCAGCACAATCAAGTATGGCATACGGAAGTGGCGAAAACTCTTACAGGCAATACTATATGGAGGCGAAAGCCAACTGGAACCGGTCGTTCGGAGACCATACCTTTGGCGCGTTGCTCGAATACTATATGAAAGATGAGAAAAACTCTCTATGGGGCAAATATGATGATTTAGGTATCGCCAGCATCCCCAAACGCCATCAGAACCTTTCCGGACGTATCTCCTATGACTATAAAAACCGTTATTTCATCGATGCGAATTTCGGTTATACAGGTTCTGCACAGTTCAAAAAAGGAGAACAGTTCGGTTTCTTTCCTTCCATTGCCGCAGGATGGGTTCCTTCCTCTTATGCATGGTGGACAGAGAAACTACCTTGGTTTACGTTCCTCAAAATTCGCGGCTCTTACGGTATCGTAGGTAACGACCAGATTGTTTCTACCAACGATTATACCGGCCAGGGACGCTTCCCTTACCTGACCCTGATAGACAATCATGCCGGATCTGCTTGGGGATATCGTTATGCGGGTATCACAGAAACCCATACCGGAGCCGACAATTTGAAATGGGAAGTAGCAAAGAAGGCGAATCTTGGTATCGATGCCAAGTTCTTTCACGACAAGTTGTCCCTGACAGTCGACATATTCCGGGATACTCGTGACCACATCTTTCAGGACCGTGTGACGTTACCTTCTTACGTAGGTATGGTGACTTATCCGAAGTCGAATGTCGGACGTATGCACAGTGTAGGATCGGACGGAAATATTGAGTTTTTCCATACTATTAATAAGGATATGAGTTTTACGGTTCGTGCCAATTATACATTCTCACAAAATATCATCGACTATTTTGAAGAGAATAAATTACCTTACGACTATCTCAGTGTGACCGGCAGACCCTTTAACATCTTACGCGGATATATCTCCGAGGGACTATTCGCCAGCAAAGATGAGATCAATACCAGCCCCGATCAAAGCGGATTCGGAAAGATACGCCCGGGCGACATCAAATATCGCGATGTCAACGGCGATGGTATTATCAATGAAGACGATAAGGTGCCATTGTCTTATTCCAACCAGTTACCAAGAGTGATGTATGGATTCGGCGGTGACTTCCAGTGGAAAGATCTGACTGTTAGTGTCTTGTTCAAAGGTTCCGCCAAGGTAGACTACTATCGTGCAGGGCTTGGCAACGACAACGGATGGATTCCGTTCTATAATGGAGACTTGGGAAATGTGATCAAACTAGCCAACAATCCCAAGAACAGATGGACGCCCGCATGGTATTCGGGAACTACTGAAACGGAAAATCCGAATGCTGAATTTCCACGTCTCTCTTACGGAGGTAATAAGAACAATTCTCAATTGTCCTCCTTCTGGAGGCGGAACGGTTCTTTCCTGCGCCTTCAGGAAGTTAGCTTGCGATACAGCCTGAAACATCTGCCATGGATTAAAGCGGTAGGATTGTCTTCCGTCGATCTGGAATTTGTGGCGAATAACCTGTGCACTTTCGACAATGTGAAATATTTCGATCCCGAACAAGCATCGGCAAATGGTGCTGTCTATCCGATACCTGCTACCTATTCATTCCAGGTATACTTAAGATTCTAATCACATAACATTGAAAAATTTATGAAAAATCGAATTAAAATACTTTTGGGAGCCGTGATCGGCAGTTCTTTGCTGCTCAGTTCCTGCAATTTTCTGGATGTAGACAATTATTTTCAGGCTACATTCAAGGAAGATTCCATTTTCCACAGCATGAAAAATGCCGAAGGATACCTTTGGAACACCCCGACCCGTTTTCCCGATGCGGGTGCCATTTGGGGAAACTCATGGAATCCGGGAGAAACTGCCTCGGACGAGATTGCCGTCAGATGGCAGACCAACGAGTTTTGGGGAGCGCAATTCAGTGTTGGTACTGTCAACGGAAGAAACCTGCGGCAGGATATATGGTATAGCATGTATGTAGTAGTGGCAAGATGTAACCGGATGCTGGAAAATATCGATAAAGTGTCTGATATGACAGAAGCCGACAGAAGACGTTACATCGGATACGTACACTTTATGCGCGGTTATGCCTACTACCATTTACTGATGAACTACGGTCCGTTGCTCATTGTCGGAGACGAAGTACTAGGTACTTCCGAATCTGCGGAATACTATGACAGGGAACGGTCTACATACGATGAATCGGTGGATTATATTTGCAATGAATTCAAGCTTGCCACACAAGGTATTTATGGACCGACCGAGCAGAGTATCAGCTATTCCGACCGTCCTACCAAGGGGGCAGCTTTAGCGTTGATTGCCCGTCTGCGCCTGTTCCAAGCTTCTCCGTTGTTCAATGGCGGTGATGCCGCCCGCCTGTGCTTTAGCAATTGGAAGCGCAAAAGCGACGGTGCCGATTACGTAAACCAGACTTATGATCCCGACCGTTGGGCGGTAGCAGCCGCTGCCGCAAAGCAAGTGATCAATATGGAATACTATTCACTGTTCACAGTGGCACCGGACAATCAATACCCTTATCCGTTGGCAGATAATGTTCCTACGGCTCCTTTCCCCGATGGTGCGGGTGGTATCGACCCTTACCATTCTTTTGCCGATATGTTCAACGGTGAAGGTATTATTCAAACCAATAAAGAGTTTATCTGGGCAATGGCATCCCAAAATGTGACTAATTACACGCACCACTCGTTCCCTGTTAAATTCGGAGGCTGGGGCGGCATGTCCGTACCTCAGAGAGTGGTCGATTGCTTCCTGATGATGGATGGCAGAGACATCCACAATGCATCGGCAGACTATCCGTATGTAGCGGATCTCAGTCAGACAATAGGTACGAATAAAGTGCTGGGAAACTATCAGTTGAGAGGTGATGTTCCGAAGATGTATGACAACCGTTCGGCACGTTTCTATGCTTCCATCGGATTTCCCGGACGCTTGTGGACTATGAGTTCCGCTTCTTCCGACGCAACCTATGTCAACCAGCAGTTCTGGTATTCTCATGATGATACGCAAGCCGGGTTGGCCGGTGCGGGAAATAACGTCAATGATTACAATATCAGCGGCTACACTCCCGTCAAGTTTGTCCATCCTGACGATTCATGGTCGAGCGGAAAAGGAAGTGTGAAAGGCGCATTTGTTACTCAGCCTAAACCGTTTGCCATCATCCGTTATGCCGAAGTACTCCTTGAATATGTAGAAGCGTTGAACCGGGTGACGGGTACGGTCACCGTTACTACTCCTGATATGACAGGTACGGATGTCGAAGTGACTGTCAGCCGTGATATTCAGGAAATGGCTAAATACTTCAATATGATCCGCTATCGTGTCGGATTACCCGGTCCGGCTTTGGGTGACTTCAACGAGGTGGAGAGATTTGAGCAGATCATCCGTAATGAACGACAAGTGGAACTTTTCAACGAAGGCTACCGCTATTTCGATACCCGTAGATGGGGTACTTACCTTACCGAGGATGCCAATACGTCTAACTGGCAGGGATTGGATGTACAAAAAGACCGTACGGACGTCGCCGGCAATCCGGGATTCTGGAACATCGTGACCATTGACCAACAGAATATCCGCGATCGCGTCGCACTGCCCAAAATGGTATTTATGCCGATCAGTCACTCTGAATTACTGAAAGTACCTTCCATGGACCAGAATCCGGGATGGGACAGATAATGAAAAACAAGAATAACAGAAAGATAATATGAAAAAGATATTAACTATAATTCTTTGCTCTGCTTTGGTTATGATAAGTGGTTGCGATAAGTATGATTTCGATCAGGAACAGTTCCGCAAAGAAGTAAATTTACTCAGTAATTCCAACTTGGTATATGATCGCCAGGTAGCTGAGTTGCAGCAGGGAGGAGATACCCTTTTCGTGGTAGCTTCGTTGAGTGGATCGCAGGCTACCGACGAACCGGTAACAGTGGTGCTGCAACATTCCGATACACTGTTGAGGGCTTACAACAAATCCAATTTTGATATCAATAAAGCCCGTTTTGCAAAGTACTTGCCGGAAGAATGCTATGAATTTCCGACGATGGAAATGAACATTTCCGCCGGCTCTTCCAAGGCTATGTTTCCGGTGTATCTGAAAAATCTGGAAAAGATTTCACCCGACTCCATCTATTTTCTCGAATATAAGATAGATTCATTGAGAACACCGGACTGTAATCCGAAAAAGAGGCACGTGCTGCTTCGTATCCACAAGGAGAATTACTATGCGTCCACGCAGACGGCAACTTACTACAATTACACCAGTAGTACGGTCATTATCCCGAATCCGGATGGGTATAGTGAAGTTCGCCGTCCGACCAATTCCAACCGTGTATTTCCTATCTCTGAGAACTCTGTACGTTTGATGGCCGGTGATGAAAATTTCACTGACTATACCACTGCGCTGGATATCATCAATAAGGGGAGCATCATTCTGGAAATGGGAGCACAGTTGCCCGAGAATCCGTTGGCGAAGGAACTCACTATCCTGCCGTATCAAAGCATCGACGTAGTGCAGCTCACACCCATCGGCGAATATGACAATACGTATTTATTGAATGTCATCCGGACGCCCGACGGACGCTCCACTTATTATAAGGAGTTCCGCCTCCATTACAAATACCGTTTGAAGTCTACCGACCTCTACAGGGAGGTAAATGCCAAACTGAGATACCAATTCAATCCAAGAGTAGAAAACTTGTAATGCATCTAATAATATGAAAAAAAATATACTAATCATCGGACTGACAGGAATCCTGGGAACTTTCGTAGCTCTCTCTTCCTGTGGTCCTGATTATGAAACTGAGTTCAATGTACTGACATTGACCATTCCCAGCGAGAGCCAGGCGGCTGTTGTTTTTCCGCTTTCCGGCGGCGAACATGAGATAGAAGTGGAGACCAACGTGGCGCTCGATAACTGGACGGTAAGTTCGAATGCCGAATGGTGCAAACTACAAAAGCAGGAAGGTAAAGTCACGGTTTCTGCCGATCAGAATGAAGGCTATAAACAGCGTATAGCAGAAGTTACGATAGCATACGGTCACCAGAGTTATTCCATAAGTGTGAAACAGTTCGGCTTGGAACCGGTGATCGATATACCCGGATTGACGGATGATGGAATGAAGGCGGTGGATGCTAAAGCGACTTCACTTTCTATCCAGGTGAATACCAATCTGAATCTGGATGTCATCACTGTACCGGATACCTGTAACTGGGTACGCTTTAACGAACCGAAAGAACTGAAAGCAAAGAAAGGACAAAAAGCTGTAAAAGCGGAAGATATCGTCAAGAAAAATCTGGTATTCAGTTTGGATCAGAATACTGATACCATTGTGAGGTATTGTACAATCACCCTTCAGTCGTCACAGAATTACAACTGTGTCGGCACGTTCATTATCAAGCAGCAGCCGAGAGGATATATTGTTGACATTGACGATGCACACAAGGTCTTTGAAGTGAAAGCAATGGGCGAAACGATCACGATTCCTTTCAAAGTGAACGGTCCTGCGGGTGCGGAATATGAATATGTGATTGACGAAAATGCTCAAACATGGATTAAGCCTGCAACTGCACCGCTCACCAGAGGAGCATTGCGTGATGCTTCCGAAAGCTTCATCATAGAGCCTAACACCGCAGTTGTAGAACAACCCCGTGAAGGAACGATAACGTTCACAAGTAAAGATCCGGTTGATCCAAACAGCTTTACAGTTACTGTGAAACAAGCAGGATTCGTTCCCGTTCCTCCTGTAAATGTGGTGAATGCTACCGCTACACCGGGAGCCGGACACATCACTCTGCAATGGGAAGCACCGGAAGATGTGGATTATAGTAAAGTGAAAATCACGTATTATGATAAGGTCACAAAAGAAAATAAAGAGATAGAAATAGATGGATTCAAGACAACATCGGCTATCATAGATGATACCTATCAGTGTGCTGGTGAATATTCCTTTACTTTCAAGACCTACGGTCCTACGGGAATGGAGACTGAGAGTCCTGTAATCATTACAGGTACTTCCGGCGAAGCTTCCGAGTTGGAACGCGTCATTCTCACTGTTGATATGCTTTCTGCTAATGCGACACAGGACGGTGATGGAGGTGGCTTACCTGCTTTGATTGACGGCAAAGGTGGAACTTATTATCATTCCAGATGGCAAGATCCAGTCGTATCAGAAGCCCATTACGTGCAGATTAAACTGAACAAACCGTTGCAAGGGCTTCGTTTTGAATATGATGCGCGTCAGACTGGCATAAATAATGGGGGCGACGTAACGATCGCAACTATTTACGGAAGTACCAACGGTGAATACTTTGAAAGCATGGGTACGGAAGAGTTCAATTTACCGACATCAAACGGTGGTCATGCTACCGCTAAAAACAATGTGAATGGTAAACAAGCTTACAACTATATCCGATTTACTCCTACGGGTCGCCGTAATCAAGCCACATTGGACTATACTAACGCTAATAAAGCATGGTGGAATATGGCTGAGATGTATCTCTACAGAGTAAGGCATGATGAAGCCTGGGCCAAAGAGCAGTTAGGCATCTGATAAACTAATGGAAAGACTGGCGGGGAGGAAATAAGATTAGATTAGACACATTTTCCTATAAAACTCCCTGTCAGTCATTTTTTTTATTTATATTATCCGACTATTGAGAATCATGTACATGAAAACAAAGAAACTGAATATCATATTACTTGTTTTGCTGCTAATCTGCACAGCCATCGGTTGTCATTCACGGCAGAAACCGGACATTCGTCCCCATCCCGTAAATCTCAGTGCCGACAGTTTTTATCAACAGGCAGTAGCCATCCTGCAATCGTCTTATGATGTCGATTCCACCCGGAAGTGTATCAGCCTTCTGGACCGGGCACTGTCGATTGACAGTCTCAACCCCGATTATTATGGTACCAAAGCTAAACTACTGGCTGAGATGGGGGAGCTGGATTCCGCATTGCATGTCCAGACTTTGGCAATGGAGAGAAAAGCGATAACAGGAGAATACCTGTTTCAGTTAGGATTGTTTCAGGCGGCTAAAGATATGAATGCTGATGCGCATCAAAGTTTCGGAAAAAGTCTGGAAATTCTGCGGGCAGTGCTCGAACAATATCCTGACAGTTTGGGAGCATTTATTCTTGAAGAATCCGCCAATGCGCTTTATCAGGGAGCAGACAGCATTTATATGAAAGACATCGATGGCATTCGCAAACGTTTTCCGAACAGGCTTTTGGAAATAGAGATGATCCGAAGACTGAAGCCGCATTCGCTGGTGAAGCAAATCAAAAAGATTCAGATAGAGAATGAATATAACATTGACTTCGATTTGGATAGTCTGGTCAATGAAATGGAAAAACAACAAAAATTATAAATACTATGTTATTGGATAAGGTAAAACACATACTATGTATCTCTCTTATTCTGCTGGTGGGAGTCACTACTCTCTATGCTTGCAAGAGTGATGATAAGGAGCTGCAGGGAGAGCCGGTGCTGCAAGTCCAGAAATCCATTGGATTCAAGAAAGAAGGTGGGGAAGTAGCCGTACCTGTCAAATCGAACCGGGAGTGGAATGCATCGGTAACCGAGGGAAAAGAATGGCTGACGGCAAGGAAAGCATCGGATACAGAATTGACGGTTTCGGCAACATCCAGTCCCGAAAAAGGAGTCAGAGAAGGAAATATTACTATCACCAATAATGCGCTGACTGCTAAACTCAGAGTTGTGCAGACAGGCGGTGACCTGATCATTGAAGTGGCTGAAGAGAGCCGTGTCATTCAGGTGGCGGGAACAGGAAACGATCATATAGAAGTCAACTTGCTTTCCAATACAGACTATGAAGTAGTCATTCCGGAGGAAGCCAAAGACTGGATTACCGAGAAAGAAGTACCTGATACAAGAGCCGATCTGGCATCCAGTACACGAATATTCTCCATTGCTTCCAATCCTCTGACTACAGAAAGGAATGCTACGATCAAGTTTGTATCCAAAGAAAATACAAACATTTATGACCAGTCGGAAATCAAACAACAAAAGAAATCGAGTGATATTTCGGGTGTAAATCCGGAGAAGGATGTAAAGTTGAAAGTTACCGGCGGATACGACACCGACCATCAGCCGGGGCAGGATATATCGAAGTCTTATGACGGTCAGTTCGGCGGAACCTGTTATCATTCCACATGGAGTCAATCTGCAAAATTCCCCGTAACTCTTGAATATCAATTCGATCAGAATCAGCTTACGCTAGACTATATCCTGTATCACAGTCGAAATGGTAACGGTAATTTCGGAGCATTCGAACTTTACATCAAGCCTCAAGGAAGTACGGATTTTGTTCATATACAAGATTATGATTTTAAAGGAGCAGGAGGCAGCCATAGGATATTGCTGAACGATCCGGTTGTACCTGCGGCTGTTCAATTCAAAGTTAAAAGCGGATTAAATGATTTCGTCAGTTGCGACGAGATGGAATTTTTCCATGCTGCGGAAAATCCGCTTGACGAACAACTGATAACTGTATTCACCGATCGTTCATGCAGTGAACTCCGCCCGGACGCTTCCGACGAAACCATCAATCGGCTTCCGGCATTCTTCAATGTGCTGGCAAAGTCTTTGCAGAGTAATACTTATCCCGAAGCGGAAAAGAGATTCAGGATACAGTCATATCAGGCATACAGTGTGCCCGAATATTGGGGAGATAAATTGAGAACCAATTACTACTCGCCTCTTTGCAACCCTACCGGTATCATAACGAATGCGGGTGAAGAGATGGTCGTTTTAGCAGACGGCATACCGCAAGGTGAATCCATTTCACTAAGGTGTTGTTCGGATCTGGGGCCCGACGGTGAAGAACGATTCCTGAAAAACGGAATCAACAAGTTTTCATTTTCACGTGCGGGAAATCTGTTTGTCATCTATCAGAAACTTGATCCCCGTGGCATGCCGGCAGTGAAAATACATTTTCCGCCCCAGTATGTGGAGACAACGGAACATGCGCGTGTAGGCTTCAATGTATGGGATCTGACTGTGGATAAAACCGATGACCTGTTCCGTGAATATATCCGGAAGGCAAAATCTGTCACTCTGGACGGATCTGATAAATGCGTATTTGTATTGAAAGGCAGGAAGATTCTGTTTACAGCACTGAAAGACTTGCTGCAAAATCAGGACAACTTCAAACAGTATGGAGTAGTAAGAGGAATGGAGCGATGGGATAACCTGATAGATTGGGAGCAGGAACTGGCTGCTATCGACACCTATTCTAATACGGGAGAATTCAATTCACTGATGCATGTCACGACTTTCACCGACGGACTTTATGCTACCAATTATTACATTAACATGGCAGCCGGTGATGTAAGCACAAAAGATGGATGGGGATTCAAAAACAACTTCGATCCGCGTGATATGGACAAGAATCAGGACAATGAATGGGGACCGGGACATGAACTCGGACATATGCATCAGGGAGCCATCAACTGGCCCAGTACTACGGAATCGAGCAATAATCTCTTTTCTAATTACGTGGTATACAAGATAAACCAGTGGGGATCACGTGGAAGCTCCATTGGGACTTTAGCTACTTACCGATATGCGCCTCCGACTCCTTGGAGCAGATTCATGCATCCGCGCGACCCGAACACGTTGGCATTTACCCCTCAGGACATGACATCCGATGATGCCAATAAATATGGATTATATCAAGGAGAAGCCTCCGAAATGCACATGCGCCTTAACCAGCAATTGTGGACATACTTCGAACGTATCGGCAAGAAACCGAATACCATCCGTAAGATATTCGAGCAAGGACGTACCCCTGAATTCTGGTTACCTTTCAATGATCCGGGAGCAGCGCAACTGATGTATGCACGCAACGTAGCAAAAGCTGCTAACATGGATATGACCGAATTCTTCGATGCCTGGGGATTCTTTATTCCGGTCAGTTTCAAGTTGTATGCTTACGGAAGCTTTTCATATACCGTGACACAGGATATGATTAATCAGACGCTGGCTTATATGAAAACATTTTCCACTAAATGTCCGCCTATTGAATACATTGAAGACCGAAGATACCAGGCAGGAGCCAAAGGCAATCAAAAAGGTATATCCGAAGATGGAGGAGATGTAGGGTACTTCGAAACATTCCAGAACAATGTGAAAATCACCAAGACTGTAAGTTATACCGTTTCCGGAAGAACATACACTGTGACTAAAGGCGAACAGGCGGTTGCTTTCGAATTAATCAAGGATGGCAAAAAAGTATGGTTTGCCAATCGGTTTGTATTTACTGTACCTGCCGGAGCAGACATTGAAGGAGCGGAACTGTACGCTGTTCAGGCGGACGGGCAACGTATTAAAGCAAATAAATAGGGAAACTTACTGAATATCCCCAATCTTATATGGAATGAAGAGTAGCTTTTACTTTTGAGTAGAAGTTACTCTTTATTTCTTATCTTTTCTTCGTTTGCTTTCAATTCTTTTATCAACTCCTTTATTCTAAGAAATTGTTTGAACATTGTTTCGAATTCTCCAGTCGTTACATTTTTGAGCGGCGTGCTTTCTTGTATAAAGACATAGGCATCACACCAGTTTTTCACAGAATGAAATTGATATTGTCTCTGATAACGTGCCATTCTTGGAATAACTAGTAACTCAACAATACCGTCATCCATATATTTGGACGGATAATAGAAATAACTTTCTTTTGTGCTTAGAGCTAAATGTTCAAAACTATTATATGGTGGCTTGGATAATGGTAATGCTATCAGCTTGCTAAAATAACCGGCGGATTCCTGAGTAAATGTTCCTTTTCCAACTTGAAAACCAATTGAGTAATACTTATCTCCATAATATTTCTTTAAACGATTCCCTGCTGGGATTTCTTTATACGGAAAACTATCAAAACGTTCCAAATTAGAAAGATGGGCACTATGAACGTGAATGATTAGCTTCTCATCTTTTTTTAAGAAATGATCAGCAAGTTGTTTGGTATAAGTAAACATATAGAAATCCCTATAATCAGGAGGAGGCAATTGGGAGCCAATACCCAAATTGATACAAGTTTCTATGTATTGGGTAAAAAGCGAAAAATTCTCTTCTCCCAACTTCGTTTTTAAATAAACATCCTCATGAGCATATTGCAATATATCTTTAAATTCTTTATCATATAGTTTTAATAAATAGTATCGCCCTTTTTCTTTATCCAATAGATTTAATAGGTAGTCATAAAAATATGGACTTATGATGTCTTTATAATCCATACCAGATAGGTGTACTTTACGAAGAGATGTCTTGTTATACTCCTTTAACCAATCCACAAAGCCCATAAGCTCGCTATTGTTTGTAAAAAACATCTGCATGATTTCTTTTATTTGTTTTTCAATGTCGGGTGATGATATAATTCCTTGTATATATGCATCGACCAGTAGTAAGGCATCAACGGGAGCCTCTAACAGAACAAACCTGCAATCTCCATTTTGAATGAGATTCTTTGAAAATTGAATAACCGCAGTTTTTAATTCTTGCGAACCATGAGTACATTCTCCTAATCCTATGATTTTTTTATCTTTCAATTCATTTATTCGCGTAAGCAGAGTACTATCATTGTCATGAGATAATTTTATAATCTTATTTTTGATAAGTCTTTTGTGAATGTTTGTGTTAATGACAGTTTGATCTTCAATAGATTGTTTCCCCAGATCTTTTCCATCAATATTGATTTGCAGGTCACTTAAACATATTTGTTGATCCGGATTACTATTTCCAAAATAAAAGATATTAATTCGTAATGCTTTGGCTTTATATTTCCCGTCCGTCAATTTTAATGATAGTACATTATCCGTCCATTCCGGATGTTCCAGCTTTTTGTCTTCAGATGCTACTGCCACTTCATTACTGTTGAGAGCTGTAACTGTAAGCCATGCATTAGTTATCTCTCTTGTTTTACTTTTTATAGATACTTGGCAGCTATCTCCATTTATCTGTTCTGGTATCATGATAGTGCAAGATGTAATAAATATCATATTCTTATTTTTTGATGGAGGTGGAGTATATGATATTTTATAAACTATATTATCATCTTTCTTTATTTGCATTGATTCAATATAAGTAAAGCATCCGGTTTGGTTCTTTATCCAAGACCACTTTTGTTCTTCTCCTCCCTTAAAATTGAAATTATATTCTTCTGCGATAGTTTGAGCAATAGATGATGCGGGAAAGATAAATATAAATAATAGTACAGGAAATATAAGGCAAAATCTCTCTTTTTGTTTCTGTATCCCGCTAATACCTATTCGTACTAATTTCTGTTTCATATGCATTAAATTTAAGTTGTGTGATTCTACAAATATAGAAATAAAAACGCATTGTTGCATAGACAATCAATGATTTAATATTGCTTGTTGACTCAATATCAATATTCAAGGTATTTGCCAGTGAACCATTCGGCAATTATACCATTATAACCTGCTGGTACGTCTTGATACTGTCCTTAAAAAGATTCAACATGTCGGTTAGAGACATAATCTCATATTTGTCGTCTGCATTATTTTGAGCATAGATCAAACCAGGCAATAAATATATGAAAAGTGATATAATTCTATTTTTCATAATTGACCAACTATACGTACGGTATCTGATTCATTTCGCTTTGGCAAAATAAATATATTATCTGTCTCTGGGACAGGATCTATTACTTCGATATAATCTTTCGGATTTCTATACCAAAACACCTTTTGTAATGATTTGATATAGTGGTTGAGTTTCTTAGCTCCTTCGTCAGTGTATAAGCAATAAAGAGGGATACAACCACGATATCGTTTTTGAATTAATATGACCAAGCAATGAGTATATTTATTTTCATATTTTTCCCACATTTTTAAAGGGTATGTGATAACAGTATCTGCATTGAAGGATTCACGGGCATATTTGGAAGACTTATAAGTTATAGGTAATTCAGATAAAAAAGCGACTCGTTTTCCCGTATTTTTAAGGAAGTCCGCTTTAATATGGGTTAAATGATAAGTATTCATCTCAACTTTCATTTCTGGAAGCAAATCAAAATCTGCATAGACTGAATCATTGCGTCTGCAAAATATACTGGGAATAGCAGTGAGTATAATAAAATTACTATCTTTGGATAGAAAGGATTTGCGATAGTAGCTTGGTAATCTCTTAGATTCTTTTGCAAGAAAGCATCCTAAATAAACTTTGTTTTTTCCTAAAGAATCGATATAGGATATAAAATCTTTAGGCTGATTATACTGTACTTGATTTCTATCTAGTGCATAACCTTCTGGGATAAAAACATTTTGAAGACTTTTATCTTTTTGAGGATAAGCATTCGATGCTATCAAAAGTAATAATGATGATAAGATTATTGTTTGTAGTATTCTCATTGTTTTACACTTTAATAATTGTAGCCATTATAATCATTCTGATAAATTTTAGTTGTGTGATTCTGTAAAGATAGAAGTAATAGGATAAATTCCCATCTTATTTTTGCATCTTAATTATTAGCGGATCTTTCTTTAGCTTTTAAATGAGGTATTTCATATTCATCTATGATTGGTGGATCTATTACTTCAATGTAATCTTTCGGTTCTCTATACCAAAAGACATGTTCTAATGATCTGATATAGTGACTTAGCTTTTTGGCACCTTTGTCATTATAAAAGCAATACAGAGCAATACATCCACGACGTTTTTTTTGAATTATCATTACTTGGCAATGATTGTACTTATTTTCTAAATTTTCCCACATTCTTAAAGGATATGTAATTACAGTATCCGCATTAAATGCTTTACGAGCATATTTTGAAGATTTATAAATGAGAGGAAGATCACACAAAGAAGTAACCCTTTCTCCTGTATTCCTAAAAAAATCTCCTTTGATTATTTCTAAATGATAAGTATTCATTTCAATCATAAATCCTGTTTTAAAACTAAAGTCAGCATAAATAGAATCTTTATCCCCGCAGAATATGGGAGGCACAGATACGTATGCAATAAAATTACTGTCTTTTGATAGTATGCAATTATAATGTCGACTAAATGCATGTGCTCTAAATTGTTTTGAAGTAATGCATATTAGATTACCGTTAGGAATATGATGAAACACAAAATCGCTGGACTGATTAAATCGTACTTGGTTTCTATCCAATGCATATCCTTCAGATATATATCCACCAGAATTGAAAAAATCTTTAGTTTTTTTATCTTCTTGAGAGCATACCTTTGATATATTCAAAAGTAATAATGCTGACAAGGTTATTGCTTGGTAAGCCCCCGATAAAGTACCCGTTGTCTTTGTATCTTTAAGTCTCGATCTTTGC
>NZ_JAHQUN010000033.1:0-63643 GCF_019052485.1 Bacteroides sp. MSK.20.82
AATTACAAACTTTTAAATCAAGAATCAGAAGATGTTTTCAACTGCTGATTCGCATTAATATTAAAAACCAAATGTATTTTCATCTAAAAAAACTACTTTTGTGTGATACTAAAAAAGATTATCATGAAAGGAACAAAAGGTTCAGAAACAAAAGCTTTAATAAGGGAGACTGCATTCAAACAGTTTCTGACAAAAGATTACAGCATGGTCCCCCTAAAGGATATAGAGAAAAGCCTTAATCTGTCAAGAGGCTGTACTTCTTATCATTATCCGACAAAACAGGAATTGTTTATAGATGTCATCAACGTTTATATTTTAGACGTGCAGCGGGTAAAACATGCGTCAGATAATCTGTCAGGTTTGTCTTTATTCGAATACTTCAATCAATATGTTGACAACATTGCAAAAGCAATGGATAGACTTTCTCAGTTTGTCATGCCGGAAGCTAATATTAATGGTACGCGTGCGTATATGAGTCTGATTTTGCAGGCTGAAAAATATTATCCCGGATTTCACCAGATGCTGAGTGAGATTGAAAAAAATGAGATGGCGCAGTTAAGACAGGTTGTTGTCAAAGCACAAAAGGACGGTGAGATACGCAGCTCTTGCAATACAGATTTGCTTGTTCAACAAATCAGATTGATTTTCTTGGGTAAATCATA
The DNA here is from genome assembly GCF_019052485.1 of Bacteroides sp. MSK.20.82. NCBI lineage: Bacteria > Pseudomonadati > Bacteroidota > Bacteroidia > Bacteroidales > Bacteroidaceae > Bacteroides > Bacteroides sp. MSK.20.82. Next base: position 663 of record NZ_JAHQUN010000033.1, read on the forward strand.
TCAGGATGCATTAAGAAATGGATTGGATGTGAATTCCTTAAGAGAACAATTGTACTTTATATATTTTCTAATTAAAAACAAGTAAGAAAATGAAAAATGATGTTTTTATTACGGGAACATCTTGTTATTTCCCTAATAAACCGGTCTCTAATGAGGACATGGAAGAGTTTTTAGGATTGATTGCAGGAAAACATTCAAGAGTTAAGCCTGTCATCTTAAAGCAGAATGGTATCAAACAACGTTATTATGCACTCACAAAAAGACAGGAAATAACGCATACAAATGCGGAAATGGCGGCTGATTCAATACGGAAGCTGTTACAGGATTCTTCTGTTTCGGAGTCGGATATTGAATTGTTGGCATGTGCAACCTCAAGTCCGGATCAGATGCTTCCGTCCCATGCTTCTATGGTTCACGGATTGCTGAAAAACAAGCCGATGGAAATCTTTTCTGCTTCAGGTATCTGCTTGTCATGCCTTCAGGCATTTAAAACCGCCTTTTGGGGTATTTTATCAGGAGAAAAAAAGAATGCGATATGTAGTACTTCAGAATTGACTTCGGCTACACTGCTTTCAAAGAACTATGATATTGAATATGAAAAATGTGCCGATATAGGAACACAGCCCTATATGGCACTGGAGAAAGATTTTTTGCGTTTTATGTTGAGCGATGGCGCCAGTGCTGTATTGCTTCAGAATCAACCGGGTAAGGAAAAGACTTTAAAAGTTGAGTGGGTGGAAATGACTTCATTTGCGAATGAATTGCCCACGTGTATGTTTATGGGAGCAGAGAGTAAAGATGACGGGGAGTTGAAAAGCTGGAAATCATTCAGCAGTCAGGAAAGGATAGACCGTTCACTGTTTGTTGTAAAACAAGATGTAAAACTGCTGGGAAACTATGCTGTACGATATTGGGCTAAGCACATTAAGTATTGTCTTGAGAAACATAATGTATTGCCGGATACAATTTCCTATGTTCTTCCTCACGTTTCTTCCATGTTTTTTTATGATAAAATAATAAATGAGCTTGAACAAGTGGGGATTGGAATCGACAAGAGCAAATGGTTCACTAATTTGCCGGAAGTCGGAAATATTGCTTCAGCAGCCATATTTGCGATTCTGGATCAATTCTGGAAGACACATAAGCTCATGCCGGGAGAAAAAATACTGCTGCTTGTCCCTGAAAGCGGACGCTTTTCTTATGGAACAGTGCTATTAAGTGTCGTATAAATTTGGAAATAAACGATAAATAACGTATTTTTGCGCTGTTAAAACGACATAGTATAGTATCATATATCATCTTCCAAACGAAAAGTGGAAAATTTCAAAGAGATAAGATGGAATATGACGGCTTGCGCTATATTAAAATATATAGCACAGGTGCGTCAGCATCATCTCTAGGTATTCCACTACCGCGTTGGGGTGTTGATTGCGTCTGTGCTATTTTTTATAATATAGGCAGTAGGATGGACCCGAATTTGAAACAGCGGATTATAGAGGAGGCATACAGGTTATTCATCACAAAAGGAATGAAGCAGACCTCATTCTGTGATGTGGCTGTTGCCGTGCATAAATCCAAAGGGGCTGTCATACACTACTTTCCTTCCAAAAAGAAACTGATTGATGCGGTTGTCAGAATGCGTTTTTTCCCCGACTCGCAGATTTCTTGTGAAATGTATTCCTTGGCTGACAAGGATTGGAATGAGTTTTTAAGGCAATACAGGAATCCGATAGAACGGGTGATAAACAGTTTTCCAAAACATCTGAATGGCAATCTCCTGATATGTTATATGCAGTTTGTTTCCTCCGCCCATGAATATATGGACGAATTTCCACAAATGTATCAGCAACTCCTTATCCGGGAACAGGACTTTCTTTCCAATGTGGCTTATGGTCATAAAATAAGTTTGAAGGATGCCAAGGCGTTCAGCAGACAGGCATTGAACACTTCTATTGGTAAGACTTTCTTGGGGATGTTCTCAGAAATTTAAGCCCGCATTCCTTTCCTTTTCCTCCCTATCAGTTCATTCCGTTGTCTTTTAGACTGATAAATGATAAAACTTTACTTGCTGGAACCTGTTTTTTTTCATTATTCTTGGAAAAGGCTTATCTTTGCAAAATAAACCGACTAGTCGGTTTATTTTGCAAAGAATTTTAATAGAATATAATGAATTAAAAAGTGAATAATTGGAAAGTAGGAATAAATTGTTGAAATCTTTGCGCCTGCAACCGCTTCTTGCCAAAATAGCGGTAGGATATATGGTCAAGATTGTAATCATAAGTGGTATTGCTTACGTTGGCATCTGCGAATGGAAAGAGACTAAGGCCAGGGAAATGGAAGTACGGATGATTAACCGGAAAAAGCATGAGATAAATGATATATATGTGAGAATGCTCAGGCTTTCTTTCTTCTGTGAAACCTTTATGGAGTGGAGTGAGCAGGATTTTTTATTATTTCAGAAGCAGAGACGGCACATTGACAGCCTGTTGTGTAGCTTGAGGTACTCCTCTTCCGGCTCACATACAGACAGCATCCGTAATTTGTGGAGCGACAAGGAGCGGTATATGCGGGAAATCATATATTGGGTACACAGGCAGGAGGAAGCCGACCGGGAAATTGCAGCGCAGATTCCGGCCATTGCCAGACAGAGTGAACGGGAAAATGCCCAAAAAGGGGGATTCCTGAAGAGGTTGTTCGCAAAACGCCACAAGGCGGATTCTCCTTCTGCCGCCTCCATGCTTCATGAACTTAACCGGAGCGTGGTGGGCAGACAGCAGACGTATGCCCGGAAGCTGGCAGAACGGACGGACAGCTTGGATGGGATGAACAGAAGGCTGAACGTGCAGTTGCGGCAGATGATTGAGAATATGGACGGAACGGTACAAGCGGAATTGAAGAGACAGGAAGAAGAAGTTGCGGAAGCCGGGAAACGGTCATTTGCCACGGTCATCGGTCTGACGGCATTCATGGTTTTGCTGCTGATATGGTCTTACATGGTGATACACCGGGATATGATGCGTATAAACCGTTATAAAAAAAGGCTGGAAGGCACAGTCCGTCAATTGGAGCAGACCGTTCTTGAAAACGAGGAGCTGATTGAGGCAAGAAAGAAAATCATGCTGGCCGTAACCCATGACTTGCGCGCGCCGCTTGCTTCTATCAGCAGCTATGCGGAATTGCTTTCCACGGAAAGAGAAGTGTCGAAGTGCAGGGAATACAACCGGAACATACGGCAGGTGGCGGGACACATGTCTTCCATGCTGAATTCCCTGTTGGGATTTTTCCGGTTGGAAAGTGGCGGAGAAAAGGCCGTTCCTGTCCCGTTCAGGTTATGTTCCGTCACCGAGATTTTGGAAACGGATTTTATGCCGCTGGCGGCAGGAAAAAACCTTTTGCTAAACGTGCTGAGTGCCGGAGATGCGGTTGTTATAGGAGATAGGGACAGGATAATACAGATAGGAAGCAACTTGTTGTCCAATGCAATCAAGTTTACGGAGCGGGGAAGTGTAACGGTTCGCACACAATTTGACCAGGGCGTATTGACGCTTATCGTGGAAGATACCGGCACCGGAATGGACGATGAGGAGCAGACACGCATTTTCACTGCATTCGAGAGGCTTCCCAATGCGATTGCGGAAGAAGGGGTCGGACTGGGACTTTCAATAGTAAAAGGTCTGGTCGGATTGTTGAACGGCAGGATTGAAGTGGCAAGCCGGAAAGGGTTGGGCAGCCGGTTCACTGTCTGTCTTCCTCTGGCTGTGGCAGAGGAAGCGATGGCGGAGAGCGGCAGGAGCCGGATTTCCGTACGGTCCTATACGGTACTGGTATTGGACAATGACACCGTTTTGCTGGCGGCAATCAGGGAAATGTTTGCGTATCACGGGGTGGCTTGCACGGTATGTGAGAACACGCGTGATATGATGGAGCATGTCCGCAGCCGTAGTTATGACCTTTTGATTACGGATTTGAAAATGCCCCGGACAAACGGATTCGAGGTGTTGAATCTCCTGCGCATGGCCAATGTGGGAAACTCACGGAGCATTCCGGTTATCGCGAGTACCGCATCGGGAAACTGCGATACGGGGGATTTGTATGCGGCAGGATTTTCGGGCTGTTTGAAAAAGCCGTTTTCCGCCGAAGAACTTTTGCAGGTATGTACGGAATGTCTGGGAAGTGAAAGGCAGTCTGAACAGATAGACCTCGATGCCCTGCTGAAATATGGGAACAGGAGGAAGATGCTGGATACCCTGATTCGGGAGACAAGGAAGGATATGGAGGCTATGGCTGAATGTGCAGAAAAGAATGATCATGAGGCACTGAAAGAATGGATACATCATCTGACAGGCTCGTGGGAGATCATTCATGCCGGCAAGCCGCTGCGTGAGTTGTTTGCACTGCTTCAGGATTCGGGAGAGTTTTCTGTGGACGAGTTCGGGCGGACTGTACAGCAGGTATTGGATAAAGGAAAAGAAATAATATGTTTGGCACAACAGGCTAAGAAGGCTTATGAGAGTAATTGTTGTTGAGGACAATGTCTTGTTCTGTAATTATATCTGCAATTTTTTGCAGAAGGCGGATTTGGATACTGTAAGGACTTACAGGCTGGCACAGGCTAAGAAGGTCATTGGGACATCCGTCCGTGAGGATGACATCGTATTGGCGGATTTAAGATTGCCTGACGGGGAAAGTACCACGCTGTTGCAGTGGATGAGGGAGAACGGCTATATGCACCCGTTCATCATGATGACTAATTATGAAGAGATACATTCTGCGGTTCATACCATGAAGCTGGGTGCGGAAGATTATATCCTCAAACCGCTGGTTGAAACCAGGCTGCTGCCCGTCATCAAAAAAATAAGGACGGTGAACGAGGCTTTCACCAAGGTAATCTATGAACGCAAAAGCACCCCTTTTTGCGAGTTGAACCGGTACATTCACATGGTAGCGCCGACGGATATGACGGTACTGATATTGGGAAGCACCGGAACGGGAAAGGAACACCTGGCAAAAAAGATTCACAGGCAGAGCCTCAGATCCGGCAAGCCGTATGTAACGGTCGATTGCGGCAGTTTGTCCAAAGAGCTGGCACCTTCCGCCTTTTTCGGTCATGTCAAGGGGGCGTTTACCGGAGCCACAGAGGAAAAGGCAGGATATTTTCAGGAAGCGCAGGGAGGCACCCTGTTCATGGATGAGGTGGAGAACCTTTCGATAGAAACGCAGCGGATGCTGTTGCGTGCCATGGAGGAACGGCGGTATCGTCCGGTAGGCGGACAACGGGACAGGCTGATGGATGTGCGCATCATTGCGGCCACCAATGAGGATTTGCAGGAGGCTGTTGCGGAAAAGCGTTTCCGGAAGGATCTGCTTTATCGCTTTCAGGATTTTACCATCACCGTACCTGCATTGCATAATTGCCTGGAGGACATACTGCCTTTGGCGGATTTTTTCCGGGAGCAATCTTGCGGGTTGCTCCGGAAAGAGGTCTTGGATTTTGACGAACCGGCAAAGAAGATGCTGCTGGGATACAGTTGGCCGGGAAATGTACGGGAATTGAAGCAGGTCATTCATGCGGCGGTATTGATATGCAAAGGAAAACTGATTACCCCCAATTCCTTACGGCTCCAATATACGGGAGAGTCCGTTTCTGACCCCATGGGGAAAGAGAAGATAGACAAGTGTTTGCAGAAAGATGAAAGAAGAAACATAGAGCAGATCAAGACGGCTCTTTCCATCTCTAAAGGGAACCTGACACAGGCAGCGGCCTTGTTGGGAATCAGCCGCCCGACCCTTTACAAGAGAATGAGCCTGCACGGAATTTCCAGATAGGTTTGTTTGCGATACAGTTTTCCCCCTCATCAAAGGAAAATCGAATTTGTCTTGCCGGCCGCATTTGCCGAATCTTTTCGTGGAAATTTTCCTTGCGGCTTCGCCGTGGAAAATTTTCACGAAAAAGAATGCGGCGGCAATCCAGATTCGATTTGAAAAACGATTACAGGGGCAAACTGCGACCGACGTGACGCATGGATAAAGGATATGGGCTGCTTGAAGAGGCCGTGTTTCATAATCCATGAAATTCCACATATCCAGCCGGAATACAGGTCTTATGAAAGTCTTGCTGTAAAAAAGCGGAAGGCATGAGAAGACAGGGGGCTTCAGCTCCCTCTGTTCTGCATGGTTTTGTCTTGCCTGCCCGCCCGCTCTTTTTCTGGTGTCGGATGCGCAGGCTTTTTCCCTTCTGCCTCACGTATCTTCTCTCTTTCCGTTTATTCACTTCCCTTCTTCTCCGTTCACGGTTTAGCCGTTGGAAACAGTTATGTTTATGACATCTGACGACATTTGATGACATCTGATGACACCTTTTTGAAAATCAGCATATTATTTGGAAATACCCCATACCTTTGAAGCGTCAAAGCAATTCATTAACCCCTAAAAGAAAAGGTATGGCACAAGAAAAGACCCCGAACGAAAAGCCCAAACGGACCCGGAAGCCGAAGGCCGGAAGTGATGCTCTTCCGGTGGAACAGATTACGGAATTGATGCTGGTTCATAACAAGAACGATCCGAAATTCGGAGTACAGGCTGTCAGTGAAATTGACAAGGACGGAAAAGCGAAGACGGTTCCGGCGGACGAGAAGAATGAAAACTCATTCCTGAAATTCGACAAGAATTCGAGTATTCTCGAAAACTTCATCAAGAATTTTTGGAGCCAGCTCAAGGAACCTACCCATTTCCGCCTGCTCCGCATGACCTACCACGACTACAAGGTGAACAAGCAGGCCATCAGGGATTTGTCGGAGGGAAAGCAGACGGATGCGGTGAAAGAGTTCCTCAAACGCTACGAAATCCGTCCAAGAGAAAACAAGAAGGAACAAAGTGTAAACCCAAAAGAAAAAACAGCTATGGCAGACAAAGAGACACAACCGCAGGAACCCCTGCAACAGAGCGAAGTACAGCAGGCGGCACAGCAACAGCAGCAGCCCCAGGCTCAACAGGCAGCGCAGGAGTCGCAAGGACCGCGTTACCGGTATAATGAGAACATGGTCAACTGGGAGGAGTTGGAAAAGGTCGGAATCTCAAAGGCTTCGCTGGAACAGCAGGGACTCCTTGATTCCATGCTGAAGGGCTACAAGACCAACAAACTGGTGCCCCTGACCATCCATCTTTCCGGTTTGCTGACAGCCAAACTGGATGCAAGGCTCTCACTCATCCCGCAACAGGACGGACAGGTGGGACTGGCCATTCACGGCATACGCAAGGAACCGCAGTTGGAACGTCCTTATTTCGGGTTTAACTTTAACGAGGAGGACAAGAAGAACCTGCGTGAGACCGGCAACATGGGGCGTGTGGCGGAACTCAATCTGCGCGGCAGTGAATATACCCCCTGTCTGATTTCCATTGACAAGAGCACCAACGAGCTGGTTGCCGTCCGTCAGGAGCACGTTTACATCCCGCAGGAAGTGAGCGGGGTCAAACTTACCGCAGAGGAAATCAGGCTGCTGAAGGAGGGACAGCCTGTCAAAGTGGAGGGCATGACTTCCAAAGCGGGCAAGGAATTCGATGCCACACTCCAGTACAGTGCCGAGCGCAGGGGACTGGAATTCATCTTTCCGAAAAACCAGATTTTCAACGAACGTTCCATCGGAGGCGTACCTCTCTCGCCCACCCAGATAAAAATGCTCAGCGAAGGACATACCATTCTGGTGGAAGACATGAAGTTCAGGAACAGGAATGACACCTTCTCGTCCTTTGTAACGATAGACAAGGTAACGGGGCGCCCGAACTACACGCGGCACAATCCGGAAACCGGAGAGATTTATATTCCAAAGGAAATCTGCAACGTGCAGCTGACCGCCGAAGACAGGGAAACCCTGCGCAAGGGACAGCCGGTCTATCTGGAAAACATGATCGGGCGCAACGGGGAGGAATTCTCCTCGTTCGTCAAGCTGGATATGAATACCGGCAGGACGATGTATTCACGCACGCCGAACGGATTCAACGAGCAGCAGGCACCGCGTATTCCGGCGGAGGTTTACGGGCACGTGTTCACGGCACAGGAAAAAGCGAACCTCCAGGATGGCAAGACTTTGCTTGTCGAAGGGCTGAAAAACAACGGGCAGACCTTCAGTTCCTACCTGAAAGTCAATCCCTATTCCGGGCAGTTGCAGTATTTTCAGGAAAATCCGGACATCCGCAGGGACACTTCCCGCCGTGCCGCACAGACGGAGACCGCACAGGGACAGCAGCAGGAGCAGAAGAAGGGTGCATCGCAGGCGGTATAGACCTGCCCGGAGAGAAACAGAATCAATCATACAAACCTAAAAAAACGAATCGTATGAATACGGATCAGAATACCCGTCATATTTATAAGACGGAAGATATCGACTGGGACGGTCTGAAGGCCGCAGGTATCAGTAAGAAACAACTGGAAGCGGAAGGCAACATGGAACTGTTGCTGCAAGGAAAGGAAACGGGCATCATTCCGCTGAAACTCCATATTTCGGTCCTCAGCCTGACAATGGATGCCACGCTGAAGCTGGTACCCGACGGCAACGGCAGGCCGGTCATGGAAATAAACGGTCTCCGTCAGAAGGAGGAGGCAGTTTGACCGGGAAACAATAAGTATAACTCACGTTCCGTGCCGTTCCTGACGGTACGGAACATCAAAAGGAAAAAGAATATGATAGCGATAGTGACTGACAAGCCCAATGTGGGCAGAGAGATAGCAAGGGTTTTGGGAGCTGACAGAAAAGAGAACGGATATATGAGCGGAAACGGATACATGGTAACATGGACATACGGCAACATGCTTTCCCTGGCGATGCCGAAAGATACCGGTACGGCATGGGTGGAGCGGGAGAACTTCCCCCTGCTGCCGCCTCCTTTTCTGACGGTACGGCATGTAAAGACGGACACGGGATGGAATCCCGACATCAATGCGGTGCTCCAGTTGAAGGTGATAGCCGGGGTGTTCGATGCGTGTGACACCATTGTTGCGGCAACCGACGCTTCCCGCGAGGGGGAAATGCTGTTCCGGTATCTTTATCGTTTTTTGGGATGCAGGAAACCTTGCCTCCGCCTGTGGATCTCCTCCTTGACGGACGAAGCCATTGCCAAAGGAATGGAAAACCTTCGTCCCTGCAGCCTGTTCGACAACTTGTTCTTGGCGGCAGACAGCCGCAACAAGGCCGACTGGCTTCTTGGAGTCAATTCGAGCTATGCCGTCTGCAAGGCGGTCGGTTTCGGCAACAACTCGCTTGGAAGGGTACAGACCCCTGTATTGGCAGCGATAAGCGGACGGTACCGGGAAAGGGAAAATCACATTCCCGCAGACAGCTGGCCCGTATTCGTCAGCCTCTGCAAGAACGGGAAGATAATAAAGATGCGGCATGTGGAAGATTTCTGCAACCGCCGGGATGCCCTGGAACTTTACGAGGACTGCAAGGCGGCAGGATATGCCCGTATCACGGCGGTCAACAGCCGGACTGAGGAAATCACCGCACCTGCCCTTTATAACCTGACCGGGCTTCAGAAGGATGCGAACCGTTACCATAACCTGACAGCCATACGGGTGCAGGAAATTACCCAAAGCCTGTATGAGAAAAAACTGATCTCCTGCCCGCGCACTTCCAGCCGTCTGCTGCCCGGAGACGTGTATGACATGTTGCCTCCGGTTATGGAAAAGCTGCTGTCCGGCAAGGAATTCCGTCAATATGCCGGTATAGTCGACCTTGCTGCAAGGAAAGGCGTAACCGGAAATCAGGACACGGCGGAGCATCATGCCATTGTCATCACCGGCATACAGCCGGGGGAACTGGACAGGGAGGAAAGGCTGGTTTACACCCTTGTTGTCGGCAGGATGCTTGAAACGTTCATGCCGCCCTGCAAGGTGGAATATACGACGGTTGAAGCGGTCTGTGCCGCACGCAAGTTCCGCATCCGTACATACCGTATTCTGGAAGCGGGGTGGCTCGGTATCTTTCAGAGGGAACGGCTTGTCGCGGAAGACAACGACCTCTGTCCCGTACCCCCTGAACTTTTTCGGGAGGAGAAGCTGCCGGTAACGGGATGCAGCCTTATACACAGGAAATCGCTGCCCGCTGCCCCTTATACGGATGAGGAACTGGCGGACTATATGGACAAGACCGGTCTGGGAACCGCATCCACGCGCACGAATATCATCCGTACGCTTCTGGAGCGTAAATATATCCGGTATTCGGGCAAATACATTATCCCGACCCCGAAAGGTCTTCTTTTATATGAAACGGTACGCGGAATGAAAGTGGCTGACGCCTCCCTCACCTCCGGCTGGGAAGCGGAGCTGGCACGGATTGAACAGGGAGAACTCACACAGAAAGAATTTCTGGATGGCGTATTGGAAACGGTAAATGAGGTTACCGGTGAGATTTTCCAGAAACTTTCGGAAGATGGACAGCCGCATGGTTCCATATAGACGGCTGGGCGGAAGGTACGGAACAGAAGAGGTGCAGACTGGGGTCTGTGCCTCTTTTTTATATATGTACAAGATACGTTTTTCCGCTTTTAAGCGGCAAAGGTCTTGGATTGCCTCGTTTTTGCCGCAAGGCGGCCCCTTTCAGGGGCTGGTCGGCTAAAAGAAAATCATCCTCGCTTCGCTGCGGTATTTTCTTTTGCCAAGCCTTGCGCAAAAAGGCAATCCAAGGGCCGGAGGCCTATAAAATCGGGAAAACATATCCCGATGGGATTATTCATTCTTAAAAATTTAAAGACATGAAACTGAAACTCATCGAAAACATCTGCAGGCAAGTGGTCGCACTGGTTCTGCTTACGGGAATATGCCTGCTTTACTGCAAGGGCGTCATTCCCGTGTACCTGTCTGTCCTGTTCCTTATGTCCGGAACACTGGTCCGTCTCGCCTTCAGGACATTCACCTTTGTCTTGAAAACAATCCTTGTCCTGATTGTCATGGGCATGCTTGTATAACCATCAAATACAGAAGATATGAGAACTTACACATTTACCTCCTCGGCTCCGGTCATGCCGGCTGCATGGCCTGCCACAAACCGGACAACACCTGTCAAAAGACAGCCTCCCTGTACGACAGACGGGCCCAGACGTATCGGCTACTATCTGGAACCGTTGAAAGGCATCGCCTCGAATCCGGACAGGCAGAGAATCCTGAAGGATTTTTTCAAGGAAACTTATGTATAACATTTTAAATTTTACCATTATGTTTTTTCAAGCAATCAACCAAATGATTACGGCAGGCACAGACCTGAGTATCAACATCAGACGGGTAAACGACAATCTGACGGTAGCCGTCGTTCCCAGACGGTCGGGAGTAAAGGCCGGAGAACGCATTGTCCCGCTCATCCTGAACGGTACGCCGGAAGAACTGGATGCAGGATTCCTGCAGGCTGTCGGTGCACCCGTACAGAAAGCGCAAGGTATCCTTACCAACCTGGAATCGTTCGAGAAGCAGGCAGAGCAGGCGGTTTCACAAAGCAAAACCTCCAAGCCTACGGTGGAAAAGGAGTCCAAGGAAGCCCGTGAAAAACGGGAAAAGATGGAAAAACTGCTGAAGAAAGCTGAGGATGCCACGGCAGGAAAGCATTATTCCGAAGCATTAACCTGGCTCAGGCAGGCTAAGGTACTGGCACAGCCGGACAAACAGGCGGACATTGACAAAAAAATGGCGGAAGTGCAGAAGAAGGCATCCGAGGGAAGTCTGTTCGACATGGTACAGCCGCCGGTAACTGCTCCACAGCCATCCTTGCAGCAATCGGCTCCACAACCGATGGCAGCCCCGACGCCACAATACCGGAGCGGAGAGCAAGTTCCGATGTTCATGCCCGAACAGCCTGCTCCGGCTCCGCAACCCGTTGCACAGCCGCAAGTACAGCCCGTACAATATAGGCAACCTGCACCGCAACCGGTTCCTCAGCAGGCTGCTCCACAACCGCAAGACATCCAGTTCCATCAACCGGTACAGGTGCCGCAACCGCAATTGGCGGACAATCGCTGGATGCAACAACCGGCTCCGTCACAGTATGCAACGGTGCAGGAGGCTGCAATGTATAACTTCGACAAGGATTACGAGGATGACCGGGAGCTGCTCAGGGAGGACCCTTATGCGGAATATCCGGACTTTCCGAAGGAATGCCGCATGACGGATATGGCACAAATGGATATGGTATATTGTTAAACCCTATAAAAGAAAAATAATATGGCACTTGAAATCAAAGGATTGCAGAGAGTATTCAAATTCAAGAAGGACTCCGTGGAGCTCGTGTTGGATGATCCGAACAGCGAACTGTCCGTAAACGAGGTGATGGACTTCTATTCCATGACCTACCCTGAACTGACTACGGCAACGGTACATGGTCCTGAGTGGGAGGACGACAAGGCGGTTTACCGCTTCAAGACAACCATCGGAGTGAAAGGGTAAGCGGTATGAACAAGAAAAAAAAGGATAAGGAAACATGCAGACAGCTTTCAGAACAAGCCAAGGATGGACTGGCACGGCTGATTATTCTCTCAGTAAGTTCGTCCCACATCCGAAGGGGAACCTCGGAACGGAAAAGAAGGATACTTCTGCCACCGGGAAGCACAATGCTTTTCTGACCGGTAGAATCACACCCCTTGCACCGGATTATTGGCATCAGGATATGGATAATGATTCTCCGGTCAATCTCACGACTCCGGAAAATTTTGACTATCTCTACCGGTCGGCATCAAGATATGCGGAACTTATGGGCATAAAACTCCCTTTCCGATACAGGAAAGGGGGGTGCCCCCGCCTGAATATTGCCGAGTTGTACAGAGTTATGGAAGAGTGTGTACCGGAGTGTATCAATCTGGAAAAGAAAAGCGGAAGGCTGCATTTCTGTCTGTTCCGCCATCATGACTGGCCGGAACCTGCTTTGTTTTGGATTCCGGTTGATTTTACGGAACGGCTTCCGGTACCATTAAAGGACATTGTCAGGGAGTTCATCCGGCAATTTGTCCGGCATCACGGGCTGTACGATGTTACCGAGACATTTTATTATGACTTGGCCATAGAAGAGCTGGAAGACTGGGGAAACCGGGATTCCGATGCTTCCCCGAAGGAGATCAGGGCGAACAGACGACTGGCGGATTCCTATCAGTCTGGAAAACGGATGAAAGCACTCAGACGGATGTCGGGCAAACCGTTCTGCAAGTCTTTGGAAGAGGCTGTGCGGAATTACCGGACAAAAAAGGAAAAAGAGCTGAAGCTGTTGGAACTGATAGAGGACGGCATGGCATTGATTACTCCGGAAAGCCCGGTCCTGACAGGCTACCAGTACGATTGGGCTTATGAAGAGGAATGCGATTTTCCCCCGGTGGGAATGGAAAGCCAGGTCATGCTGGTCTATTCTACTGGTGATACGCTGATGGAGTGTGTCAAGGAGTATATGAATTCGGACTACCGGGAGGTCTATGCCCTTACTCCGGTCACTTACAAGCTACTGACACCGGAAACGGACTGTCTTTTTCAGATGGATGACTATCCGGAAAGGCTTTCCAGATGGTTGGTGCGTTTTACAGACTATATTGATGACAACTTTTAAAACGAATGAAATGAATGAACTGACTAAGAAACTTCAACAGGTGATGGTTCCCAAAGCGGCACTGATTGCTTACGAATACAGTGATGGCCGCTATGGACACGGGACATATTATCTCGAACTGCATCCGATCAACGACAGAGGCCGGATGGAGGCTGCCGTCCCCGTTACGTATGAATTTATGGACTCCCTTGTGGAATACTATACGGATAACCGGCAGGATGTACCGCATGGGAAAATCCCCGCCAATATGCTGTGGTGCGATACACGCAAGGGACACGAGAGGTACATCTGGTACAATCCTCCAGGAAAACGGCAGATGTTCTTTTCCGAAAGGCTGAATATTCCGGACGGGACATTCCATGTACCCGGTGTCATTTACAGGGTTTCCGGTGACAGACTGGAAATTTTTGCCTATAAGGGAGAAGCACCGGCAGAAGACAGCCCGCTTTTCCTTGCCCCGTTTTTCAATGTAACGGGAAGCAGTGTCTGTCTGGGAAATGCCTCGTTGACTCCTCCGGAAAACATGACTTTCTCAAAACTCCTTGAGTATTGGGAAAAACGCTTCTGGCTCAGTGAATTTTCCCATTTGGGAGGAAGCAGGAATCCCACCGAAAGCAATCTGGTTTCGGTGACGGAAAAGGCACGGACCAATCCGTTTGACTATAACGAATTGAAACCTATGGACAGACAACTTAAAGACTTATTGGTATGAAAAAGATTCATTATACAGACAGATACCTGCTCAATCCCCACCATCCCGTAACCGTTTTCGTAATCGGTGCGGGCGGAACCGGATCGCAGGTGGCCACCAATCTGGCAAGAATGAGTATCGCATTGCAGGCACTCGGACATCCGGGCCTGCACGTGACGGTTTTTGACCCCGATACTGTCACGGAAGCGAATATCGGACGCCAGTTGTTCAGCGAATCCGAGCTCGGACTGAACAAGGCGGTGGCACTTGTAACCCGTATCAACCGCTTTTTCGGCTTTTCATGGGAGGCAAAAAGGCAATGCTATCCGTCAGGAACATCAGATTCCGTTTTGGCGAATATCATCATCACCTGCACGGATACCACCCGTTCACGGACCGGTCTGTGGCGTTTTTTGAAAAAGCATAGGGAACGTTCATACGATGACGAGAAATCACCGATATACTGGATGGATTTCGGCAATGCCCAGACCACCGGACAAGTACTGATAGGTAATGTCAAAAGCAAGATACCGCAGCCCTCCTCCACTGAATACCTGCCTATACCCAAGATGAACGTCATAACGGAGGAAGTCCCTTATTCCACCATCAGGGAGAAGGATTCAGGACCGAGCTGCTCGCTGACTGAGGCATTGCAAAAACAGGATCTCTTCATCAATTCCATGTTGGCACAAATCGGATGCGACGTCCTGTGGCGCATGCTCAGGGAAGGAAGAACGTTCTACCGGGGAGCCTATCTCAATCTTGACACGTTACGGGTAAACCCCATCCCGGTATAGAACACAAAAAGGCGTTTTCCTATTGTCTGGGCAGACAAAGGGAAACTGCCTTTTTTATATTTCCCTCACTTTCTTGTATATATGTGAAACTATTTTTGTATAGTTTTTGGAATTATCCCTTATTTTTCATTACTTGCAAACGAAACAAAATTGTGGTTTATGGCTGGATACAAAACAATAATGAGAACAGGCAGCATTTATAATACAAATTCTGACGGTGTGCCTTTTTTCACGGATGTCTTTGAGGTGGAAAGTATGGAATACTCTTTCGACAGAGGGATCAGCGATAACGGCAAACCTTCCACTCCTATCATTGGCGGTATGGTTACCGTTGCATTCAGGGGATTTCCTCCCCAATATCTTCATAAATGGATTCTTGGAAGTGAAGAAAGGATGAATGTGCAGCTGGAGGTCTTGAATCTATCGGAAGCAAGAATACCCGAAGAAACATTGCAGTTACTTAATGTAGCTTGCATTGCAATGAAGTTTTCTTATGAAGGGTTTGGCAAACAAGGTCTTGTCACAACCATACTCACATTGCAAGGTGAAGATGTTACATTAGGCTCGGACTCTCTGTTTTATGAATGGCAGGAAAGTCGGGATAAACCGCAACGGACAGCAACCATATTCAACTCGACCTATAATGCAGACAAGGCAATTCCCATTGTTGTTGACCCATGTATCAAGGCATTTATGGAGATTGACGGGGACAGAGAACTGAATTCGTATAGTCTGGACTCTTTCTCCATAGAATTTATGCAACGTGTGAATCACAAAGGAGAACCCGCATGGGAAGAGAAAGGAGGATTGTTTTCCATATCACTGAACCATCCTTCAAATTTTCTGTTCAACCATTGGGCTATGTATAAATACAAGCAGCAACACTCCGGTTACATCATTTTCAGGAATCCTGATGGGCTGTCCAGTGCCGTTCTTTCCATTCGTTTTGAGAACGCATATTGTATAAGCTATAAAAAATCCGTATCAACTGCAACCGATGGAATCCTTTTGGAAATGATTTTCACACCGGAGTTCCTGAAGTTCGGAAATATAGATTTCAATAATGGTAAATGGGCAGAAGAGTGATATGGAACATAAGAATACAAATGACAAGAATGAATACCACTTCCAGCTGCCGGAAGTGGTAGTGAAAGGTAAAATGCCGGGATGGATGCGCAGGCAATTGGGTATGGTGCTTCACCGTAATCCTGCATTGTTCAGAAAATGCATGAAAAATGCCACTTCATTAGAGGAAGAACAGTTTTATTTTAATCTGGCTTTCAATGCGGCAAGGGAAGAAACCAGTCAACAGTTTGTTCAAGCCGCTTTGACGGCAGCAGGGATTATTTCCGCCATATCCACCGCAGGAGCTTCACTCGGTTTTACTTCCTTGGGAAAGGTTGGTGGCAGATTATGGGGAAGTTCTGTTTCCCATAATGCAACCTTGACATCACGGCTGACAGCAGCTATGAAAGATATCGGCACTAAAGGAGTGCGTACAGTTTCAAATGCCATAATGAGAAATGCTCCAGGACAGCATACATTGTCAAACATTACAGCAAAAATGCTGTACCCAAAACATACAACACTGAAAATGATACTGAAGGCAGGAGTGGGTAATGCTTCTTGGCAGTATGCTTATAAAACAATTTATAACATTTATATTGAAGATATGAGTTTCAAAGTCGCACAAAAGGAAGCTATGAAATCAATCAATTTTGTAGAAGTAGAAGCTAGTGCGTTGGGATTGCCACTTGGTTTTAGTTCTGCGTTATCGTCTGCCTTTAATTACAGTATAGAAAAACAAGAAAGTGTTTTTGATTCAATTTCTACAGAAAGGTTCCTTATTAATTGGGGATTAGGATATGCTTTCAGTAAAGTGGAAAGCAAGATTCCTTTTGAGATACAGAACAAAAGAGAAATAGTTCTTTCAGTAGGACTGAATACGGCAACTCAAATTCCACATTTAACAGAGACAGCAATGCAAACGGTCTATCGAGGATTAAGATTTGGGGAGATCTTAGATCAAGGGGCTATCAAGTTAGAATTTTCATTAACTCAAGATTTTTTTCAGAACAAGATTGATATTATTTTTCCAAAAACTAATAATAAAGAAACAAATGGTAAATAAGTATATAAATTGGATAAAAGATAATTGTTGGATAATAGTAGGTATCTTATTGGCTGTAAATATGACTTACATCTATTTTTCTGATAAATATTACTTTTATAGTTCCGAAAATGTACGCTATACTATAGCTAAGTACAAAGGTAGTAAATACTTTATAGGGAAAACTTCTACTATGCGTTATAGTTTTTCATATGAAGTCTATGGAAAAAACTATAATACATATACAGAAGCCACTCTGAGCAATTATAATCTTGCAGAAGATAGGCTACTGATTAAGTATTCTGAAAAACAACATGAATATGGTGATGTTATAAAAACAATTGTTCCTAAATGGGTATTATCCCCACCCAAAGACGGATGGAAACAATTCCCTCCCGACATAAACTGGAAAGGTGCTGAGCTGGATACAGCGTATATGAAGAAAATGAATATAGAGATACCATGATTGGTAGTGCCGTGCAGCTTTTCAGCTGCACGGCACTTGCCCATTTGTCTGTCATGACCTGCTCATATCGGTTCAGCTTTTCATAAAGTTTGCCCAATGTTTTTCACCTATATCTTATGGCCATTAATTTTGGCATCATTCTTTTCAAAGTACCGCCGATTAGGGAAAGGGAAGCTTCTTCTTTGCTGTCAGTAGCATAACTTTTCAGGGATGGCATTCACGCTTTTATCTTTTTTTTCCCACGTTTCTGTAAAAACTCCTGTATTTCCGAGCTTCTGTAGAAGTTTTTCCCGTTATCGTCCGTCTGGTAATAACGAATCAGCCCTTTTTCCCTGTAACGGGCGACTGTCCGCAATGACACGTTTAGCAGTTTGGCAATGTCATAGTTGTCCAAAAGCTCGTCTCCGTTCAGGCAGTCCTTCACGCGTCCCATCCTGTCCAGTTTCTTTTCTATACGGTCAAAACCTTCCACTATGGTCATTATCATTTTTTCAAGCACTTCATTGTCTATATACATCATGGCAATTTTCTCCTGTCTTTTTAAAGGTTATTACTGGAATACCCTTTTCTTGTGCGCACTTTCAAGAGTATATGCCATGTTCAGTGAAAAATGTATGCCACATTATCCGTTTATATTGGACGGGGAATTATATAATGCTGCAAATCAATAAAATACAGATATAAAAATAGTATAGGGGAAATTGAAATGTAAAAATTCGAGGTGTAAAATTGTAAAATCCGAATGTAAACTTTACAATTTACAGGTCGTCAGACCTTCTCCGGATCAGGACTGATAGATGGCGTTTCCATACCAGGCGTTTTACTTTTGTCGGCGAAGGCATCTGAAAGGTACGGGCAAGAAATACAGCACCTTCCACTTTGGCACCGGCCCTTTCCAGATTATGGGCGTATTCCATCAGGCTGGATCCGCTGGTCAGCAAATCATCGACAATCACCACGCGCTTTCCGTACAGATCGTTTGACATCATATAGTTGGCGGTATTTATTTCAGAGCGTTTTTCTGAGGTGTGTTTACACTCCCTGCTTTCCGTAATGCATATTAAATCCAGTCCTGAACGGACATAGCCATGCGTTTCCAGAAAACTGGCAATACCTGAGAAACGTCTGTAATAGCGGTCTGATGTGCTGCACGGCATAAACATGGCAGTAATATCCTCATCAGTGGAAAGAAGCAGGAATGCTTGTGAAAAATATTCCGTACAGCTGTCTTTTCCATCCTTGAAATCATATACTTTTTGCACGAATGCCAACTGGTCATCACAAAGCCAGCTTTCAAAGCGTTTGGGAAAATAATAGCCGGCAAACACGCAGCGAATGCTCCCGAATGAGAACAATCGCAACGGACGGACTTTATCAAACAGCTCAGGACAAGTCAGCGCATATAACAGCGGTGCATGAGGATTTCCTGCTATGATGGCTTGACGTAGCGGTTTCTCCCTGTCTTCCCGCTCATCGTAGGCTGCTGCATATTGGCATAGCACCTTGCCGCACTTTTTCCTCCAGTATTGTCCGTATATCCAGAGAACGATAGCCGCTAGTAATAATGTTGCATTGATTATCAGTTCCATATTTCCTGTTTTTTTATTTTCGGACAGATTGCCCGGGATAAAAATACTGTTTTTCCGGTAAAGAAACAGACTTTTAGCCATTCTTTTAATTTGCTTCCCCAAACAGAGCGGTCTCTGACATCTGATGACATCTGATGCCGTTTGATGACATCCTTTTGCCCACGACTTTTACTTCCCGTATTTTCGTGCCGGACAAAAAAAGCAGAGTTTATGGAGTTTGTATGTATCGAAGCTAAGGCATTCATGGAAATGAATGAGGCTTTGGAAGCCGTTGAAAAGAAAATGCGTGAAACATGCGGAGGAGGCATCTGTAGTATGGATGACTGGATTGATAACCAGGAAGCGTGTATGCTTATGAATGTCTCGCCCCGAAAGCTGTTGCAACTTCGGAGAAGCAGGATTATCCCTTACAGCCATATAGACCGCAAGGTATATTACAGGCGTCAGGATATTATACGTTATTTGGAAAACAGTATTCACCATGTAACCCCCGAATCCTTATGACTCAATTCATACTGACTAAAGAAAGCCCTGAGATTATACGTTTTTTTCGGAACATAAGCACCCTGTCCAAAATGCTGGATGATCAGGAAAAAAGCCTTCGTCCGGTTCTGAACGGAGAGCGTTACATTACCGACAGCGAGTTGGCGGAGAAATTGAAGCTGACACGAAGGACGCTGGCTGATTACAGAATGAACGGCAGGCTGCCCTATTACAAAATAGGAGGCAAACTTTTATATAAGGAAAAGGACATTCTTGTTCTGTTGGAAAAAAACAGGGTGGAAACATTTGATCATTGGTAATATGGGGCATAGAACGAAGCGGTTTTTTCAATGGTCGGGAAAAATGGGCGAAAGGTTTTGAAAACCAAAGGGTTTAGGCATGATCGGGAAAATGGGCTGAATATTTCGAAGCGGTTTTTCTCTTTACATGGGATTACATCTGCTTTACGTTTGAGGGGCTTTTCTTCGGATATTCGGGGGATTGCTTTACATCGGGCTTGCAGATGGGGCTAAAACGGCCTGGAAGGGCTTTGTTTTCGGCTGTGTGGCCGTTTTATGGCTGGGTTGATGGATTTTGTTATATGATGGTGTGAACGGCTGTATGGCCGTTTTTTTATGTCTATTTTCAAATATGATGCCTTGAAATTCTTCTAAATAAGCATTATTTGGTATATTTGCAGCATAATATAAACGAGTATGGCAAAAGTGATTCATGTGCATTTGCTGCATAAAATAGACGGGACGAAGCAGAAAGACTGGTATTTCAGCAGTATATCGGCTGTTTATACGGTTCTGACAGCAGATCAGGTGGGGGCAACCAAGAATTACCTGCTTCATGCCGGACTGTCTGGTAACGGCACAATATGCACGAAAAAGGCTATAATTAAGCAATCTACGCTCATTTCGGGCGGTAGTAAGGGCAATGGTTAGAACGATATAATAACGCCGTTAGAAAGGCTTGTAGGCGTTATTTCTTTGAATGCTGATTGGGGAGCTTATGGCTCCCCTTTTTTTATGTCTGTACGGGTGGTATTTTTAGTTAGGGGTTACTATTGGGGTTACTGTTAGGGGTTACTACTTCTTTAAGTTAGGGGTTACTTTAGGGGTTACTTTTTCGGATTTTGGAGGGTTCGCCCGAAATAGGAAAGAATGTAGCAAATGTAAATAAGTGCCGTTTTTCGCTGTTTTCAGATAGGAAAAACGACACTTTTTTTATTGATACACATTATATATATAGCGCGAAACATTTGATTTACAGTTGTTTTTGTGTCCTGCTACCCTGAAAATTCCTTGAAAAGTGTGTGCGTGCGTCTTATTGTGCATGTTGGGTGATATGACGCATGTGCTTCCTCATTAGAAGAACTTGCTGATGCTTCCAATGACTTCAAAGACATTCATGATGCGTGATTTGTCGAATTCCTGCTCATCGTAGTCCTCTGTATTAATGGGAATGAAGCGCAACTTGCTTGGATCCGGCGACCTGCGCAGTATTTTGATGGTACGGATGGTGTCCAATACCACTGCATAGATCTCTCCATACTGGATGTCGTTGAGTGTGCATTGTCGCAGGGCGATGATGTCGCCATGGTTTATTTTGGGTTCCATGGAGTGCCCGGTGACATTGCACCAGAGGCTGGCTTTCTCGAATCCCCTTATTACAATGTTGGTGGCAGGTATGTTTACCTGTGAATTAAACACTTCATCAAAGCCGCCGATGAAATCCACATCGTAATACGGTGTGCCGATGCCTGGGTTCATGGACGTGGTTGGCATAGCTGAAGTGGTTGTATCATTCGATATTTGAATATCGGTAGAACCATCTTTTATCATACTTCCTTTGCTGGTAAGAAGCCATTCGATATTTACATCTGGAGCATAAGCGAGAAATCTTGCTATGTTATCTTCGCTGATTCCATTATTTTGTTGTAGAATTCCCCTTGTAACCCCCGATTCTTTATAGAATTCATAGGGGGTTACACCTTTGTTTTCTAAGTAAAGCAAGATATTTTGCTTTATAGGCGATTTTTCTTGTTGTTTTTCTTTCATAATCGAGAAATCTTGTCTATATTTGCAGCGTGTTTAAGATGTAAACAGCGCGCCAAATATACAAAAAAGGCGTGTGATTAGCGAATTTTAAGGATTAAAGAAAATGAACGAAGAAATAAAAGAATGGCAGACACAGAGCGTGAAGCACAAGGTTGCTTACGTGTTGATGATGGACGGTATCAGCTTCAGATACACCGAAGAGAATGGGATTGTGTTTTCAGCCCCCGATTTTTATGTGAGGAACCTTATTCGCCGCTTGATGAGTTGCTACGGCGTGAGTTTGAAACCGATTATAAACGAATTTAAATAAGTGAGACTATGACACAGCAAGAATTTATGGAACGGACGGGAATAACTCCTACAGCAGAGGATTTTGATTACATCCATGCGGTTTATTTGAACACTTCGATGAACAAGGATGAGTTCTGCAAAGATTTCAAGAAACATGGGGACAGCCGGATTATCCGTGATGTTCATGTACGGGTGCTGAACTATGAGATGAAATGTGAACGGCAAAAGGAAGTTATCGGCAACCTGACCGACTTCCTGATTGGCAAGGCGCATGCGTATGACGATACCGATTTCCGCAAAGAAGCGGTAAGGCTGGCCGGTGAGGTGGAAGTGGTGAAACGGACCATCGAATTGGGGCTTCCGCTTTGGGATGAAGACAGAAAGGTTGTCCTTTCGATGATAGAAGAACAAGGCAAATAGATTGTCGGATAACTGGCAGCCCGGAAAGACGGGCAGGGGCGGCAGGCACGGCCGGAGAGTTGGTAAATCGACAATGAGAAAGCGTAGAAAGCCGCCGGGGTTCGATTCCCCGCGCCCCACGATATTAACCTCTAAAATTTAGATTATGGCAAAGAATTTCAATCCGAGAACAGCAGAGAGTCTGTTCAAACAGAAGTTGCGCACAATGATAGGCAATACGGCACATACGCAGAATATTGCTGACCAGGCGATGGAGCTGGCTGGACAATTCATGACGGAGGATGAGATAAGCAACTCGGATGCCTACCGGGTGATAGAGAATGTGAGCTGTGTGTGTGAGGAAGCGATGCAGGTGCTGGTCGAAGAACTGCAGAAAGGGACACGCCTTCATGAAATACTGACGGGTGATTAGGAAATAGCGGAAGCCGTTGAAAACCTTTGAACGAACGATAACGATTAAAAAGTATGACGATATGAGAAAGCAGATTTTGACAGATAACGAGACCAAGACCTTCTTGATGAAGACATTCGGATGCAGCCGTCAGGCTGTGTGGCAAGCACTGAATTTTGTCCGTGACAGCGATCAGGCGCGCCGGATACGCACTCTTGCCCTGAAGCGAGGCGGCAAACTGACTGACGGGAACTTCATTCCGAACTGCGAAACCACCTTCGAGGAGTGCGAGAAGACCATGACCTGCACTTTCGGTCCCCGTGTAAAACTCGTGGTCCACAGAAAGACCAATGATGTGGATGTGTACGTGGACGGAAAACGGACTGAAACCTACCAATGTGAATTTGTATCGGATTTCATGCAGCTGCAGCACGAGACCCAACAGATGGCATCTGCCTTATAAATAGAAATGAAATGGAGTATTATGGAAAGATATTGTGCATATCCTACAATGACCTGACTTACGATGACCGACCGGTGATGGTGAACGGAAAGGCAGACTATAGCAGAAGCCGCACGCTGAAAGGAGTTCATCCTTCCACTCTTTCCGAAGAAGAACTTGCTCCCATCATGTCGATACCCAATTACAAGAAGTTAGCGGCAAAGGAGAAAATCAATGTAGTTCGATCCGGAAGAGGTCTGGGAGGTTACGTTTTGGTAGAAATAGCCACCATGCCCCTACGGTTTCAGGAAAGGATAAAACTAAAATACGGAGATATGAAAGAAGACGTAATAAGAAACTGGCTCGGCAGCCATTATCACATCGATGCGAAAGCCCGGGAATTTTACACCCGGTTTCGTTTTGACAACGGAGATGCACTGCCACCGGAACACATCCAAGAATATACGGTAAACGCTTCGGTAATTGAGGCAGTGATGCGTGCCATGGAGGATGCCACGTTTATGCGAAAGGCCATGAAGGCAGGACCGGTGAACTGGGGAGAACTGGCTGGAGCCATCAGTTACTACCAAGCAGAGTTCGGACATACCTTGCCTGTCAGTTCCAACCGCTTCAAGAAGCGTGTGAATGACTTCAAGGCCAACGGCTATGAAAGCCTTATCAGCCGCAAGTTCATGAACCAGAACCGCCGGAAAGTGACCTATGACATTGAACGCCTGCTGCTGAGCATCGATGCCCAACCGGAGCAGCCCTTCAATACCACCGTGTGGGAACAGTACAATCTATTTGTGCAAGGAGAACTGGAGCTATATGACCCCGAAACCGGCGAGGTGTTGAATCCGGCAGACTTTACCGACAAGGATGGAAATCCGCTGGTATTGAGCCCGGCCACAGTAGCCAACTACCTAAACAACCCCAAGAACAAGGCCCTTCGCGGTAAGCTGCACATGAGCCAATGGGATTTCAACAACGCCTACCGCCCCTACCATCTGCGCAGCATCGGTGAATATTCCTTGAGTAAGGTTTCGCTTGACGACCGCGACCTGCCGCGCCCAATGAAGGACGGCAACCGCGTGAAAGCCTATTATGCCTACGATGTGGTGAGCGGTGCTGTAGTGGGATATGCCTACAACCGGTACAAGACAGGCGAGCTGTTTTTGGACTGCATGCGAAACATGTTCCAGACTCTGGACCGGAACGGCATGTATATCCCCGCCGAGTTGGAAGTGGAACACCACCTGGTAAGCGACTTTGCCGACGGATTGATGCAAGCCGGTACCGTCTTCCCCCTGATCCGCTGGTGTAACCCCGGGAACTCGCGTGAAAAACGTGCCGAGCACAAGAACCGCGAAAAGAAATACGGTGTGGAGAAACGCACGCAGGTAGGCATTGGCCGCTGGTGGGCCAAGCTGGAAGCCAACCGCCCGAAGGAAGAAAAGGTGTATGACGAAAAGAACAACACCTACAAGGTGAAGACCTATAGTTATGAAGAACTGGTAGCCGATGATATACGCGCCATTGAGACCTTCAACGCACAGCCTCACCCCAACCAAAAGCGCTATCCGGGCATGAGCCGTTGGGATGTGCTTTGCGCCCATCAGAACCCGAACCTTGCCCCTTGGGACAAGGCCGTTCTTTACCGGTTCATCGGGCAGCATACCGAAACAACCATCCGGCAGAACACCTACTGCACGGTGATGTACAACCAATACGGACTGCCCAGCCCGGAAATCATCGAAAAACTGGAGCCGAGAAACTACAAGGTAGATGCCTATTATCTGCCCGATGCCGACGGAACCATCAGCGAGGTATATATCTACCAGAACGGACGATATATCGCCACCTGCAAGGCCGTAGCCCGTTACAATGAGAATACAGCCGAGCAGACCGAAGCCGACAGGGCAGCCTATACCGAACAGGCCAAGTATGTAGCCAAATTCGACAAGATGATGAAGGACGGAAAGATCAAGCGTGTGGGCATCCTTGCCAAAGAGGAAGCGAAACTGATAACAGAGGTACAGGCTGAAGCCGTTCCCCTTCCTGCACAAGCCGAAGAAGACGATTACTCAGCCTATATGGACATCAGTGCTTTCGAGCATGATGCAGTAGCCAAGATATAATTAACGACGTTAGAACGAATTTAAAACAGCATTCAAATGGAAATAACAAATGAAGTAAAGCAACGTATTGTGGCAGCGATAGCCGCCGACCGTGAAAATTATCCCAGTGACAACCGCCATGCTACGGCACTGGGCATAGCCCCAAGTGTGTACAATACCATCAAGCGGGGCAATTATGAAAAGCAGGTCAGTGATGCCAACTGGGTAGGCATAGCCCGAAGACTGGGCGTGCAACTGCGCACGGAAATGCCCTGGCTGGCAGCCCAGACCCCGACCTACGTGTTTGTGAGCAAGCAGCTGGAAGTGTGCCAGGGCAGCGGTCTGAGCGCCATCCTGTGCGATATGCCCAATATCGGCAAGACTTTTACGGCCAAAGCTTATGTAAAGCAGCACAAGCACGCCGTATATGTGGACTGCAGCCAGGTAAAGACCAAGTTGAAGCTGATACGCTACATTGCCAAGGAATTCGGTGTGACCAGCAACGGACGCTACAGCGACGTGTATGAAGACTTGGTAGCCTACCTGCGCACGATTGATACGCCCCTGGTTATTCTGGACGAAGCCGGCGACCTGCAGTATGAAGCCTTTTTGGAACTGAAGGCCCTGTGGAATGCCACCGAACGCTGCTGTGCCTGGTATATGATGGGTGCCGACGGGCTGAAGGAAAAAATCAACCGCGCCATCGAAGGAAAGAAGGTAGGCTATACCGAAATGTTGAGCCGTTACGGAGATTCGTACAGCAAGGTGACCCCGGATGATGCACAGGAACGAGAAAAATTCCTGAAGGCACAGGCTGCCATCGTGGCCAAAATCAATGCCCCGGACGGGGCTGATATAGCCAAGATTGTTCACAGCACCGGAGGCGGCTTGAGGCGCGTTTATACCGAAATCGAAAAATTAAGGAGGGTGCAGGCATGATAAGCAAGATAGAAATGCAAGCGATGGATGCTGTTATCGGTATCCATCGCGAGATGAGAAAAGCGAATGAGATAGACTGGGAACAGCGCAGATATGAAATTGCCAAAAGCATGCTTCCGGTAGTAAGAAGCAATTCATCAGGTATAATGTCTATAAAACAAGTTGCCGGACTTGCTGTGGACTATGCTGATGCTCTTATTGAAGAATTGAAAGGAGGTAGCCGTGAAACTGAAGAGAGCCTACAGCCCCGGTGAGGTGCTGAACATGAAGATTCCCCGGTTCGAGTTTTCCGGGGACTGGCAAACCTCGATAGGCAACCCTGCCAAGAGTGGCGTGTGGATTATCTGGGGTGCCAGCGGAAACGGTAAGAGCAGCTTTGTGATGCAGCTGGCCAAGTACCTGTGTAGCTTCGGACGCGTAATTTATGACAGTTTGGAAGAAAGTACCGGTTTGTCGTTCCAGATGAGCCTGAAACGGCACAAGATGGGTGAAGTGAAAAAGAAGCTGATTATCCTTGACCGGGAACCGATGGAGCAATTGGAGGAACGGTTACGGCGCAGAGGCAGTCCCGGAATCGTGATTATCGACAGCTTCCAATACAGCGGCTTGAACTACAAAACCTACAAGGAGTTCAAGGAACGTCATCCCAAGAAACTGTTTATCTTCATCAGCCATGCCGAGGGACTTCATCCGGCAGGTAGAAGCGCCCGCAAGGTGGAATATGATGCCGATGTGAAAATCATGGTAAGCTGTTTCAAAGCCTGGTGCAAAAGCCGCTTTATGGAAAAGCCCGGTGAGCCCTACGTGATATGGGAAGAAGGTGCTGCCAAAACATTGAAGGACGATAATATGGAGGATTATTTGAATGATGGAATGGGAGAATAAGCTGTACCAGATACTCCTGAAAGGACAGGAGGCGGAGGCCGTGGTGGACGATTGGGTAGAGCGTAACATACAAAGCGACCTCCGTCTGCGCAGGGCCAAGACAAAGGGACACGTAGTGATAGAAACCAGGGATGTGATGTTTGCCCGGAATATCCAGGTATGGCATCCGTCCTGCCAAATAAACATTAAAGATTTGAAGTGATGGAAAAGAAAGAAGAAAAGAAAGTGTGCTGCATCTGCGGCAAAGAGTATGAGGGCTACGGATACAATCCGTTCCCGGTGAAAGAAGAAGGCTGCTGCTGCCAATCGTGCAACTACAGTGTGGTGGTTCCGGAACGGTGGAAACGACACAAGGCTTTTCAACATGGTGAAGCGACCGATGCCGGGAAAGTGTACATCAGCGGAGCCATCGCGCACTATGATATGAATGAGCGCAAGGAAGCCTTCAGCCGTGCCGAGGAGAAACTGATGACACAAGGCTATGATCCTGTAAACCCTTTCAAGAACGGATTGCCGGATGAAGCCCATTGGAGAGTCCACATGCGGGCCGACATTGCCCTGCTGTTGGCTTGTGACTATATCTACATGCTGAAGGACTGGGAATTGAGCAAGGGAGCCAAGCTGGAACTTGATGTGGCCAGTTCGTGTGGCATTAAAGTGTTGTTTGAATAACCTTTTAGTTTTTGAATTATGGCAAAAGAAATTACGGTACTTGTAAAGTTTAGAGGATCAGTTCCTGAAGATGCAAGCATTGCTGACATAGAGGAACAAATAGATTGCAGCCTTGAGAACAGCCTTCGTTTGAATTTCTCGGATTCCAAAGAAGATGATGATGATTTGAGAGAACCGTGGATAGAACGTGAGGATATGTATATTACGGAAAAAGGATTCCAATTATTAATAGAATAAAGATGGCACAGGAAGTAACCAATTTCGCCCGATTTTACACATTGTTCAACAAGCTGCCCTGTACAGGAGACCGGGAAGGGCTAAAGAAGCAAATCGTTCTGCAGTACACGTGGAACCGTACGGAAAGCCTCCGTGAAATGACATCCAAGGAATATGAAGCCTGCTGCTGTGCCTTGGAGAAACTGACCGGGCAGGATGAATGGCGGCAGAAACTTCGCGAGGAACTGCGACGGAAACGCAGCGTCTGCCTGAAGCTGATGCAACAGTTGGGTATAGACACCACCGACTGGAACCGGGTGAACGAATTCTGCAACAACCCCCGGATAGCCGGCAAGCCCTTTGTTCAGGTTAGTACAGCCGAGCTGGAACAACTGGCCATCAAACTGCGGGCTATCCAACGAAAAGGAGGTTTAACCGATAAATAGAGCAATATGGATAAAAAAGCACATGAAGCGCTTGAGCGCATAAGAAAAGACGTGACCCTTACGACATCCGATATGGAGAACCAGGATGCAGCGGAGTTTTTCAACGAACTGGCCGACTGGGCGTATGCCAATGGGGAGGCCATGCTGATAGACGATGAACCGGAAAAGCAGGATGATTATGAGGATAGATGACCAAGACAAGCTGATAAAAGCGGGGTTCTGTATAATACGAAAGGATGATTATCCAGGCCCGAGGATAAAGATGTGTACCGGCATAAACGGTGGCTGGAAGACATACAAGAAGTTTGAAACCAAAGCAGAAAGAGACAGGACATTCGCTTTGCTGCTGAAGGATGACAAAGTAATAGCTGATTAACAACTAAAATGATTTAAAATGGAAAAGAACAATCAAAGTGTGGACATCAAGTCCCTGAGTAAAGAACAGCGAGCAGCCCTCATGGCCCAGCTGCAGCAAGAAGAGAAAGAAGACCGCATCGCCCGTCGTGAAACTTACGAGGCATTACGCGGTGAGTTTATGCACGAAGTAAAGACCAACGTCCTTGAGATGGTGAATGCCGTGACCGGGTTCCGCGGATGGCTGGAAAAAGAAGCCGATGCCTTTACCAAGGTGATGAAGGAATACGGCCAGGTGAAAAGCGACGAACAGCGCAGCTACACCATTACGGACGGTGACTTCCGTCTGGAGGTGAAAAGCAACAAGGTGAAAGGCTTCGATGAACGAGCCGACATGGCAGCCGACCGTCTGATTGACTACCTGAAGCGCTACATGCAGAACAGCGAGAAAGGTTCTGATGATCCGATGTATCAGATGGCCCTGACCCTGCTGGAGCGCAACAAGATGGGCGACCTGGACTACAAGAGCATTTCAAAGCTGTATGAACTGGAAGATAAGTTCGATGAAGAGTATGCAGACATCATGCGCCTGTTCAAGGAAGCCAATGTAGTGCAGCGCAATGCCACCAACTACTACTTCAGCCGCCGCAACCCTGAAAACGGCGTATGGACCCGCATTGAACCCAGTTTCTGCCGTTTGTAGCCGAAACCCGTTAACCCTGTAAACAGAAAGCGCCGCAGTTGTTATAATTGCGGCGCTTTTGTTCTTAAAATAGATGGAAATCAGTTATTTTTGTAAGAGAAATAAAATGTATGGGCAAAGGACGGGATAAAGAACTGATCAAGCTGCGTGACGAGGCACTATGCCGTCGTTACTACTATTGGACAGAAATACAGCGGTTGCGGTTCGACGATGCTTTAAAAGTGTTGTCGGAGCGCGAATTCTTTATATCCGAGGAACGTATCATGACCATCATCCGCCGGAAATCACGTGAGGGAACAGACTATAATCTGAAGCCTGTACCCAAGGTGAAAGCCCCCCGTCTGACTGCCGCCCAGCTGGAACTATTCCCCATAAGATGACGGCATGGCCGATTCATCGTGCAGTGTGAATGAGAACGTCATTTCATATACCTTGATGTAATGCGGCATGGCATACGAACGGCTTTTCTCGCGTACCAGCGGCGAAGCGTTGTCCGTGCATTGCAGACACTGCAGCGACTTGTATAATTTTTTGGCCAGCTGCTGCCTTTCCCTCACCTTGTCATACGTGCCGGATGCGTAGCTTGTATCGTCGTAACAATCGATGGCCAGCCGGACGGTCAGTGCGGATTCGCTTTTCTGTGCCCCGTATCCGAGGTCGTGCCAGTCGGAGTTTGTATTTCCGATTAATACACAAGGGAAAGTGACCGGGTACTGGTCTTCTTCTGCTCCCATTTCCAATTGTCCGTAGTCCTCGTCGATGAGAGAGAGTTCCGGCATTTCCTGTGCAATCTGTTCCATGATTGCGATAAAAATTTCGTCCATATCGTTATTGGTTTAAAATGTTGGTAATTTCTTGGTCCACCTTTTCCCGGATACGCCGGTTCAATTCTTCGCTTTCGCCCATGAACTGGCGCTGCGGGATGCGGATGTGCAGTTTCTTTTTTTGGGTAAGCGCCATGTTCCTCCAGAACTGTGCCTGCGGATTCAGTTCCTTCGGCTTGGAACGTCGTTTGACGCGTTTCTTTTGCCCTGTGCCGGCTTTTTTTCTTTTTCCCGAAGCCTTGTAGAACTTGGCCCATGCAAAGCGCCTCATGCGGTCTGTGACGGTGACATCGATTTCCCCGCCCCAGTTGTTGATGGGTGCATAGACCACCTCGTTGAATACCCTTACCCGGTAGTCTGCAGGTGTATATCCGATTGATTTGAACAGATGCTTCCTACCGGAGAGCAGCGTGCCGTAGTTGCTGGCGGCATCGGAACCTCCCGAGGACAGCCGTTTGGCTTTGGGCCAAGGGTGAAGACCGCCATTGACAAATCCACCCTGCCGGAAGTTGTCCTGAAAATGGTCTTTGGCCATTCGTCCTACCATGACCGGCATTTTGCGTCGCATCATGCTATCTAGTCTGTCACGTTTCCGCTTTATCAGTTCTGCAAAATCTTTTATGTCCATAATCATCAGTAATTCAAGAATAATTTATAACTTTGCAACCAAGGCTTTCAATATGCCTTTTATGCGTTATGAATATACCGGAACAAGTAAAGAACGAGGCGCGTACGCTTATTGAGCAATACGGTGACACCTTCGAATACCTTGGTATTTATGAAGGCCAGGAAGCCTATGTGTTCAAGTTTCCGGAAGACTCCTGTACCGGTTATCCTTTCGTCTATCTGTATGACGGTAAAGACGCGACCGAAATAACCGGTCCGTTATCCCTTGACGTTATCGATTCATGTATCGAAAATATCGAGGAAGGAGACATCGAATAATTTATTGTCAATTCTCAGGACTCCCCTGCAGCTGTGGGAAGTCGCAGCTCCTATTTCACATAAATATTTCACATCTTTCCATTCCATTCCGGAACCGGCAGAATTGTCGCTTTGGGGTTCTATGTACCTTAGTTCGCCGTCTGCGAACCGTTGCAGGATTGTAGCATGCCCGCCCCCGCTTTTCCAGCCGATACTCAATTCATACACGCCTTCTTCCTTACATACCTCATTGAAATACTCCATGTACCTTTTAGGGGTCATTTTCAGGTACCCTTTGTGCGCAAGCCAGCTGTTTATACTTATATGTTGCGCCGGAGTACCGTCGGTGTTTTTCCAGACTTCAAAAGCACGTCCATTACTCAGGTATTCAAGTTTAGACCCTGCGACATTGCCTTTGGCGGTAATATCCCATCCACGTAATCGTAAAGCGTATGCCGGTGCGCAAGTCTGGCAGTTGATACTGTATGGAGTATCCCGTTTTTTATCGTAATCGCTGTTCTTCCGGTATCTGTTTCCCCTTTTATCACGATATATCCCGTTAGGATCAGGAATATACTCGTCCACGTGTTTGGGATTCGCATTCTGTTTATCCGCCTTATCCACATCCATAGGTTTTCCTTTTTTGATTTTAAGAGCCTTTTCCATTTCGAGGTTGTTCCGGGCAATGGCCATTTTTTCCTCCCCGGTAAGGTAGTCCGGCATTTCCGCAATCATCTCGTCAATACGGGCCATAAGTTTATCCACCGCTTTTTGGGCACCTTTGTGGGCTTCTGCCTGATATGGATGATTGTCGGAAAACAGTTTGCCGTCCGTTCCCGGATTGTTATCCAGTCCGGGCTGGGGCTTGTTCTTGTCGTCTTCGTCCGGAAGTGGTGTCGGCTCCTCGTCGGTGGCAGTGAGGTCGCATTTGCAGTTCCACCGGTCGCCCGGTCGGTGGATGTTCCAGAACGTGTCATCAATCGGCCGGATGGTATTCCAGAACGGGCGGTGGTCAGCCCCCGGATGAATGGAGGTGGACGGTAGCCATTTGAGGTTGGGCAGAATATCGCGTTCGCGCAGGAACTGTTGCCAGTCAGCCGCCTGATGCGCCCGGATGACCGCCGTATCATACTCCGTCCGCAGCCAGTGACGAACCTGATGGGAAGCAATGGGCAAGACTTCCTGTACCCATTTGTCGAACGGTTTTAAAATGCCGTTTGAATCCAATAAAAGTCGTGCCATGTCATTCTGCATACGATGTACCTTGAATGCCGAGAATACGGCATTGTTCCGGAGTATGGCATTTCTGAAATCCTCGTCCGGAGTAATGGCCTTGGATTTGCTGAACCCTTCCTTTGCCGCCTTGTCCATCTTTGCCCATATTTCATTGAACAGGTTGATTTCGATTTCGGTTGCCGGATGAAAGTCCCTGCTGTATATGTTCAGCAAGGCACGCCGCAGCACCTCTTCGGAGAAGTCAAACTCCATGGAGATGCTGCCATTATCAGCCGCATACAGTCTGTCGACTACCAGTCTAAAGCTGCCCCGTCTGCCGGGGCTTTCACGAAAAAACCTTTGAGCCAGTTCCGGAAGTTTCTTTTCTGTTTCGGTGTCGGTTCATCATCCCGTCCCTTATTCGCTGGCTCCGGCTCCTTCTTCGGGCTTGTAATCTGGTCGGCTTGTTCAGCCGTCTTTTGTTCCGCCTTCAGCTGCTCGTAATTGGCCGGTTTGTCGATACCGAATTCCTCATAGAGATAATCGTCGTCGATGGGGATGTTGAAGTTCTTCTTCAGCTGCGTGAGGATGGATATTTTGGTACCGGCATCCGTTTCTTTCGGTTCCGGAAAGCAGAATGTCCCCCCTTCAGTATTGATGCCCATGCGCAGCAGAATGTCCGTCATGTCGTAATTCAGCACGTTGAGCACGTATTTCCGGTCAGCCTCCAGTACCTTGTCCTCTACTTTCTTATGAACCGTACCCAAAGCCTGTGTGCCTTTTTCGGACGATTCGGTTGTCAGCGTATTGCCCAGTATCAGTTTGGAAATTTCGTTGTTGCACCGTTCGCAGAGGCGTTCATAGACATCGGCAGACCCTGTTTTGTTTCCGGCTTCCGTAAGTTTGAGTTCCGTGTCCTTGGCATGAAAGAACTGCGCCAGACTTCCGGCGTTGGCCGCATCCTCCATGGCCCGCTGGCGGGACTCGTCGTCGTCGGAGTCATAGATATATTCCTGTATGGGCATGCCGAATACCTCGGAGAACTGTGCCCAGTCGCCCGTGGTGTTACGTTTGTAGATGACCCAAGGTGCAGCCTTGGCCAACAGCCCCAAATCGGACGGTGAACCCACAAAAAGCAGGTCGGTATATTCATTCCAGGAATGGCCGGTAATGTCCGTCTGGTGGCGCAGGATGAGTTCCCTGACCGGATCCACATGCTTGCGCGGTACCAGGTCATAATCCACCCACTCCTGCAGCTTGTAGAACTGGCAGAGCGAGAAGCCCCAGAATTTCGCATCAAGGATGTCACCCACCAGCCGGTTGAACCAGGGCGACTGTATCTGTTCGTTGATTTTATCGTCGGGCTTCCCGTCCACCCGGAATTCCATGTTGGAGCACAGCACGGCATTCTTTCGCTTTTCGAGCACACAGGAAAGGTGGGTATCCATCAGAATGTCCTCGTAGAGGTCATAAAGTTTGTAACGTCGTGAGAAATCGACATTCTCGGCTGCCTTGACGGCTGCCATGTAGTCGGAAATGTCCAGCCCGAAGCGTTTGGGCTGTGTGAGCACAATCACATTCGGTCTCTTCTGCCCCGGCAACGTGAAGTTTCCCCCTACGGTGATGATGCCGGCTTTGTTGTTTTTTCTGTTTTTCTTTTTCATGATGCTTGCTTTTTACCAGTGGTTCGTTCGTTTGCGGTTGCTTTGAATGCGGAAATCCGACCTGCCCGCCCTTTGTTCCTCGGGCAGCAGCGGAGCCCCTTCGATTGAAATGTCCTCGTCGGCCACCGCCTTCATCCATTCCACCGCCCGTTCGTAGCGGTCCTTGCGTACCTGGGAAAGTTTCTGCGGGTTGTGGATGCAGAAGATGTGATAGACAGCCATGTCAATGACCATCATCAGCACGAGCTGGTTCCGGTTGTCCCCGGTGGCTGCAAAAATCTTGTTGCAGTCGTAGCGTTTGCTCAAATAACACCGCATTTCGGCAATGGCCCTGTCTTCACATACTTCAATGACCGTTTCGTCCTCTCTAACCAGTGCGTCGAGGATGTCGCGGTGGATGCTTGCATCGTAATCGGTGAGTTCTACAAACTTGCTCATAATTTCTTGAATTTGTTTATTGTAGTATTTTTATTGAATAGAAGCATGATAATTAGTGCTAAAGAGACCTTTAACAGTTGCTTTTTACCGGCAATAATGATATTGCTGCGATTTAACCCATCGTAAGTCATGATACTGTACCAATTATTATAAGGTGATTGTACTTTGTAAATAGATGTTTTATGAATTATCTTTTTCATTTATCTGTTGTTTTAAAGTTGTCATAATCTTTTCTTATTCCGCTTTCTTACATCCTTCCGTGAGCGGAATACGGGCGGTTCAATGCGCCTGATCAGTTCGTCGATGATGCGGTTTGCCCCTTCGACCCCATCCGGTCCATCGGCCGGGTAGCGCATGGTCAGGGTGAACAGCTTGAACTGGTCCTCCAGTTCCTTCATGTGCGGATTGTCCCGTTCAGCCTCGTTGAGGATAAGGTTTCCTTCGCGGTTGAGCGGTTCAAGGTTGGCCTCGATACGCGTAGCCTTGTCCGTCTTCTTCTCCTCGTCGCCCCGGATGAACAGCGCAATCTTCTGTTCTCGTCGCACCTTTGCCACCAGCGGTTTGAACACCTGCTGGAAGAAAGGGTCCTGCAGCTTGTTGTTCTCCATGTAGCAATAGACATTGGTCTTGCCCCCGACAAATTCAAGCATCCGGACATACCAGTCAATGAACTCCGCATTGAGTGCCTGCGCCAGGAAAGTCTTGATGACATAGAGCCTGGTGCCCAATTTGCCACAAAGCGAAACCGTCTTGAATGATTTTCCTTTCTTCCCCTTGCTTTCACCCGGTGCCGGGTCGCCATACACCACGAGGAACTTGAATTTGGAGAGAGGCGGTATCTTGCCGTATGAAATGTTCTCGAAGACCTCGCCCTCGGAAATGGGGTTGTTGTAATATTCACCCTGTGCCGCCTTTTTGGATATTTTGGACAGTGTACGGTCAATGTCCTTTTCCGAGTTCTTTTCCGGCCATGTGGAAAATCCGTTTTTGTCGCGGATGTTCACGATGTCCCAGGAGTCGGCCATTTCGCCCGCCCTCACCACGCAGCAGTCCTTGGCAATGATGTTGCCACAGAAGATGACCAGTGTAGGTTCGGAAATGGACCGCGTGGGGTACAGTGCATTTTCCCACCAGTCCCAGCGCTTCTGGATGATGTCCGGATTCTTGGTGTCCTCGTCCGTATCAAAGTCATCGACTAGCAGCACGTCGGGACGTATGGCCTCGTTACGCGAACCACGCGGTGACTGCCCGGCACCCAGTGCCCGGAACGAAACCTTCCCTTTGGTGGTGAATTCGTCCTCCGTCCACGAGCCCGGCAGTTCCTGTTTGCCGTAGTATGCCATGATGCGTCCGTTGGCTTCGAGGTTTGCCCGGTAGGGATCAAGCAGGCGCACCGCATTGTCCTTGCTGTTGGAGGTCAATATAACATTCTTTTTGCGTCCGGTAAGCGTGAGATACATGACGATGAACATGGTGACGGTGGATTTGGCCAGCTCACGGCTCCATGACAGCACCTCGAACCATTCATCGTGTGCAATGATCCGCCGGATAGCCTTTTTCTGGAAGTCGGCAAATTCATATTTGGCATAATTCGGGAAAAAGAACCTGATCCATTCTATGGGGTGCCTTTCGAGGTAAGCCCGGTGTTTTTCCCGTTCGGCTGCCGTCATGTTCCGGTCAACCGGTGTTGCCCTTGCGATGTCTTCTTTGTACTTCTCCCAATCGAGGAGAGCGAGTCTGTCAGTCTGTTTCATTGTCTATCCCTTTATAATTTATCTTTAATGTACGCATCGGCCAGCCGGGTGATTTCCTTGGCCTTTTCGAGGTCGGCCGCCCGTACCCAGTCGATGAGCCCGGTTAAAACACTGATGATGTCGGCAATGCCTACTTCCTGCTCCATGTTGCGTATGGCCGCCGACAGTTTCCCGAGGATGTCAGCCTCCTTGGATGAGGGGAACCGTTCCCCCTCGGGCCGTTCGGCGATGGCCTTGTTTATTTCGGCCACCTGCCGGTAGAGGTTAGCCACCTGTTCCTGCCTTGTGAGCGTAAGCCCCACCTTCTGTTCCTCCCACTTCCCGGCCCGTACCCAGTTGGACACGGACACCCGAGACACCCCCACACGGTCGGCGATTTCCTGCTGTGTGAGGTTTTCCTTGAGGTACAAAGTTTTTGCCCATTCCTTTTTCTGGGCATTCGTCAAATCTGCCATAAATCGTCCTTTTTAGTTGT
Source organism: Bacteroides sp. MSK.20.82 (assembly GCF_019052485.1). Taxonomy (NCBI): domain Bacteria; kingdom Pseudomonadati; phylum Bacteroidota; class Bacteroidia; order Bacteroidales; family Bacteroidaceae; genus Bacteroides; species Bacteroides sp. MSK.20.82. The sequence goes on from NZ_JAHQUN010000033.1 coordinate 37,603, forward strand.
AAATCACGTTACAAAATTGCATGAAAAAGCGGGGTTTGTAAAAGCGCGTACGCATGATGACGGGTTACAGCGTTATGATAATGCCAGAAAACGTTATGATGCGGACGCGGTTTCTTGGTGCCATGGGAATGTTCTATTTTCGCACCATCGAAAGGCGGGGAAACCGCTGGTAAAGACATGACGATGAGCAGATTTTTCAATATTACAACGAGTGACGACGGCACCAGTACGATATTCCTGTACGGGGACATCGGAGACTATACGGAGGTGCAAAGCGGGCGCATAGCCCAGGAACTGATGGAAGCCGAACGCGTGAGCCGACGCATCCATGTGCGTATCAACAGCAACGGCGGGGAAGTGTACAGCGGCATTGCGATATTCAACGCCCTGCGCCATAGCCAGGCCGACATCCGCATTTATGTGGATGGCATAGCCGCCAGCATGGCCAGTGTGATAGCCCTTTGCGGCAAGCCCGTAGAAATGAGCAAATATGCCCGTCTGATGCTGCACAGTGTGAGCGGCGGGTGTTACGGCAACAAGCAGGACCTACAGCGTTGCATGGAAGAGATAGAAAGCCTGGAAGGCAGCTTGAGTGAAATCTATGCCGAGCGGCTGGGCATGAGCAAGGAAGAAGTGAAACAGACCTATTTTGACGGCGAGGACCACTGGCTGACCGCCCAGGAAGCCCTGGATCTCGGTTTCATAGACGGCATTTATGATGCAGACCCCGTGCCGGCCGACAGTACACCGGCGCAGATATATACTTTATTCAATAACCGGCTCGTTGAGCCACAAAAAAACAGAGAAGACATGAATCTGGAAGACGTAAAGAAACGCCCGCGCTTCAAGGACTGCGCGAGTGATGCGGATGTGTTCCGCCTGATGGACCAACTGGAGGAAGAGGCAGGCAAGGTACCTATCCTTACGAAAGAGAACACCGACCTGAAGGCCAAGGTGAAGACCTACGAAGACAAGGTTGCAGCCGAAGACCTTGCCGCCCGCAAGCAGCTGCTTGACGCAGCCGAGCAGGACGGCCGCATCGATGCGACCACCCGCCCCATCTACGAAAATCTTTTGGCCAATGACCGCGAGAACGGCGAAAAGGCCCTGGCCCAACTGCCGGTAAAGCGCCGTGTGATGGAAGACCTGCATCTGGAACCGAATGGAGATGAGAGTCCCTGGGCCAAGCGCATGCGAGAAATTAAGGACAAACGTAAAAAGTGATTGAACTATGGCAATAATTGTAAGAAACACGAATTACAGCGGCGAGGTACTGGAACAGTTGCTGACGCTTGCCGCTACGAACAACGAGATTGTGGAAAAGGGGCTGATCATGGTGATTCCCGGTGTGGAAAAGAAAATCAGCCTGCCGCGCCTGAAGACCGGCAAGATGCTCCAGAAGCGCAAGGAGAACCCCGGCGTGGAGGATTCGAAGGGCAACTTCAACTACGACGAAAAGAGTCTTGACCCGGTGGACTTCATGGCCTTTACGGTGTTTAACCCCCGCACGTTCGAGAACATCTGGCGCAAATGGCAGCCGAAGGGCAACCTGGTATTCTCGGAACTTCCGCCCGAAGCGCAGAACGCCCTGCTTGCCGAGTTGGCCAAGCGGGTACAGTTTGAACTGGGTGACCACTATGTGAACGGTGAATATGGGGATGATGACGACCACTTGTTTAACGGCATCCTGACCCAGATGGCCAAGGACAGCGAGGTGATTGTGGTGGACAGCGCAGAATCGACCATGCTGGGCAGACTGAAAGCCATGCGTGCGAAGATTCCCGTGGCCATCCGCAACAACCCGGACCTCCGCATTCTGATGAGCGTGAACGACTTTGACAAGTATGATGACGAGCTGACCCAGCGCGAGTCCAAGAACACGAGCGAAACCGATGTGAATGCCCGCCGCTACAAGGGCATTACCATCGAGACGCTTGCGGCCTGGCCCGATGATCTGATTGTGTGCACCCTCTGTTCGCCCGATGCCGGCGGCAACCTGTTTGCGGCTGTGAACCTGCAGGACGATGAAGACGTGATTCAGATTGACAAGATTTCGAACGCAAGCGAACTGTATTTCTTCAAGATGCTGATGAAGGCTGACACGAACATTGCCTTCGGCGAAGAAGTGGTGGTGCTGGACAAGCGAAGCAACCCCGTGTTCAAGGCGAGCGAGAAGAAGATTTCGGTAAGCCCTACCAGCGTGACCCTTGAGGCTACCGGTGGCAGCGAAGAAGTGACCGTGACCGCGAGTGGAGAATATGAGATTGGCAGTGCCCCTGCCGGCTTCAAGGTGGAAGCTACGGATAACGGTGTGAAGATTTCGGCCGGTACGAACAGCGGCAATCAGAAAACCGGTACACTGACCCTTACGCTCAATGCCGATCGCAGCAAGACGGCCAAGATTACCATTACCCAAAACCAACAAGGATAAAGCGCTATGGGAAGACTGAAATATTTGGTGATTCACTGCACGGCCACTCCTGAAGGCCGTGAGGTAAGCAGCGCGGACATCCGAAAGTGGCACACATCACCCGTGAGCCAGGGTGGCCGAGGTTGGAAACAGGTAGGCTACACCGACCTGTTCCACCTGCAGGGAGGTGTGGAACGTCTGGTGAACAACAACGAAGATGCGAAGGTAGATCCGTGGGAAGTGACCAACGGAGCCAAGGGGTACAACAGCGTGAGCCGCCACATTGTGTATGCCGGCGGTGTGGCCAAGGACGGCAAGACCCCGAAGGACACCCGCACCGGCTGCCAGAAAAAGGCACTGGAGAAGTATGTGAAGGACTTCCATCGCAGATTCCCGGATGTGCGCATTGTGGGACACAACGAACTGGCGGCCAAAGCCTGCCCCAGTTTCGATGTACAGAAATGGCTGAAAGAAATAGGTATTAACCAATAATAAAAGAAGCAATCAATGAAACGAATTATGCTGTTTATGATGCTGATGCTGGGAACAGTATCGGCTGTGATGGCCCAAGGGGCCGATGTTCCGGCAACGGACTATGACGCAATGATTGGCACCTTTGCCGGTTTCGTCGGCGGTGTGGTGGTGCTTACTGAAGGGTTGAAAGGTTTGTTCCCCAACATGAAAGGCTGGGTGACGCAGCTGGTGAGCTGGTGTGTGGGCCTGGTGTGCGCGATGCTACTGTGGTGGCTTGATGCCGGATTTGTGAGTGATGTGAGCTGGGACATTGCCTTGCTCTATGGTTTTGGTGCCTCACTTGTAGCCAATGGGGTAGCCGACACGGGACTGGTGCAATGGGTTATCGGACTATTCCGAAAGAAACGCGAGGAAGCAGAATAAAAGGTTGACTGACTAAAAAACGGGTGGTATGGACTTTAGCGAGATCATGAACATTATTCTTAGCGGCGGCCTTGTGGGCACTGCAGCAGCCATCGGTTCCCTGCGTGCTACGGTGAGGAAAGCGAAAGCGGAAGCGATGAAAGCCGAAGCCGACGCAGAGGGTGTGCGTGTGGATAACGCAGAACATGCCACCCGCGTTTTGGTGAGCAATATTGTGGTACCCTTAAAAGAAGAACTGAATGCAACAAGAAAAGACCTGCAGGCCAACAAGCGCGAAATGGCGCGACTGCGCAAGGCCATTGACACTGCCAACAGTTGCCGCCATCATGATGACTGTCCTGTGCTTGGCGGGCTGCGCAAGCAGCAGGAAGAGCACGACGGTGGAGAAGACACAGACGGAATCGGCAAGCGCCGACAGCGCGAGCGGAAGCCGACGGGCGGGACTGGTGATGGCGGGGATACCGGCGAGTTCGGTGAAGCTGACCATACCGGCGGACAGCCTCCGTAAGCTTCCTGAAGGTGCCGTGTACCGTGGCAAGAGCGGACAGGCCAACCTGACCGTAGGCAGTGACGGCAAGGGAAACCTTGTGGCCGAAGCCTCGTGCGACAGTCTGCAGCAGCTGGTGCTGTGGTATGAAGAAGAGCTGACGCGCATCCGCAGCGAGACCAGGAACGAAACTTTGAATGACGTTCAAACGGAGGAAAAACGCCCTCCGAACCGGATACGGGTGTTTGTTACAGGTATATTGGCCGGCTTATTGGCCGGTGTGTTATTAACCCTCAAAGTAAAGAGACAATGAACAAGAATTTTATTTATGGCATTGCCAGCGTGAAATTTGGCGATGAACTGATAGGCTACATTGAGAAAGGCAGCTGGGACTGGGGCGGCCAGAAACCGGAGAGCGTGGACATTGAGGCGGAACAGGTGCCGGATGCCCCGGTGCTGACGCTGCTGCAGAAGAACGGTACAATCAGCCCCACGTTTAACCTGATTCAGCTGAACTACAAGAACCTGAAGGCTGTGCTTGGCGGCAAGCTAAGCCCGGATGAAGAAACACCCACCTCGTGGGAAGCTCCGGAGGATTTGATTCAGCTTTCGGGCAAGTGGGAAATCAAGTTTGTGAGCGGGCAAACGATGACGATACCCAACGGCTTGATTCTGGCCAACCTGGGCGGTAAGTTGACGCTGACGGAAGTATCGAAGGTGGAATGCCAGCTGAAAATCAACAAACCTACGGAAGGCGGTGCCCCGTATAAGATTGCTGATGCTGCAGGCTAAATTTGAGCGGAAATGGACAAACGATTGGAACAACTGATAGAAATGGAGTGTGCGGACGCGCTGCTGGACAGCGGCGTGTCCGTTCCTCTTAAAAGGTGGAAGCTCCCGTGGCTGAAACGCCCGCTGGAGGTGCGTGTGACGATGAAGCGCCCGCGGCTGCGCGGACAGATTCTGCTGGCGAGGGAATACCTGAAGATGGGCGTTGCGCCCGGCTGGCAGCCAAAGGACAAGACCGAGGAACTGGCCTTTGTAGCGGAACATGGCAAGGCTGTGAGCCGTTTGCTGGCCTATACGGTATGCCGGGGGTATGTGTCGTGGCATGTGGGTATCGGTGTGACGGCATGGGTGCTGCGTAACTTTGTGGAGTGGAAGTATCTGATGGCGCTGTTCAGAACGTTTGAACGATTGATGGGCACGAAGGATTTTATGCGTATTATCAGTTCGGCGGCGCGGGCGAATCCGATGACCCCGAGACTGAGCCAGGCAAGGATGGGGAGTTAAGGACCCGGTATGAGGGTTCCCATAGCCCTTTCGGCTTCGTGTGGCAGATTGCATCGGCAACGGGCTGGAGTGTGGACTACATTCTGGACGGTGTGAACTGGCAGACACTGATACTGATGCTGAGCGACGCACCGCGATATGTGCGGCAGAAGAGAGGCAGCGGTAAGTGTGACAGCCACCCGGAGCGCAGCGCCGAGGATGAAGCGAACGATATAGTAGGATTTTTTCAAAGCAAACTGGAATGAGTAAACCTGTAGAAGTTGAATTTTTGATGAAGGATAACCTCACGCCCGGCATGAATAAAGCCGAGCGTGAGGCACTGGAACTGCGTAATACTGTAAGGCTGTTGGAGGCTGAACTGGAGAGGTTACGCCTTGCAGGTGAGACAGCTGCCCCCAATCTGGACCAGAGTGCCAATATTGCGCAGATCCATGCGCTGGAAAAGCAGCTTGAGGAACTGCATGCCCAGTTGAAACTGCTGCAGGAGGAATCGGAATCCGTGCAGGTCACCCCTGCAGATGTACCCAATGCACAGCGGCAGTTCAACGGTCTTCACAACAGCATCCAGCAGATGGCGCGTGAAATGCCTTCTTTGGCCATGGGACCGCAGATGTTCTTTCTGGCCATATCCAACAACCTGCCGATTTTTACGGACGAACTGGCCCGTGCCCGTAAGGAATACGATGAGCTGCAGAAGTCAGGCAAGAAAGGCACACCGGTATGGAAACAGGTCCTGTCCTCGCTCTTTTCCTGGCAGACGGCCATGACCACCGGCATCATGCTGCTGGTAATGTACGGTGACGAAATCTGGGATTGGACGAAAGACTTGTTCAGTGCCAAAAAAGGCGTGGATGAATTCAACATATCGCTGAAGGAAATGACCGAGATCGAGAAGGACGGCCGTGCCCAGATGGTGCGTACCCGTTTTGAACTGAAATCGGTTATCAATGAAATAAAGAACTTCACCGGCAGCAAGGAACAGGAAAAGGCCAAGGTGGAGGAACTGAACCGCAAGTACGGGGAATCTTTCGGATATTACCAAACTTTATCCCAATGGTATGATACCCTTATCCAAAAGAGCGAGGACTATGTACAGGTTCTGCTGCACCAGGCCAATGTCCAGAACCTTGTAAAAAAAGCTGCAGAAGCCGATGAAGAGGTGAATAAAATCAAGGCGCAGAAACCGGAAGAGGCTGAAAGTGCCATGGGCTTTTTCGGGAAATGGGGACAATATATCATGCAGTCAAGCATGGCAGAATCCGGGCAGTTCTATGACGCACAGGCTGCCATCAAGAAACATGATCAGGAAGCTTATGACATACTGCTGAAAAATGCCGAAAACAAACGCGACGGTTATCTGAAAAAAGCGGAGGAAGAGGTAAAAAAAGCGGCAGAAGCAGCCAAAAAAGGAAATATCGGCGGACATACCGACCCCGAACAGTCCGGGAAGAATCCGGAAGCAGAAGCCAAGCAGCGGCTTGCCACAGAGCGCAGGCTGGCGCAGGATCTTGCCGCCCTGCAGGCCGAGAACCGGAAGGAAGAGATAGACCGTATGCAAGCCGGTACCGAAAAGAAACTGGCACAAATCGAATATGACTATAACGCCCGGAAAGAAGAGATAAACCGGCAGGAAGCCGACTGGAAGCGTGAGAACAAGGAAGCCGGTCTTTCCACCGGAGATAACGGACTTACCCGGGAGCAACAGGATGAACTTGAAAAAGCCCGTGCCTCAAACACCGAGTCCCGGAAAAAAGCGGAGGCGGACGTGTACAGGGAAGAGGCGGAAGCCATGCGTGACTATCTGAAGGAATACGGGACCTTCCAGCAGCAGAAACTGGCCATCGCTGAAGAATATGCCGAGAAAATCCGCAAGGAGGAGTCCCAGGGCGAAAGGCTGACTTTGGAGAAGCAGCGTGATGCGGCTGTGCACAAAGTGGACATGGAAGCCCTTACCCAGAAGATAGACTGGGGAGCAGCGTTCGGGGATTTGACCGGCCTGCTTGCAGACCAGATGAAGAACCTGCTTGGCGAACTTAAGCAGTATGTCAAGACGGATGAGTTCAAAAAATCAGGAGCCGCAGACCAGCAGGTCGTTTACGATGCCATTGAACGCATTCAAAGCATGCTCCCCGGCGGCAACGGTACATTGGATTTTTCCCGGCTGCAAACGCAGATGCACGCTTTGGGGGATGCCGTCACACGTGTGCAAAATGCGGAACTGCAGCAGGAAGCGGCATTCGCCCGGTTGAAAGCGGCGCAGACCGATTACAACAAGGCTCTTGAAAGCGGTAACCAGGCAGAAATAGAACGTACCAAAATCGCTCTTCAAATGGCTCAGTCGTCCAGTGCTTCAGCTGACGAAGAATACCTGAACGCCACCTCTGAGATGAAGGCGCTTGCCGGGGAGGTGAAAAGTGCCTCGCAGGACACGGTTGACGGATTGAACATGGTATCCGACGGATTGCACGGCTTTGCAAGCGGAACCTTGCAGGGATCATTTGAAGGAATACAGAATATGCTTACCGGTCTTTCAAAACTGAATATCGGAGGCAAGGTCGGTGATGCCATCAGCCGGATGTCCGAGACCCTGTCAAGTGCCGGAGTCATCGGGCAGATCATATCGGCCATTCTGTCCATATTGGATTTGCTGAAAGACGGTATTGGTCCGGTTATCTCATCATTGATAGATACCATCTTCAATGCGATAACCGGGATACTTGACAATATCCTCAGCGGGGACCTGTTCAAACAGATAGGAGGTTCACTTGTGAAAGGAATCGGAGGACTGCTGAATACGGTGTCTTTCGGAGGTTTCAACAAGCTGTTCGGCATCGGCGGAAACGCCAGGGAAGTGCAGGCGGCTATAGACCGCCTTACAGACCGGAACGAGAAACTGCAGACTTCCATCGAGGACCTGACCGATACCATCAAGGCGAGCAAGGGGACTAAATCGGTGGAAGCTTACCGGGATGCGTACAAGATGCAGCAGGAGACGAATTCGAACTACCTGCAGATGGCGATGACACAAGCCGGCTACCATGGTAGCCACCACAGCTGGAACTACTACTGGGGAGGTTTCAACCAAGCACAGATAGACAAACTGAGCGGACAGATCGGCCGCCAGTGGGACGGGAACCTGTGGAGCCTGAGCCCGGAGGAGATGAAGGCGCTGCGCAGCAACGTGGACATGTGGACGCAGATACAGAATACCGGTAAGGGCGGCTATGGCGGGCGACTGACCGAGAAGCTGGATGACTACATAGACCAGGCCGGCAAGCTGGAGGAACTGACCGACCAGCTGTATGAAGGGCTGACGGGCATTTCATTCGACGGTATGTACAGCAGCTTCATTGACAACCTGATGAACATGAAGTATGGCGCGAAGGATGCGGCGGAGGATATATCCGAGTACTTCATGCGGGCGATGCTAAGCAACAAGATCGGTGAACTGTACAGCGAAAAACTGAAAGGCTGGTGGGAGAAGTTCGGCAAGGCCATGGAGGACAACGAACTGACCGAGGCGGAACGGAACGCGCTGATGGAAGAGTACATGCAGTATATGGATGAAGCCCTTGCGCTGCGTGACAACCTGGCTGCCGCCACGGGCTACGACAAGACCGAAGCCGGCGGCACCAGTCAAAGCGCGAAAGCGGGCGGCTACACGGCCATGACGTATGACCAGGGCACGAAGCTGGAGGGGATGTTTACCGGCGGTTTGCAACATTGGTCGAGCATGGACGACCGGCTGGAAAGCGTGTCGGAGAAGATGGACACGGCCGAAGGCCACCTGGCCCGGATAGCCGAGAACACCGGTGTGAGTGCCGGCCACCTGGGCGAGATAAAGGATGAGATAAAGAAAATGATACGTGACGGACTAAAAGTGAAGTGATATGGGCAATATACTGAGCGGACTGGTGCTGGTGAACGGCACGGACATCTGGACGGAATACGGCGTGTTCCTGGTGGAAGAGCGGCGCGGCGGCATGGAGAACCTGACGGCCATCCTGACCCCGAGCAAGGCCAAGAAGGATACTGCCGTGGACATACGGGAAGAGGACGGGGAGAAATACTCCGCAGTTCTTAACCCCAAGAACGAGGCGCGGGACGTGACGCTGCACTTTGCCCTGTACAACAAGACCCAGGCAGGCTGGATGAAGCAGTACTTTGCCTTTGTGAATTTCCTTAAACAAGGAAAAGACGGCTGGCTGGACATCCGTTTCCCCCAGCTGGACCTGCAGCTGCATGTGAAGTATGCCGACTGCACGAAGTTCACCCCGCTGACCTATCTGTGGACAGAAGGTGTGCATGCCGGAAAGTTCAAGGTAAAGTTCCGGGAACCGAAACCGATTATATAACCATTCAAACGCTATTAGAATATGCTTCTAACGATATATGACAAAGCCGGAACCAAGCGTGCGGACGTGGCTGTGAACGACAGCTCGACGCAAAGCAAGGAGGTGCAGGGAGAGAATGTGCTTTCCCTGTCGTTCAGCTATTATGCTTTCCTTCCCCTGGACGTGAACGACTACACGGACTATCTGGACGAACGGTACTGGCTGACGGAACGCTACACCCCGAAGCAGGTGAATGAGGGTGAGTGGGACTATGACCTGAAGCTGTACGGCGTGGAGAGCTTGATCAAGCGGTTCCTGGTGCTGGAGACGACGGACGGGGACACCAACCCCCTGTTTACCCTGACGGCCACGCCCCGCGAGCATGTGGCCATGGTGGTGAAGGCAATCAATGACGGCATGGGCCACATTACCGACTGGAAAGTGGGTACGGTGGAAGGTACGGAGCTGATCACGATAGACTACGAGGGGATGTACTGCGACGAAGCGCTGAAAGCCATCGCGGAAAAGGCCGGCGGCAAGGTGGAATGGTGGGTTGAGGGGCAGACTGTGAACGTGTGCCGCTGCGAACACGGGGAAGAAATCACCCTTGGCTACGGCAAGGGGCTGACCTCCCTGGAAAGAGATACGAGCAACACGGCCAAATTCTATACGCGCCTGTTCCCGGTAGGCTCGACCCGCAACATCGATGCGGAGAAATACGGCAGCCCGAGATTGATGCTCCCCGGCGGAAAGAAGTACATCGAGCAGGGCGTGGATGAATACGGCATCTATGACCATTACGAGCAGGATGCTTTCAGCGGCATCTTCCCCCGTCGGGTCGGTACGGTGAGCTCGGTTCGCAGCGAGGAGGTGGCAGACGATGAAGGGAACAAATTCACCGTCTATTATTTCCGGGACGGGGAACTGGACTTTGACCCCAACCTGTACGAGCTGGCCGGAGAAACCAAACGTGTGTCGTTCCAGACGGGCGACCTTGCCGGACAGGGAGAAAGCGATGACCACTACTTTGAGGTGAACTACGACAGCTCGGCACGTGAATTCGAACTGATCACCATCTGGCCCTACGATGACGACACCCAGCTGCCGGGCGGCAAGCTGGTGCCCCGAGCAGGCGACACCTATATCCTTTGGAATATCCGGATGCCGGATGAGTATTACCGGCTGGCCGAAGAGGAGTTTGCGGTTGCGGTGGACGAGTACAACAAGGAGTACTGGCTGGACATTGCCGCCTACAAAGCCCCGACAGACCCGGTATACATCGAGGAGCACGGCATCGACCTGTTTGTGGGCAGACGGGTGAAGCTGGAGAGCCGGAAGTATTTCCCGGAAAAAGGCTACCGTCAGAGCCGTATCACCAAAATCAGCCGCAAGGTGAACGAACCCGGGCAGATGGACATCGAGATAAGCGATGCGCTGCAGGTGGGCAAGTTCGACAAGGTGACGGACAGCATCGGTGCGCTGAAAAGCTATACGAAATCAAAGACGGAAGGCGCATCCCTTCCGGACATCATACGGAGCTGGGACAAGACGCTGCCCACGGACAACAACCTGTTTTCCGCCAGGCGCAGCCAGAAAGAGTTCCTGAACAAGAGCAAGCCGGATACGGCCAAGGAGTCTATCCGCTTTCTGAAGGGCGTGACCTTTGGCGAGGCTGCCGGAGGCAAGCCCTGCGGCAGCGTGGACGGTGAGGGCAATGCCGAGTACCTGACCGCCGTGATCCGTGAACTGCTGCGCAGCGTCAGGTTTGTTGACGGGCTGACCGGTGAGGGCTGGCAGATCTGGATAGACCAGCTGACGGGACTGACGAACCTGACCGTGGACAAGATTACGGCCCGTCAGAGCCTGGTGGCGATGGAACTGCTGATACAGCAGATCCGCAGCGTGTGCGGGCAGATTGTGGTGTCGGCTGCCAACGGCAAAATCAAGGACGTGGTGAAACAAGGCGACAACTACCGCATCCTGTTCGAGCAGGAAAGCGGCTTTGTGGCCCATGACCAGATGCGCTGTGCCGTTACGAGCGGTTCAAAGCTAAAATCCTACTGGGTGGAGGTGGCCTCGGTGATAGCCGGCGGTGTGCTGGTCCCGGTAAGCGAGTTTGGCGGGGTGAAGCCGGAGGCAGGCGATGAGTGCGTGCTGATGGGCAACACCGAAAACCCGCTCCGGCAGAACCTTATATCCATTGCGGCCACGGAGGACGGGCAGCCCCGTATCGACATCCTGGACGGTGTGAAGGCCAAGCACTTCAACGGTTGCCTGCGCTGCCGGCTTGGCAATCTGGACGGGATAAAGAGCGACGCTTTCCCGGCAGACAACCAGCCGCACGGCAACGGCCTGTGCGCGGATAACGCCTATATACGGGGCACATTCATCCTGATGACGGGTGAGGACATCCTGACGCGATTTGAGATAACCGAGGGCAAAATCCATTCAGCCGTGGAAGGCTTGCGCAAGGAGATACGCGAAGAACAGAGCTATCTGGACAACAGCAGTTTTGCCGACGGCATGGACAAATGGAAGACGGGCAGCAAGGCCACGCTGTTCACCCTGGGCGGACGCTGGATCTGGGCGAACGGCGGTCCTTACGGCACGAAGCCGGACGGGCATGCCGAGATACGGACAGACGGCAAGGTGCCTTATGCTTATATCCGGAACAATTACATCATGCAACGGCTGAAAGACTTCCGTCTGGTACCGGAGTACCGGCAGACGAACAGCCAGGGCGAACGGGTGCCCGGCGTGGTGTATCTGTCGTTCAGCTACCGGGTTATCAAGGCCGGAAGGTTGAAAATAGAATTTGTGAACGCCGACAAGACCGGGTTTGAGAACTTCAACATGTTCGGCCATGAAGAGGACCTGCCCGTTGGCGGTGAGAAGATGTTCACGCTGGACGGACTTTGGAACGGCACTGGCGACTTCAAGCTGTCGTTTACGGGCGTGATTTACATTTCGCTGCTGGTGTTCAGCACCAACAAGGCGGACGCACTGGCCTATAAGTACCGTACACTGTTCGAACAGAGCGACCGGCTGGTAAAGATTTCAGCGGCGGTCTTCGACAAGGACGGTAATGCGCTGAAAGAGACCGGGCTTGTCATAAAGCCTGAAGGTTCCGGTCTGTATGCGCAGGACAATACAGGAAAGATTGCCCTTATCGGGGTGAGCGTGGAGGAAGAGGACGAGTACGGAAATACCGTGAGCAAAATCAAGCTGACAGCCGACCATATACAGCTGGAGGGACTGGTAACGGCCAACGGCAACTTTAAGATACTGGAAGACGGCAGCATTGAAACGACCAACGGTAAGTTTACCGGAGAGATAGACAGCAGCAAAGGGAAAATCGGCGGCTTTGAGATAGGGAACGGCCGTATCGGTTCTGTGGCCGACTCTCACGGGAGCGGTGGCGGTCTTGCCATTTATGATGATTTTTTCCGTGTCGGCGGCAGCAAAGGATATGTGATGTTCGGTGATGATGTGATACCGTCTTCTGCAGGAGGAGCTTTTACCGCTGTCGGTCGTATCGTGAACTCAGCCCCCAATATATACGGGAATTACGGCTTCGACCAAGCGAACTATGGATTGTTTATAGATGTTACCGGCGGTACGAAGAACTACGGTATCAGCAGCAATGCGGCATTACTTGCCCCGGCGTTTATCAATACGAAAGCCAAGCTGCTTACCTTCGGAAGTGGAAACTACACGGTGGATTTCTCACAACACAATATCATTTTGATGTATTACAATGAACCCAACTACAGTAAGGTAGAGGTTACGCTGCCGTCGGAAAGTTCTGTGGCATACAAGTTCGGCATGAGTTACTTGCCTACCGATTTTGCAGCCATTGTCACGTTCAGGGTCAGACCCGGTTCAAAGAATATCATACTAAAAGGTATCTATAACCACAATGAAGATTTGCAAAACTACGAGATGGCATCCGGGGACTCCGTAACGGTACTTATTACAAAAGCGGACGGATTCCGTTACCAGATATTGAATCATTCATCCTAAAAAACAGATATATATGAAAAAGTTAGATTTCAGGAATTTCAGCGTTCCCACCGGAATAACCCGTCAGACGAGGGAGGTTTTCGATGCACGTGAGCAGATAGCCGATTTGCTGTATACGCGTGTCAGTGGCATCAAGGCCCATCGGCTTGCGTTCAAGATTTTCGAGAGTACCGGCGAGACCGAGTTCAGCGATGAGGAAACCGGGATGATACACATGGCGGTGGAACGCTATTGTCTTCCCAATGTGATAGATGCCCTGAACGAAATCCTGGGCGGGTCAGAAACCGATAAAAACGAATGAGTATGGCAGAAATGACACAAGAAGAACTGGTTCAGGAAGTGCTGGACCGTGTACTCCAGAGTTCTACCGGCGTGGAGGACTTGGAGACCGTCACCTCGCTGAGCGGTGTGAAATCACTGCCCGGGGAGAAGGACGGCAAGATGGTGAACGTCCCCCTGGAACTGATAGGGAAGCCTGCGAGCGATGCCGCCGCCCGTGCCGAGGCTGCCGCCAAGAAAGCGGAAGGAGCCGTAGCCGGACTGGAGGAAAAGACCCAGGCCGCCACGGAAGCGGCCACCAAGGCCAACGAAGCGGCAGCCAAGGCAGAAAACGCCGCTGCCAAGGTGGAACAGACTACGGCAGCAGCCATCGGCGGGGCTACCGCACGCTTTTCCTCATGGATGGAAACAGGCAACGTTTTACCTGACAAGAGTACCAAACCGGGCGGCAGCGTAGTGTATGTAGCGGATGCCGGGAAGTTCGCCTACCACATGGACTCCACCCTGTACGGGGACTGGGATGTGGCGGGTGTGCCTCCTGCCGGCATATTCATGAATGCGGACCGGACAGCCATCCTGCCGGACAAGCTCTACCTGCTGGGTGATGCCGTATATACCGGAACAGGCGGCAGCCTGAGACTGCTGGCCTACCGGCATGAGGTGATGAGCGGGGAAGCTTACGAGGCGCTGCAGGACAAGGATGCGAATACGCTGTATCTGATTTATGAGGAGGATTGACGATGATAACCATAGGCGGTAAGGAAATAACGGCTGCGTATGTGGGGAAACGTGCCCTGTCGGCAGTCTATGCCGGGGCAAGACTGGTGTGGTCTGCGATAAGCAGCTGTTTCGGACTTGGATACTGGAAAGGCGACGAGCCGTGGAACGGATCGGACGCATGGAACGGTAGCAGTAAAACTGATAAATGAATGATTATTATAAAAGGACAGTATTATGGCAAAAAGGAAAATAAGCGGAATCATCAACGCGACTGAACATCCGATGAATCTTGAAACACCATGGAATCAGAAACAGCCGGACGGCACCTATCATGCCTATGCAGGCGATGACATCGAAGCGTTCCTGAAGAAGGAACTGTCAAACCGTACCCCTACCGAGGAACTGGTGAGCGGCGAGACGAAACCTCCTACATCCGGAACGGTGTTCGATGCGATGGTGGGTACGGTGACGGACGTGGATGTGCAGGACAGCGAGGACGGCACCCAGTACGTGATGACCGTCAAGCAGAAGGACAACCAGGGCGGCGAGAGCTCGAAGGAAGTGCGCTTTTCCAAGTACACGGACGATGACAAGGTGGTGGTGAACATCGACCTGACGGACAGCGGCGGTGCGGGACTTCCCGCCTCGCAGTATCTGGCACTGGGCAGCGGCTTTGTGGTGAAATACTCCGTAGGTGTGGGCACTGCCGGTGGCGGTACGGTGGACGGCTACAGCGACCTGAAAGCCCGCGTGATCGTGAAACGCGGTTCGACCGTCATCAGTGAGTTCCGGGATGCGGAGTTTGTGGGCGTTACAGCCGGACAGAGCTATACCTTTGACGCTTCGCCCTACCTGAAGGATGCCACTGCCTATACCGTACAGGTGGAAGCGCAGGCAACTTACCAGGACGGCACGCTGATGAAGACGGCCACGGCCAAGGTGACCATGGTGGCCATGGAGCTGGAGACCACCTACTCGGCGGGCAACGGGCTGGCCGACGGGGGATATAAAAATGACGTGAACATCCCCTTTACTGCCAAGGGCACGAGCGGTGAGAAGAACATCTACTACCGCGTGAACGGCGGACAGGCCTTTACCCTCGGTCTTTCGGCCGGCAGCGGTGTGCAGCAGAAGAACGTGACCATCCCCCTGACACAGATGCAGGAGGGTACGAACGTGGTGGAAGCCTACGCGCAGCATGAGAACTCCGGTGTGGTGAGCCGGGTGCATTACATTACGCTGCTGAAGGCAGGCGGAGGTGTGACAGCGTATGCCGGCCTGATGTTCAGCCACCGGGCAGCGGGGTTCCAGCGTGACTGGAAACACCCGGTGCTGGAGGCAGAGCAGTTCACGGCATGGAACTTCACGTATGCCGGCTATGACCGCGATGCGTATACGGCCCGTGTGAAAGTGACCGACCGGGGCAGCGTGGTGAAGGAAGACCTGCTGCAACGCGGTGAGACCGGCAGCTACGGACGGACGAACGTGAACGTGGAACCGTTGGACTACCGTGTGTCATGCGGCGATGCCGTGCTTGAGGTGCAGGTGAACACCACATCGCACCCGGACATTGAAGCCACGCTGGCACCGGATGCCGTGTGTACGTTTGACGCCTTCGGGCGAAGCAACACGGAAAACAACCCGGCAAGCTGGGTGAGCGGTGACAAGCGTATGGAGTTCCGGGACGTGCTGTGGAGCGTGAACGAATATGGTGCCGGTAGCGGCTGGCACAAGGACCGCCTGCTGCTGGCCGGTGGTGCAGGTATGACCCTGACCGCTGACGGCGGTTACCGCCCCTTCAACGAGGCGGAGAAGCCCGAAGGGTTTGCCATACGCGATGTGGGCATGACGCTGGAGATAGAATACAGCACGGCCAACGTGACGGACACGAATGCGGAGCTGATCACCTGCCTGGGGCAGCTGGACAACGGCAACCGGTACGGGCTGATTGTGACCCCGGAAGAGGCCAAGTTCCTGACCGGTGTGGTGACCGAGGCGATGGATGCCGGACAGGTGCTGCGCTATGAGGACTCGGTGGGTACGAAGTTCCAGCCGGGCACGAACATCCGCATTACCTATGTGTTCTACCCGAACGTGCAGACGAACGAACAGCGCACGCTGATCGGCTTCTATGTCAACGGTGAGGAAAGTGCCGCCTCGAAGTGGCTGGACAAGGTGAACTTCAACATCCAGAGCCAGCTGGAGTTCAAGTCAACGGGTGCCGACCTGAACGTGAAGAGCGTGCGCATCTACAACAAGGCGCTGACCTCGGACGAGGTGCTGAACAACTACATCGTGGACCGCAACCACCTGGAAGATGCCGACGGGGAACCGGGCGTGCGCTCGCTGGATGAGGACAACCGCGTGCTGAACGAGGGGGACACGGTGAGCATGGAGAAGCTGATGGGACTGATGAAGAAGCGCCGGAACTCGATCCTGGTACTGATAGGTACGGGCAGCGTGGGCAGTGAGGTGCCGAGCGAGAGCGACACGCTGAACGTGATGGATGCGCTGGCCCAGCTGAATAACAAGAAGGCCAACAAGCTGTGCCGGGAAGTGAGATTCTACAACGGCGAGAACCGGGCGCTGGACTGGATAGCCCGTGACATATATCTGCGCATTCAGGGAACCAGCTCGGTGAACTATGCCCGCAAGAACCTGCGCTTCTATTTCCAGAAGACAGCCAGTGGCTACACGGCACGGATGAGCTACGGCGAGATAGACGGCAACGGGCAGCAGAGCAACCCGACAGCCACGGAGGGCAAGAAGAACCTGTTCCGGCTGCGGGGCAACTCGGTGGGCGCGAAACTTGCCTGTGCGAAATGTGACTTTTCCGACTCCTCCATGACGACCAACACCGGTGGCGCGAAGTTCATCAACGATGGCATGAAGGAGATGGGTATCCTGACCCCGGCCCAGCAATATGCAGCCGACCATAGCGATACGTGCGGGCAGGATATACGCTCGGCCATTGACGGCTTGCCCTGTGACCTGTTTGTGGCCAGGAGCGTGGATGAGGATCTGACCTATTACGGCCAGTACAACATGAACAACGAGAAGAGCGACAGCTACCCGATATTCGGCCAGGACAAGACTATCGGCGGCGAGCAGTGGGGAACCGGCGACACCCTGAACTACCTGCAGGCAACCGGCGACCAGCCGAAGGAATACCTGCCCATCTGCATCGAGACGCTGAACAACTCGAATGACCTGTGCCTGTTCCGCTGGCTGCCGTCCACGGAGCCCGACCATACGGACTTCATGGATTTCAACTTTGACGGCGGTTTCGAGTTCAACCATCCGAAAGACGTGTTCTGGAACGATGGCGGAGGTGATGCCGAAGAAGAACCGAACATCAAGGAACACCTGGGCACCGGTGACAAGTACGACAAGATGTACAAGGCGCTTGACCGCATGATGAGTTTCCTCTATAAATGCGTGAAGGAAACGCCTGCCGGCAAGAATCTGACCTATAACAAGGAGTCGCACACGTTTGACGGGGTGGACTATGAGGATGACGGCAACAGGTTCCCGACCGCGAAATGGGTGAGCCCGACCTTCAGGAAGGAAGCCGGGAAGTATTTCAACCTGCCCAATCTGGCTGCCTACTACCTGTATGTGCAGTTCAACCTGGGCGTGGACCAACTGGCAAAAAACATGCTGGTGCGGACGTGGGACGGCGTGATGTGGTGGATTACCTATTACGACGGGGACTGTCAGCTGGGTTCGGACAACAAGTCGTTCCTGACCGGGAAGTATGACGACAACCGGCAGACGAAGCGCGACGGTGCCTACGTGATGCAGGGGCACAACAGCTGGCTGTGGAACCTGATACTGGGCAATATGGGCAATCTGCTGGAAGAAGTGATGACCAAGGGTGTGAACGGCGGAACCAGCTTCATGAGTGCCTTCAGCATCCAGAAGGCCGTTGACCATTTTGACACCGAACAGATGAAGAAGTGGTGCTCGCGCCTGTACAACAAGTCCGGTATCTTCAAATATATCTACCCGTTCTTGAACGAAATGCCGGTGGGTGCGGACGGCGCGAAACAGACCTATCCGCAGATTTACGGTTTGAAGGGTTCATTGAAAGCGCACCGGAACTACTTCATCCAACGCCGGTACGACCTGAAGCAGGTGGAGTATGGCTATGTATCCACGTTGGGTGCCCAGTTCTACCAGAGTACGGCATCGCTGGACAAAGCATACAAATTGAAGCCGATGCAGTACCGGCTGACCATCCCATACCGTGTGCAGCTGTCTACCAGTAACGGCGTGCAGGCCGACAGCGGTGTGGTGGATGCGGACGTTCTCCACTCGTTGCAGCTGACCCGTGCCTTCGGTGAGAACGACCCGCTGAAAATTATCGGTGCAGCCAAAATCAAGGAGCTGGTATGGCACGAGGATGCGTTCGCAATCGGCTTCAACTTCGGTCTGCTGACCTCACTGGTAAAACTCGACATGAGCGTGGAGAAAGCCAGCGGTTACCGGAACGGCTCGTTCATGGCTTCGACGAACGGCATGCTGCTTCTGGAAGAAGTGAACATGCGGAACAACCGGCTGGCCCGGAACGGGGACAACGGGAATGTGGCTACTTTAGACTTGAGCTGGCAGGGACGACTGAAGAAACTGGACGTGAGGGGTACGGGGCTGACCTGTGTGAAACTGGCCACCGGTGCGCCCGTTGTGCAGTTATACCTGCCGGACACGATTGAGGAACTGTTCCTGGAATATCTGACCAAGCTGCAGGACAGCGGCCTGATACTGGAAGGCATCAATAATGTGCGGGGCTACCGCTACACCAACTGCCCCGGCATCGACGGGTTCGCCATGCTGGAACGCCTGCACCAGGCCAGACTGAACGGCAGCGGCAAGCTGGAGCGCTTTGTGCTGGAGATAGACCGGGAAGACGACGGAACCCTGCTGAAGAAGTATTACGACTACGGAACGTATACGCAGACGGGTGCCGTGGATGACCGGCATTCGGGACTGAGGGGCAAGCTGACCCTGACGAAGTATCTGGCTGATGAGGAACTGGAGAAGTATGCCGCCCGTTATCCGGAACTGACCATCAAGCAGCCGCCCTATACGATGATCGAGTTTGACGACAGCGTGGCCGACGATGCCAATATTTCAAACCTGGACAACAAGACCGGATACAAGTTCGGGAATGCGTACAAAATGAGCGGGCATGTGAATGCCATCCTGTCCAAGCGCCACCGCGTACTGGCCAAGGTGACCAGGATGCCTACGAGCCGGAAGGTGGAGATAGCCGGGCAGCAGGTGGAAGTGAACAACCCGGACGGGGAGATGACCTATTTCCCCCTGCATGACGAAAGCTCGAACTTCTATGCCGATGCGGAGGATATGAACGATTGCACGGTTGCGAAGCTGGACGGCAGCGAGGGTGACTGGATGATGTATGAGCCGTTTTACTGGAGCAAGGGCATCAACGACTATCTGAGTGGCAAGAAGTACGCCTGCTACAGCAGTTATCCGGAGGACGAAATGCCCCCGATTCCGGACGCGACGGTACTGACACTGGATGCCATCAAGGAGACACAGGGCGGCTGGCTGGGTGAACGCAAGATCATGAGCGGCAAGCCCACGCTGATGGAATCCTATACGACGGACAAGGCTTATTCCGTGTGCAAAGTGGACGTGTCGGGTTACAGACGTGTGCGCTTCCCGAGCGTTCCCGGCACGGGGCTTATCGGCAGTGTGTTTGCTGATGCGGAGGGAAACATCCTGAAGAGTATTGTGGTGCCGACCATCGGCTTGAAATTTGAAGCCGGCATGTATCTGATAGTAGACGTTCCGGAACGTGCTACAGCCCTGCATTTCTCCATTCTGAACACGGCAGAGTTTGACTGCGTGGTGCTGAGCAACAGCGACAAGATAGAGGACATGGAACCGGATTGGGTGGCCAATGAGGAACATCTGTGTGCCGTTGTGGGCAGTTCTGTAGTGGGTAGCAAGTTGCGTGCCTGCATAACCGGAGCTTCGACCACGGCAAGCATGACCTGGACGGACTTCCACTATTACAGCCAGCAGCGTGGCATGCAGCAGATAGATGCCCTGATGCACAGCCGCATCGCGAACCTGAGCTATGCAAAGTACGGGCGTAGGGACATGCAGGAACAATGCGGTGCCGGTCAGCATAACAATAACCGGACAACGGGTGGAACGGCCGACCATGGAATGACAGATACCATCGGCTATGATGAAGCGTATGTCATCAACAACAAAATCACGAATTCGCTGATTGACGGCTTGGTGCATCAGTATGCCTGGTATAAGAGCCGGGACGAATACGGGCAGGCGACCGTGGTGCAGGTGAACAATATCTGCTGCCTGGGCTACGAGGACATCTACGGCAACAAGTATGACATGATGGACGGCGTGGATCTGCCGAATGACAGCGGCAACCAGGGCAAATGGCGCATTTGGATGCCTGACGGCAGTATCCGTATGGTACAGGGCAAGAAGGACAGCGGTCAGTGGATTACAGGCGTGGCGCACGGCAAGTATATGGACCTGGTTCCGGTAGGTAATTTGAACGGATCATCTTCTACCTACTATACCGACATGTACTGGATAAGCACCGCCACAGTCCGTGTGGTCTATCGCGGGTGCAACAATGCGAATGCGTATGGCGGTGTGTCGTATGCGAATGCGAGTAACGATGCTTCGTTTACGAATGCGTATGTCGGCTCGCGTCTGGCCTTCCGCGGCAAAATCGTCCGGGCGCAAAGCGTGGCAGCGTACAAGGCGATACGCGAGGTGGCGTAAGCGCAAAGCGCCAAAGCGTGGAGCGAAGCGACTAAAACGAAAGAACGGGATTCGGATGGTTTCCGAATTCCATTTAAAAGGTATTCAAATACCGGCGAAGCCGGTCGAAAAAATAGAATTTTGAGGTATATGAAAAAGATTATCGCATTTTTAAAAATGAGTAACCGTTACAAGCATCTTATCGGTGGTTTGATGGTAGGTCTATTGGGATTTACTCCTTGGACGGCCTTTTATGCTGCGGCCATTGCAGCTTCCTGTCTGGAACTGAAAGATACTCTTCGGGGAAGTCCTTGGGACTGGATTGATTGGGGGCTCACCATCGCGGGTGGCAGTATATCCGTTTTATTTTGGATGATAGTGTAATTCGTTTATCTGTTTTGCCTGTTAAATCAGTAACTTTGCAAGCGGTAGAGTTCCCCAATAGTCCGTGTGGTCTATCGCGGGTACAACAATGCGAATGCGAATGGCGGTGTGTCGAATGCGAATGCGAATAACGATGCTTCGAATACGAATGCGAATGTCGGCTCGCGTCTGGAAATCTAACAAATCGGCGTACAGCAGCGGGGACGTGTCCCCGAAGCGGTGCCGAGGGGAGCAAGCCACAGCAACAGCACCAGAAAAGGTGGAAAGCTGAAAAATCACGCGTCGGGTGGAGTTTGGTAGGCTGTTATCAGTTCGAAGAAGTCAGACCCGGGGAAAGGAAGGCCCTCATCTTCCATGTTTATTAACCAATAGCTTATGCGCAGGGAAGGATATATTATCGAGGAAATCATCGAATACTCCAATATGTCGGAGGCATTTGATTCGGTACTTCGCGGAACCGATCGTAAGAGGTCAAGGCAGGGACGGTTCCTGCTTGCCCATAGGGAGAAGATTATCGCCGAACTGACGGCTTCCATTGCGGACGGCTCATTCCGGCTGGGCGGCTACCATGAGAGGGAAATTGAAGAATACGGTAAAAAACGTATTTTGCAGATCCTGTCCATGAAAGACCGCATCGCTGTGTTTGCCATCATGAATGTGGTGGACCGCCACCTGCAAAAACGTTATATTCGGACAACCGGTGCAAGCATCAAAAGGCGCGGTACTCATGATCTGATGAACTGCATACGTACCGATTTGCAAAAAGATCCGGAAGGCACGCTTTACGCATACAAATTTGACATCCGGAGGTTTTACGACAATGCGCGGCAGGACTTTGTTATGTGGTGCTTCCGGAGGGTGTTCAAGGACAAAAGGCTGTTGGTGCTGCTGGAGCGGTTTGTTAAGCTGCTGCCGGAAGGTATCAGTTTCGGACTGCGCAGTTCACAAGGGGCAGGAAATCTGCTTCTGTCTGTATTTTTAGACCACTATCTGAAGGATAAGTACAGGGTTCGTTATTACTATCGCTATTGCGATGACGGACTGGTACTCGGTAAAACGAAAGCGGAATTGTGGAAGATTCGTGATGCTGTTCACGGGCAAATGGGAAAAATAGACTTGGAAATAAAGCCGAATGAACGGGTGTTCCCTGTAGAAGAAGGCATTGATTTCCTTGGCTATGTTATCCGTCCCGACTATGTAAGATTGCGGAAACGCATCAAACAGAAGTTTGCCCGGAAGATGCACGAGGTAAAATCGAGAAAAAGACGGCGAGAACTGATTGCCAGTTTCTACGGCATGACGAAGCACGCCGACTGTAATAAGTTGTTTAAAAGATTAACAGGCAAAGAAATGAGAAGTTTTAAAGACTTGAATGTCGCTTACAAGCCGGAGGACGGCAAGAAGCGATTTCCCGGTGTGGTGGTAAGCATCCGGGAACTGGTAAACTTACCGATTGTAGTGAAGGACTTTGAGACCGGTATCAAGACCGAGCAGGGAGAAGACCGCTGTATTGTGGCCATCGAAGTGAACGGCGAGGCAAAGAAGTTCTTCACCAACAGCGAGGAAATGAAGAATATTCTCGCACAAGTAAAGGAAATGCCGGATGGTTTCCCGTTTGAAACGACCATCAAAACAGAGACATTCGGCAAAGGTAGAACCAAATACGTGTTTACATGAGAAGAGTTGAAGGAAGTGCCGGGGTTTCGCTGATGGAATGCACGAACCCGGTTAAAGACAAATGGCGCATCCGATGGGATGTGCAGGAAAAAGAGAACGGCTCTGCCTCCTACATGGAAGAGGAGTTCGGGCATAAGCCTACTGATGAGGAAATCCGCACATTGGTTATGTCCTGGTATAACAGCCAGACTGATGCAGCTATCCTATCCGGATTCGCCTATAATGGTGCCCCTGTATGGCTTTCCACGGAGAACCAGTACAACTATAAGGCAGCATACGATCTGGCTGTTCAGACGGGCGGAGAAACCCTACCGGTCACATTCAAGTTTGGTTCGGATGAACAGCCCGAATACCATACTTTTAGTCGGTTAGATGAGTTGAAAGACTTCTATACGAAAGCGGTAAGGTATATTCAGAAGGTTCTGGCTGAAGGCTGGGAAAAGAAAGATAAGTTCAATTTGGATTTATATCGGATTAAATGATTGATAATCCCTTCGGGGGAGGGATAAAAAAAGCCCCCGGCCTGTTAATATAGACGCCAATCATTTATTAACACAAAACGCCACGAGAGTGCGCGACCGGGGGCAATGCCCTCTGCCGCACTCTCGTGGCGTTTTTACGCATTAAATAAATGATTGGCATTGCAAAAGTACAAAAATGATTGGATATGACATTGTTTGAAGCACTTAAATTCAATAGAAAACCGCTTGAAATGCTTATAAGTTTGGGCGGCAAGCAGGATGACCTTCGATTCATAGACTTATATACGGAGTATGAGGTCATGAAAAAACAAGGTGAAAAGACCACTTATGCAGTGGCGTTTTTGGCAAATAAATATTCGGTAAGCGAACGCAAGGTGTATGATATTATCAAACGGTTTGGAAAGCACTGCACGCTCGGTGCAGTATGAATGATGTGCCGGGGATGCCTTGTGTTGTCCGGTAGAGCTACCTTTGTACAACCAAAAATAAAGCTCATGAATAAGTATTACCAGACATTAGACAAGATACTCCAAACGGGCAAAATCCAGACCAATAGGAAAGGCCGTATCAAGTATCTATTAAACGAAAGGCTCATGCTGACCCCCGCTGATTTACTTGACATATTTGAAAGCCACGGGATAGCCAGGAAAAAGCTGAAAGAGGAATTGAAACTGTTTATGCAAGGAGTCCGGGATGTGGAAAAATACAAAGAGGCAGGGATTACCTGGTGGGGTTATTGCGGCCATACCCTTGTAAACAGCTATCCAACTTACTTTGAAAAGCTTCCACCCCTCATAACCAGGATTAACCGGGAAAAGCGCAACAGCAAGAATTATGTCCTGTTTCTTGGAGAAACCGGGGTGGAAAGCAACCAGACACCCTGCCTGAGCCTTGTGCAGTTCCAAATTGATGAGGGAGAACTGGTGCTATCTGCATATCAGCGTAGTTCTGATGCGAACCTTGGGCTTCCGGCTGATATTTATCATCTTTATCTGATGGCAAGGCAGGTGGAGCTTCCCCTGAAGTCCATAACCCTTGACCTTGGAAATGTGCATATATATGAAAATAACATTGACCGGACTCTGGAACTGTTATCCGGAGTTGAAAACATTAAATTTGACTTGAACGTATGAAGAATATGAATTTATCTGCACCACTGCCATTTGTAGGCCAAAAAAGAATGTTTGCTAAAGAGTTTATTAAAGTTTTGGAACAGTTCCCTAAAGATACCGTGTTTGTGGACTTGTTTGGCGGTTCCGGACTTCTTTCGCATATAGCCAAAAGAAGCAAGCCCGATGCTACTGTTGTCTACAATGACTTCGACAACTACCGGTTCAGACTGAAAAATATCCCACAGACAAATAAACTGCTTGCCGATATTAGGGAGCTGGTGGGTAATTCGATACCCAAACATAAACCAATTAAAGGGGAACTTAGAGAACGCATTTTTAAACGTATCGAGGAAGAAGAACTAAATGTTGGGTACGTGGATTTTATAACCTTATCATCCTCACTAATGTTCTCCATGAAGTATAAATTGTCTGTAGCCGAAATGCGCAAGGAAGTCCTTTATAACAACATTCGCAAGACCGGTTATCCGGAGTCTTCTGACTACTTAAAAGGGCTTGAAATTGTATCATGCGACTACAAAGCAGTATTCAACCAATATAAGGATGTTCCCGGAGTCGTCTTTTTAATTGATCCGCCTTATCTTTCCACTGATGTTGGTACGTACAATATGTATTGGCGCTTGTCTGATTATTTGGATGTTTTAAAGATACTCGAAAAGCATTCCTTCGTTTATTTCACATCCAATAAATCCTCCATACTTGAACTGTGTGAATGGATTGGAGCAAACAGAACCATTGGCAATCCTTTTGAGGGTTGTACAAAAAAGGAATTCAATGCCCACATGAATTATTCTGCCGAATATACAGACATGATGCTGTATAAGAAACAGGAAAAATTAGTTCATAAAACAGCTGCTTAGCACTAAACAAAGATACAATTTTTCAAGCAGAAGGCCAAACTTTTGAGCCTTATTTTAATGCCGTTATAAAGCCATTTTTTATGAAATTATAAAGCCGAAACAGAGGTCATTACAAAACTTTTGTTTCGGCTTTTTGAGTGTTGCGCGCTTTCCTTTTTTGAACGCTTCGTTTTGTCCCTTTTCCTGAAAATCGAACGCTTCGTTTCGGATTCTGCGGAAATTTGGATTTGCGGATTATAGTAATACCCGTTTCCAAGTATCACGACATAAACATAAGAAAGTCATGGAAACGAT
>NZ_JAHQUN010000034.1:0-62490 GCF_019052485.1 Bacteroides sp. MSK.20.82
TTCTAAGGACGTTCCTGTTCCCACATTTCCCCTTTTTCCCCAGGAACGTCCTTTTATTTTTCAACTAGGTTTGTATTTTTATTGTAAAGCACGGATACGTACTTCTATTTCTTTTTCGTTTTTTAATCCGTCCTTCACTTCATTGATATTCGTATCTCCGTAATGGTACGGATACAAAATATGTGGTTGAATGGTTTTTGCAGATTGTATAGCTTGTTCCGGTGTCATCGTATACGGTTGGTTGACAGGCAGGAAGGCTATATCGATATTCTTTATTTGTTTCATTTCCGGGATATCTTCCGTGTCTCCGGCAATGTAAATCCGGGTGCCGCCCACAGTGAGGATATATCCGTTGTCACGTCCCTTGGGATGGAATTTATCTCTACCGGGAGTTGTATTATAAGCAGGTACTGCTTCCAGTTTGATTTCGGGTGTAATTTGCAGTATATCACCATTTTTCATGGCTTGTCCTTTGTCCAGCATCTTCTGGCAATTCGGATTGGCAATAATTTTTGTATCCGGGGTTTCGATCGCAGCAATTGCTTTGGTATCGAAATGGTCATGGTGTTCATGTGTTATCAGGATATAGTCAGCTTTCGGTTGTTGTGTAAAGTCTGCGTAATCAGAGACTGGATCAACAAAAAACTTTTTTCCAGCATATTCTATTAACAAGCTGGCATGCTTAAAGAAAGTGATTTTCAGGCTTTTCCCGTTCTTGGTGGTAAACGAATCCGTTTCGAAGTTCTGCATCTTTGTGGTCAGATTAATTGAATGATTGAATAAACAGGAATAAGCAAATCCGTAAGAAAGGCACAGCGCGAGTGCTACTAATAAAATCTTTTTCATATCTATACAGAGTTTGGTTCCTTACAAAGATAAACATCTATAGCGATTTATCAGTTCATGATTAAACATATTCTGTTAGAAATTAACTTTCTTATTGAGAAGTAGGATGATAGGCAGTAAATAAGAAAGGGATGAAGCATTGGTGAAAAGAGAAAGGCACAGAATCAAAATGTCCTGTGCCTTTGCTGTTTGTTATCTGATAGTAATCAGCTTTTACGCATTCAACGCTTGCTCAATATCCGCAATGATATCATCCGCATTCTCGATACCTACGGACAAACGGATTAAGTCGGGACGTACACCTGCTTCCATCAGCTGCTCATCCGACAACTGGCGGTGAGTATGGCTGGCGGGGTGAAGCACACAACTACGGGCATCAGCTACGTGAGTCACAATAGCGATAAATTCTAATGAATCCATAAACTTGATAGATACATCACGTCCGCCTTTCAGTCCGAAGGAGATTACTCCGCAGGAGCCGTTCGGCATATATTTCTGTGCCAGTGCATAGTATTTGTTATCCGGCAGGCCGCAATAGTTAACCCAAGCCACTTTCTCGTTCTTAGAAAGATATTCTGCTACTTTCTGAGCGTTACGACAATGTTGAGGCATACGCAGGTGCAGTGTTTCAAGTCCAAGATTCAGTAAGAAAGAATTTTGCGGGCTTTGGATGCTGCCGAGGTCACGCATCAGTTGTGCGGTTGCTTTGGTGATGTAAGCGCCTTTGCCGAATGCTTTTGTATAGGTCAGACCATGATAAGATTCGTCCGGTGTACAGAGTCCGGGGAATTTGTCTGCATGGGCATCCCAGTCGAAGTTGCCGCTGTCGACGATACAGCCGCCTACGCTGGTGGCGTGTCCGTCCATGTACTTGGTAGTAGAATGAACGATGATGTCTGCTCCCCATTCGAAAGGACGGCAGTTGATAGGAGTCGGGAATGTATTGTCCACAATCAAAGGCACTCCGTGACTGTGTGCGATACGGGCAAACTTTTCGATATCCAGCACTTCGAGAGAAGGATTGGAGATCGTTTCTCCGAACAGTGCTTTCGTATTAGGCTGGAAAGCTGCCGAGATTTCTTCTTCGCTGGCATCCGGATTAACGAATGTAACGTCGATGCCGAGTTTCTTCATGGTGACACCGAATAAATTGAATGTTCCTCCATAGATGGCGGATGAACAAACGAAATGATCTCCTGCCTGGCAGATATTGAAAATGGCATAAAAGTTGGCTGCCTGACCGCTGGATGTAAGCATAGCAGCTACACCACCTTCAAGGGCGGCAATCTTGGCGGCAACCGCGTCATTGGTCGGGTTTTGCAGGCGGGTATAAAAATAACCACTGTCTTCCAAATCGAAAAGGCGTGCCATTTGTTCGCTGGTATCGTATTTGAAAGTTGTACTCTGATAGATGGGCAGCACACGCGGCTCACCCTTTTTAGGCGTCCATCCGGCCTGTACGCACAGGGTTTCGGGTTTGAATTGTTTTGCCATAATGATATAGGGTTTTAAGTTTTATTGCCAAAAAAAGTTTTAACGGGGCAAAAGTAGGGAAAATAATTGTATTTTTGTCCTGTTTATAAGTGAAATGATACTGATAAGGTAGTAGTCGAATATGAAAAAAAGATTCTATATTCTTTTATTAATTAGTTTTCTTCTTTCGTTGGCTGATGTGCAGGCGCAACAAAAAGCTACTCCGAAAGCAGGTGAGGGGATTTCTACTTTTTTGCTGCGTCATAACCGTGCTCCAAAGAAATATTACGATGATTTTGTGGAACTGAATAAGGCAAAGCTGGGGAAAGGAAATGTGCTGAAACTGGGGGTGACATATACAATTCCTCCTGTCAAGAGATCGACGGCGGCTGATAAAGAGACACCGGCAAGAAAACAATCCTCAAAGGCTTCGAAAATAGGAACCACTCTTCATGAACCTCTTTTCGGTAAGCAACTGGCGAATGTAAAGGTCACTTCCAACCGACTGGCAGGTGCCTGCTTCTATGTAGTCAGCGGGCATGGCGGTCCTGATCCGGGAGCCATCGGACGGGTAGGGAAGCACGAACTTCACGAAGACGAATATGCCTATGACATTGCACTTCGTCTCGCCCGGAATCTGATGCAGGAAGGGGCGGAAGTGCATATCATTATTCAGGATGCCAAAGATGGTATCCGTAATGACGCTTACCTCTCTAACAGCAAGCGTGAGACTTGTATGGGCGACCCGATTCCATTGAATCAGGTGCAGCGTCTTCAGCAGCGTTGTAACAAAATCAATGCTCTTTATCGGAAAGACCGTCAGAACTATACTTACTGCCGCGCTATCTTCATCCATGTAGACAGCCGCAGCAAAAAAAAGCAGACGGATGTCTTTTTCTATCATTCCAATAAGAAAGCTGAAAGCAAACGGCTGGCAAACAACATGAAAGATACGTTCGAATCCAAATATGGAAAGCATCAGCCGAACCGCGGCTTTTCCGGAACGGTGAGCGGACGCAATTTATATGTACTTTCACACACTACTCCTGCTTCTGTCTTTGTCGAACTGGGGAATATACAGAATACATTTGACCAGCGGAGACTGGTGATGGATTCCAACCGTCAGGCCCTTGCCAAATGGTTGATGGAAGGCTTTCTGAAAGATTTTAAAGGGAGAAAATAAACTTCAATCTCTTTTTTTCGTGAACAAAACGAAAATCGGGATGTTATATATGTGCAAATCGCCTGATGGCTGCTTGTAGGTATGCGAATATATATGAGTCAGTGAATATGCCTCCCCGGCATAACAGGAAGATTGCATAGTAGTTTTGTCGTGTTTTATTTTGTGTTTGTGTTGTGACGGTGCTGCGATGTGAATCGGGGTACCGTTTTTTTTGTTAAAAAGTCGTCTTAACTTCATTTTTTTCAGAACTCTTGTGAACAAAATCCGAATGGGTGCGTTATTTATTATGCAAATCACCTGATAAAGCTTCTTATGGGTATGCGAATATAGATAAGTCAAGCAAGATATGCCTCCCCGGCATTACAGGTAAGATTGCATAGTAGTTTTGTCGTGTTTTATTTTGTGTTTGTGTTGTGACGGTGCTGCGATGTGAATCGAGGTGCCGTTTTTTTGTTATAACCGCTTTGGGGTTATAACCAGGGATTATCCGACATAATAAAATTCTGTGATTCAGTCTGCCGGAAAATGTCTTCCTTTGCAAAAAAGAAATAATTAAGTATCACTTAAATCAAATCATTTATGTTCAATGAAAAGAGAAGCAGCATGCTGCACGGTGTCCTGTTGATAGCATTATTTTCTTGTGCTGCATTTTATATTGGCGAGATGTCTTTTGTAAGAAGTATTTCTTTCAGTCCGATGATTGTCGGTATCATTTTGGGTATGCTTTATGCCAATAGTCTGCGAAACCACCTTCCGGAAACGTGGGTGCCGGGTATCCAGTTTTGCTCGAAGAAGATTCTGCGCATCGGTATCATTTTATATGGTTTCAGATTGACTTTTCAGGATGTGATGGCTATCGGATTGCCGGCTATGCTGATCGATGTGATTATTGTGGCTGTGACTATTTGTGGCGGCATCTATCTTGGTAAGCTGCTGAAGATGGACCGTGGAATCGCATTACTTACTTCCATCGGAAGTGGAATTTGTGGAGCCGCCGCCATTCTGGGGGCTGAATCGACCATCAAGGCAAAGCCATATAAAACGGCTGTGTCCGTGTCTACTGTCGTGATTTTCGGTACTATTTCCATGTTTCTGTATCCTTTCTTGTACCGGAACGGATTTTGTGCACTGACTCCCGATCAGATGGGGATTTATACGGGGGCTACCCTGCATGAGGTTGCCCATGTAGTAGGTGCCGGAGACGCGATGGGAAACGGTATTTCGGATTCTGCCATCATAGTGAAAATGATTCGTGTGATGATGTTGGTTCCTGTGCTTCTGATTACTACCTATCTGGTGGCGAGAGCGCGGAAAAGACAAGTGCAGAAAGGGCAGAAGTTTCAGAAGATTGCAGTGCCCTGGTTTGCAATAGGCTTTATGGGTGTCATCGCTTTCAATTCTTTTGATTTGCTTCCTGCGCAGTTGGTGGCAGGTATTAACACACTGGATACCTTTTTGCTGACAATGGCTATGACGGCACTTGGGACAGAAACAAGCATCGATAAATTCAGAAAGGCCGGAGCCAAACCTTTCGTACTGGCTCTTTTACTTTATGTGTGGCTGGTGGTCGGCGGATATTTCCTTGTGAAGTATCTCACTCCTTATCTGATGTAGGAGAAATCATCTGATGTAAGGGAAAACGTCTCCTTGCAAAATACTTATTATCACTTTCACCGCAAATTGTACAATCTTAGACGGATAAATTAAGTGTCAGTCACTGAGAACTTCCCATTTTATCTGTATGATAGATACAATTTGTGGCGAAAGTGATGCGTTTCATCCGGGCAGGCTATATTTATTGCTTTTCTTTCGGATAGTTAGGACCGTAAAGCATCGTTTTTTTGCGGACAACCAATTGACCGTCTTTCACAAATTCCTCTCCCCGTTCACTGAGGTGGCGGATCATTTCTGCACGCATGCCTGTCAGCAGCTTTTTATATTTCTTGTCGTTCACAGCATTATGCAGCTCTTTGGGATCTTTGGCAAGGTCAAACAATTGCTCTTCACCTGTATAGAAGTACCAGATATATTTAATCTTTCCGTCGGTCAAGGCACACCAATAGTTGTCATCACTGTAGCAAGTGGCATGTTCCAGATCAATGTATTTGCGCCATTCCGTTTCTGTACCTTTAGCCAGAGATAGCAGAGAGCGTCCGTCTATGTCGGTGGGGACGGAGGTTCCCGCTATTTCGAGGAAAGTTGGCAGCAGGTCACGGAGTTCTACGGGATTATCCACCTTGCCGGGAACGACTTGCGCTTTGGCTGGCCATTTAATAATATAAGGTATGTGCGTAGATCCTTCATACGGATAAGTCTTCCGCCAGTGGTAGTGATCTCCCATCATATCTCCATGATCGGAAACGAAAATGATAAGGGAATTATCATACATTCCCTTGTCTTTTAAGGTCTGGAGGACACGCCCTATCTGTTCGTCTATGAAAGTGATGTTGGCATAATAATAGCGTTTGGAGTGACGTGCATATTCATTTCCGAAGTTGCCGTAGGGAGCATCTTTGGCTGCTTTTTCGGGGGCCAGTTCTTTGGCGTATTTCCCACACCAGTCACCAATGACGGGATCGGGAACCTGTGCATCCTTATACATGTCGAGAAAGCGTTGAGGCGGGTCGTACGGGCTGTGGGGACGGGCAAAGGAAACTTTCAAGAATAAGGGCTGATTGCCGTTATCATAATTCTGTATCATCTGACAAGCCATTTCACCTGTCCAATAAGTAGGGTGCAGACTTTCTTTCAGTTTATAGGTAGCTGCTCCGTGATCGTTCCATCCGATTCCGGTTTCATCCGGGTTCTTTCCCGGTGCCTGTATTTGAAACCATAAGCGATAGTTACTGATGAAATTCGGATCTTCCCGGCGTCCGCTTTCATCCAGCAGCGTTCCTTCGAAACCGTGTTTGATTCGTTGCGGATGCCAGTGCATTTTTCCGATACCGAAGGTATAATATCCGGCATCTTTCAGCATCTGAGGCATTTCGTGGTTGTACTTGGGGGCAACTTTACCGTATCCTAACAAGCCATGATGCCAGGGAGACTGTCCGGTCAACAGTCCGGCACGGGCAGGGGTACTGCTGGGACACGAAGAATATCCGTTCATAAACAACGTTCCTTCGCTTGCCAAATCGTCCAGATGGGGGGAGATAACAGATTCATTACCCATGCATCCCATGGCGTCGCCACGTTGCTGATCGGTCATAATTAAGATAATGTGCGGTTGTTTTTGTGCATAGGCCAAAAATGAGCACAATCCGGCCGTGACGGCAAATGTACATTTCAGGTTAATCATATTTTCTGGTTTTTCATAATGTAATACTGCAAAGGTATAAAGTTTTATCTATTTTGCGTGAAAGCATTTCTGCTTTTTATATGAAAAAAGAAACTGTTTCAGAAACAGGTGGGGGCACCTGTACTGAAACAGTCTCTTTTATTATAGCTAACCGCCTATAACTTATAAAGGCATATTTCCATGTTTTTTAGGCGGATTCGTCTGCATCTTGTTCTCTGTCATTTCCAGTGCCTGGATCAGACGTTTGCGGGTTTGTCTCGGATAGATGATTTCGTCGATGAATCCCAGTTCGGCAGCCTGGTAGGGAGTGGCAAACTTTTCCTTGTAGGCTTCCAGTTCTTTATCTTTTGTCTCTGCATCCGCTTTGCGGAACAGGATGTTTACCGCACCTTCCGCACCCATGACTGCGATTTCCGCACTCGGATAAGCGAAGTTCACATCTGCACCTGTCTGTTTGGAGTTCATCACAATATACGCGCCGCCGTATGCCTTGCGGGTAATGACTGTCAGTTTGGGAACAGTAGCTTCGGCAAACGCATAAACGATTTTAGCACCGTGGCGGATGATACCGTTGTTCTCCTGCGTATATCCGGGAAGAAATCCCGGCACATCTTCGAAAGTAATCAACGGAATGTTGAAACAGTCGCAGAAACGGATGAAGCGGCTTGCCTTGTCGCTGGCGTCAATGTCGAGAACACCGGCAAGGTAGGCCGGCTGATTGGCGACAATACCAACCGAACGGCCTGCCAGACGTGCAAAACCGATGATGATATTCTTTGCGAAGTTGGTCATTACTTCGAAGAAATAGCCGTTATCTACTACCCGTTCGATGATATCCTTCATGTCGTATGGTACATTCGGGTCTGCGGGGACGATGGTGTCGAGTACGGCATCTTCACGGTTGGTTTCGTCAGTACAGTTCTGCTTTTTTGTTTCGTCCATATTATTCTGAGGCAAGAAGGAAAGCAGTTCGCGAATGCTCATCAACAGTTCTTCTTCGGTATTGCACATAAAGTGAGTGACACCGCTTTTACTGCTGTGTGTCATGGCACCGCCCAGTTCTTCTTTGCTTACCTCTTCGTGAATCACAGTCTTTACCACATCCGGACCTGTCACAAACATGTGACTCTTTTCTTTCACCATAAAGATGAAGTCAGTAAGGGCAGGAGAGTAGCAGGCGCCTCCGGCACACGGACCAAGAATAGCCGAAATCTGAGGAATCACTCCGCTTGCCATTGTGTTCTGATAGAAAATATCCGCATAGCCGGAAAGGCTTTCAATTCCTTCCTGAATACGTGCGCCTCCGGAATCATTCAGCGCAATTATCGGAGCACCGTTCTTCAATGCCAGTTGCTGCACTTTCACAATCTTTTTTGCATTCGAAGCGGACAGTGAACCTCCGTAGACTGTAAAGTCGTAGGCATAAACAAATACCTGGCGCCCGTCAATCTTTCCGTAACCGGATACGATGCCGTCTCCCGGAATCTTGTTTTTGTCCATGCCATAGTTGGTGCAGCGGTGAACCATTAACTTGTCCAGTTCAACAAAAGTACCTTTGTCGAGCAGCATTTCGATGCGTTCGCGGGCAGTCATCTTTCCGCTTTCGTGTTGCTTTTCAATCTTTTCCACGCCCCCACCGAGGGAAGCGATGCGGTCACGTTCCTGGAACGTGGCGTATGCTTTATTTATTTCTTCCATGATGCAATCCGTTTTTAGTATTATACAATCGGCTCTAATGTTATTAATGTCTGGTCACCGGTGATGTTGTCGCCTTCCTGAACCAGAATTTCCTTGATGCGGCAATCTGAAGTCACTTTGTAGTTGCTCTGCATTTTCATGGCTTCGATGACGATGACGGTATCTCCCGTCCTCATTTCCTGCCCTGCCGTAACAGGGATTTTCACCACCTTTCCCGGCATTGGGGAAGTGATACGATCGTTCTGTTCGTCTTCACCTTTCTTGCGCATACGCAGATACTTTGCCTGGCTGTCCACGATTTCGACATTGAAACTGCTATAATGCGTATTTACCTTATAGCTTTTACCGCTTTCGCGGCGAATCAGTTGTGCGTTTGCGCTGCGACCGTCCATCAGAATATTGCAGGTGCCATTTTCGGCCATCACAACATCTGCTTCAAACGGTTTTCCGTCAATGGTAAGTACCACTTTATTGTCTTCCTTGCTGACGAGTTCTATTTCCGCTACGCGGTCTCCTATATGAATTTCCATAATTGAATGCTGTTTTTAGTTTAGATACGAAGTACACCTTTGTGCAAACCGAATTCTTTCCATTTGCTGATGGGACGGTTGTCCGTTGCGTCACCTCTGTTTTCTTCAAGATTCATCAGATAATCCATGTAGGCAGCAATCATGGCAATGTTTTCGGCACGTTCGCTGGTGCGCATGATACATTGTTGCAGATGCTCGCCGTTCTTGGTGATAAAGCCTGTGTCGTAATGGCCTTCCACAAAGTCCGGAGTGTCCATGATGGCACGCAGGTAGCTGATGTTGTTCTTTACCCCTGTCAGTTTATACTCATGGAGTACGCGGCGCATCCGTTCGATGGCATATTCGCGGTTAGTAGCCCATACGATCAGTTTGCCGATCATCGGGTCATAATAGATCGGGATTTCATATCCTTCGTAAACGTAACTGTCGATACGAACACCGATTCCGTTCGGTTCTGTAATCTGCTTGATGATTCCCGGGCTCGGCATGAAGTTCATTTCCGTGTCTTCGGCACAAATACGGCATTCGATGGCATGGCCGCGCTGTTGGATATCTTTCTGTTTCAGCTGGAGCACTTGGCCGTCGGCAACTTTGATCTGCTCTTTCACCAAGTCCACTCCGACCACTTCTTCCGTAATCGGATGTTCTACTTGCAGACGGGTGTTCATTTCGAGGAAGTAATAATTGCGATGCTTATCAACCAAGAACTCAATCGTGCCTGCACCGATATAGTTGACCGCTTTGGCGGCGGCTACCGCCTTTTCACCCATGTCTTTACGTAGTTCGGGAGTCACGAAAACCGATGGCGTCTCTTCTACAATCTTCTGGTTGCGGCGCTGTACGGAACATTCGCGTTCGCACAGGTGAATCACGTTTCCGTGTTTGTCGCCCAGAATCTGAAATTCAATGTGATGAGGTTCTTCCACGAACTTCTCCAGATAAACGGTATCGTCGCCAAACGAAGAAAGTGACTCGCTTTTGGCAGTCGTATAAGCCTCTTCCACCTCTTCCGCACTGTGGATAAGGCGCATACCTTTTCCGCCGCCGCCCATAGATGCTTTCAGCATCACCGGATAACCGATCTTGTTGCAGAGTTCTACGGCTTCTTCCACACTTTTCAGATTCTCCTGTGTGCCGGGAACGACAGGGACTCCTGCCTCGATCATTTTAATACGGGCGGATATCTTGTCGCCCATTGCCTCCATCGTTTCGGGGTTCGGTCCGATAAAAATAATATTTTCTTCCTGACAGTGTCGGGCGAAAGTCGCGTTTTCGGACAGGAAACCATATCCCGGATGAATAGCGTCTGCATGGCATTCCTTTGCCACTTCGATGATTTTTTCTATATTCAGATAACTCTCTTTGGATGCTGCCGGTCCTACGCAATAAGCTTCGTCTGCATAGAGCACGTGCTTCGCGGTCCGGTCTGCTTCGGAGAAAATAGCGATACTCGTTATCTCCATCTCCCGGCAGGAGCGCATCACCCTTATGGCAATTTCACCGCGATTGGCTACTAAGATTTTTTTTATCATACTTTACTCAATTAAGTACATACTTATTTAATGCCTTCCCATCTTCACAGACATAGTCCATCCGACAGAAACACAGTATTTTCTTGATTTGGGGCTTAACAAATGATGTTCTTTCTCCTAACCCACGAGGCAGAAGAACGCTTTACGCGAAGTGGCAGGTCTTCTGACTGACTCTTGTCTTATAGTGCCTTCCCGAAATAACATCAGTGGCGATAAATTAGTTCATTAATAAGACATTGTATAGAGCTTCACAGCAGCGGGACTGTACGGGATTTGCACCCGATTCCCTTTTAATCGTTGTCCGTTGGACACGGACTCCGAACCATTTCGGGGGGCAAAGATAAATAAATATTGAATACTGTGTTCTGTTTTTGCACGAAAGTTTCAGTTTTGTGCAATGAATGCTCCGGCAGATTTCCTCTCCTTTACTTTTCCAATAGAACTAAATCTCTGTGTATTAATGTTTATGTGTTAAACCTTCCCCTTTTTGTATTGTTAAGACTCCCACTAATTAATTAAAAGGAGAATCGATATGAAAGAAAAGAAAATAGCTCGTGATACGAGAAACAGAGAGAAACTGGCGGGTGATGACTGGGTAATGGCAGAATTTTATGCAACGTGGTGTCCTCACTGCCAGCGTATGCAGCCTTTGATTAAAGAGTTCAAGAAAGAGATGGAAGGGATAGTCGAGGTAGTACAGGTAGACGTAGACAAGGAAAGTGATCTCGCTAATTTTTATACCATTGAATCCACTCCCACATTCATTCTTTTCAGAAAAGGTGAACAGCTCTGGAGACAATCCGGCGAACTGACTCTGGGAAGATTGGGAAGAGCAGTCAAGGAGTTTAAATCTTGAAAAAGTATTAATAAAAAGGGATGTTTTTAATTGAAAGTTTTAAATCGTGTTATAAAACATACTTTTTTATTTGGATAATTTGCTAATAACACAGAAGTACGTATCTTTGCACTGTGTTTTTCATAGTATTAGATTTAAGGTTAACAAAGGTTGGAGCAAGGCGTTGCTCCTTTTTTTATGCCCGTATCCCGGCTTTCTGTTCAGAGCGGTCTTTATTTCGCCAGCCTCAGTTCGTACAGACAAGCCTGTACTTCCTCCGGACTGCCTGTATGCTTTCCCTCGTCATCCGATAGTTTGATGCATTCTCTCCATTCCTGATTGACATTCATTTTGCATTGCGTGAGTTTCATGACAATGTTGGAAGGGGTAAATCCTGTATCATTCGTAAGATTGGTACCGATTCCGAAGGAACAGCGAATCTTGCCCTTGCAGTATTCCTGAATTTCCAGTGCTTTTGTGAAGTCGAGAGCGTTGCTGAAGACGATAGTTTTGGTAGTGGCATCGATGCCCAGTTCTTTATAGCGGGCTACCAGCTTGTCGATAAAATCAAACTCATTGCCGGAATCGCAGCGCACTCCGTCGAATAGCTTGGCCTGCTTGCGGCTGAGATTGCTCAGGAATATTCCTGAAGTATAAGTGTCGGACAGCGCAATGCCCAAATCTCCGTCGTATACATTCACCCAGTTTTCGAGCGCCATATAGTTGGCGTGCTTATATCCGAACTGTGCCCCATGAAACATGAACCACTCATGCGGATGAGTTCCCATCATTTTCATGCCGTACTTCATGGCAAAATAGCAATTGGAAGTTCCGGTACAGTATTTGGCCGTATCATTCAGCCGTTTGATCACCGTCTCCTGTACGTCGATTGAGAATCTTCTCCGCGTGCCGAACTCTGAGAAGCGGAGTTGGTGCTGATTGGACAATTCCACTTTCTCCGACAATTTGCAGAGTATCTCGCTCATATCGGGTACGTTGCCGAAAAACTTGTTTTTGATTTCGGATACGATGGCGAGCAGCGGTACTTCATACAGTGTGACTTTATAAAGAAAATCGCTGACTTCAATATGCAGCCGGCCCGTTGTGTCCAGATGGATATCGATCTTGTCCGGATCAAAACGGAAAGAAGACAGCCATTCCCAATAGACTCTAGGAAGAAACCGGCAATTGCGTGTCATGTATTCCAGTTCCTCTTCCGTAAGTCTCAACCGGCTGAGTTTGTTGAATTCGCTTTTGAGCGCTTCCAGAAACTCTTCGGTATATTCAGTTTCGTTTCTGTCGTTGAAACTGAAAGTGCCCATTGCGTAAGGGAATAATTTGATATAAGCGTACGAGGTGGTAAACTTATAGAGGTCTGTATCCAGTAGTGTTCTTACAATCATGCCGTTTATTCTTTATATGTAAAACGTCGTAAAGTTAGCATTTGTTGAACAATCCTACTGATTAATTGGCAATAATTCCTTCTTTTAGTAAGTTAATCCCACTTTTAGGGTGTTTTCGCTTTCTATAGCGGTGATGCTTCAACAAAATAGGCGAAAAAATACTTTTTTTATGAATAAGCTTCTTTATAACCAATCAATTATTGCTGTAAACCGTAAGACGCAAAATACGTATATGATTATTATACAGTATGATACGGATTACTATATTCTCAATCATTCTCATGGTGATGAGAAAAAATTCTCACCACTATGAGAAAAGTTTCTCATCGCATTGAGAAAAAGTTCTCACTGCAATGAGAATTTTTTCTCGAAGGCATGAGAATTTTTTCTCGTTAAAGAGAGAACGGATGCTTATAGTAATAACCTGCTCATAGTTGCAGCCTTTTATTTACTTTGTTTATTGGATATGAATGGTTATACTCTTGACGATATGCAGTGCTGTGGTAAGTGAAGAGGTATTGGTCACGATCTTTCCGTTGCTGCCATCGGGGCTGCTGTGTCCGATTAGCGGGGAAAAAGGGACTTTTTATTTGTTAATTAGAAAAAACGGCTTTGGAGTATGCTGAGGGAGACGAGAAAGAGAATAAATGGACAGTACATCTGGCTTTATGAAGGTGTGTCAAAAGTAACTAAACTCCCCTCTTCAGGAAGGAAGAGTGGCTGAAAGCCGGAGTGGTAGGTATGCTGTATGGTTGAATATCAATAGCTTGTGTGCTCACCTACCACCTCCTCCTACGGGTACTCCTCTTCCCGAAGGAGGAGAGTGTGGATACAACTGACTTTTTAGTCAGCCTCAGTTTAGTTACTTTTGATTTTTGACACACCTTCATCGTTCTTATGATAAAAAGCAGGATGTACTGTCCGGGGTATATTTATGATAATTCAACGGTAGGATTGTGAATGGTTAAGCCACCGTCTACCACAATCGTCTGTCCGGTGATGTATCGTGCATCGTTGGAGGCCAGGAATGCAATAGTGGCGGCAACGTCTTCGGGTTCTCCCAAATAAGGCGTGGCGCATTGTCCCAGAAATATATTGCGTACTTCTTCGTTCAGATTGTCCAGTGCGGCAGGGGTAAGAACCAGTCCCGGTGCTACGGCATTGCAGCGGATATTTTTCTTTCCCATTTGGGTGGCGATATATTTGGTCAGATTGATGACACCTGCTTTGCTGGCTCCGTAGAGAGTGCCGTTGGCGTCGGCTGTCAGTCCGCTTATAGATGCTACGTTTACGATATTTCCGCCTCCGTGAGTGGTCATGATGGGAATGACCTGCTGAGAAAGATACATCGTGCAGCAAAGGTTCAGATGGAATACTTCGTCGAAGTAATCGATATCCAGCTTTTCAATATTCAGATCACGTTTGGGGTCGGTTCCGCCTACGTTGTTTATAAGTACGTCTATCTGACCGTATTCCTTCATGGCGAAATCAACCAGTTCTTTACAGCTTTGGAGTTCGGTGGCGGAGAAATAGATGGGACGCACGTCGGCCCCTGCTTGAGTGAGTTCGGCGGCAAGCTTGTCGGCCCTTTCCTGCGAAAGATCGGCGATGACTACTTTTCCTCCTTCGGAGACGATGCGGCGTGTGGTTGCTTCGCCAATGCCACCGGCAGCACCGGTGATGACGACTACTTTGTTTTCAAATCTTTTCATATATGTTGAGAATTTGATGATTACCTTCCTCTAATTAACAGCTAATGAATGGATTTGTTGTTGCCTGTAAACTCTTATTAATAGGAATCGGCAACAGATTCGAAAACTTTTGCATCTCATTCAGTTTTATGGGCTAAATATTTAAGAAGACTGCTAAATGTTAACATGAAGTTGCTTATTTGTTAATGCGGTTCTGATTCTATTAAACCATGTTATAAGATGTCCCGTTTTAGCCGGAAAATTTGGAGATGAGGCAAAAGTCCGTATCTTTGTACTGTGTTTTTCATAGTATTAGATTTAAGGTTAACAAAGATTGGCTGTCTGGGATAGATAGCCTTTTTTTTGCTCTTATGCGAAGGAATTATTTGGAGTCCGGGCGTGATTCAGAATAATGAATATTGATTGTTTCGCAGACTTTTCATTTCCCGTTCCTTCACTACATCATCTTCTGCCGGATGCCCGATCAGCAAAGGCGAATTCCTGTCATGTTTCTTAGTGTTATATTCCACACTGTTGTAATTGCCTTTGATGGCGTAACAATAGATGCATCCGTTGAGGCAACTTTCATAAGTGCCTATGTCGATACTTTCAATGCAATTGCAGACATTCCGCTGATTTTTGTCTTTTTTGGCAAGGAGGGGGTAGCCGGTGATTCTTTCGATCAGTTCTTTGTCGATACACAGTCCGGCAGGGATTCCCAAATGTCTCAGATCAACTTTGGAGGTGCAGGTATCTAGTTGGATGGCAGGATATTCGTTGATGGTATTCCTGAAAGAGACGGCTATTTCTTCAATCTCCTCTTTTCGCAACGGCTGTATGTTGAACTGGCCGACTGCGGTGCGGATATGCTGGTAATGGTCAATAAATCCCAGCATACACTTTTCGGTATGGTCTTTAAGTCCATAGGCAATTTGGGCAAACGCCTCCTTATGGAAAGAAACGTCGTACTCTTCATTGGTCAGTATCGGGTCATAGCGCCAGATCACTTTTTCTTTTCCTATTTTATCCGAAAGGCGTTTGAATATGTCTATTCGTTTGTTGACTGACGGCAGATTATTCTCTAATTTCTCTCCGTAAGGATTGAGGGTGAACTGAAAGTAGTATTTGTAGTCTTGCAGATGATCCAGTTTATCAATCATCGGGGCGGGATTCTTGGTCCAGAACACGATGCAATCTATCACAGCAGGATGTAAGCTGACCTTGCTGATCATTTTAGGATTAAAAGGATTGGGAACTAACACATATCCTTCTTTAATCCGGTTGAAGAACCATTGCGAATAGAATGCCGGAATATCTGTCCGGCGGCTGGCGCTAATTATCATATTTCAAAGTTACGGTAAAATTGGTTGTATTGCAATAATTCCGTGATGAAAAATAATCAATAGTACGGATAGGAGGGAGAATAGAGTATACTGAAAAAGGATTAATGCGAAATTCTTGAAAAAGCGGACTTAGTTGCTTTTTCAAGAATTTCTTTAAGCAGGAACTGTGAATGAATATGTTAAATGTTAACACGAAAAGTCTGAAATGTTAATGCGCTTCCGAGAGTCTTAAACCGTGTTATATTATCGTCCGATTCGGCTCTGAAATTTGCTATTTACTTGAAAGGTGGTATATTTGTACTGTGTTTTTTTCATAAGTATTAGATTTAAGGTTAACAAAAGATTGGTTGCTCGTGATGAGTAGCCATTTTTTGTTTTTATACGTCGATAATTGTTTATTCTTTAATCATCGTTAATAGCATCTTGAATTTTTCCACCGTTGTAAGTGTATGTGATACCTATTGTTTGTACATAACAAAAATCGTTTTTTATTGTTATAGTACGGAAAGTAACTAATAAGGAGAACATTATGAAAAAGAAATTTTTATTGTTTGGAGCACTGGTCGGTGCTTTGCTGTTGTCTTCCTGTTCGGGGGGAAGTAAAAAGCAGACTGTATCCTCGGAAAGTACGGAGGAATTGGATGATGCCAGTAAGGTGATCAATTATTATCATATGTCGCTCGCTGTATTGAGGCATGTGGCTAATGCGAAAGATATAAATGCTGTGTTGGGATACATGGAACAGACAGGGAAAGTGCCTGAAGTTGACCCGATTGCACCTCCGGAAATAGCTGCCCGTGATACAGCGGAATTGTTGGACCCGGGAGACTATTTTAATCCTGAAGTCCGTCAGAATCTAAAGCAGAATTATGCCGGATTGTTTAATGTGCGGACACAGTTCTATGATAACTTCAATAAATTTCTAGCTTATAAGAAGTCGAAAGATACAGCAAAAACGGCTCAGCTTTTGGATGAAAACTATAAGTTGAGCGTAGAACTGTCCGAGTATAAGCAAGTGATTTTTGATATCCTAAGTCCTTTGACCGAACAAGCGGAGAGTGAACTTTTGGCTGATGAGCCGTTGAAAGATCAGATAATGGCGATGCGCAAGATGTCAGGCACGGTGCAGAGCATAATGAATTTGTATTCCCGCAAACATGCAATGGACGGAGTACGGATTGATTTGAAAATGGCGGAGTTGGAGAAGGAACTGAAGGCTGCGGAAAAAATTCCGGCTGTTACAGGTTATGATGAAGAACTGAAGAATTTTCAGAGCTTCCTTTCTACCGTTAAGTCCTTTATGAATGATATGCAGAAGGCAAGAAGTAAAGGTGCATATTCGGACAAAGAATATCAGGCGATGTCAGAAGCCTATGAATACGGGCTTTCTGTTATTTGAAAAATAAGACCCCTTGCCTGGCTATTATATTATACCCAGGCGAGGCATATTTTATGTTTTGTCGTTATTGATAATATCTGTCGATCCTTTTAATAACATCTTATTTTCAGGACTTAAAAGTAAATCACATATAATGGGCTTTTTAGTTTTCCAAATAAGTGTCGGCATGGAGTTATAGGATAAATTATTTTTTATAATGCATTGTAGCAGATGTATAGTCGTTACTTGATATTTATTTTTTAATTCGTTTACTTTACCATAAGTAAGTTTCTTAAATTCTTTCAAAGATTGCAAGATGCTTTCTTCGAAAGCG
Source organism: Bacteroides sp. MSK.20.82 (assembly GCF_019052485.1). Taxonomy (NCBI): domain Bacteria; kingdom Pseudomonadati; phylum Bacteroidota; class Bacteroidia; order Bacteroidales; family Bacteroidaceae; genus Bacteroides; species Bacteroides sp. MSK.20.82. The sequence continues at coordinate 17,545 of NZ_JAHQUN010000034.1, forward strand.
AGATTTGGAATAGTTTCGAATATATGATTGATATCTGTACGCCCATCTGTTAAAGTAGCTCCAAGACCTGTTTCTTCACAAAAATCAAGTAATGCCTTGAATTTTTTTTGTACAGATTGGTTGGCCATTTCGGTCAAAGGCTTAATTTCTACAACGAAACCTTTCCCATCATCAAGGAAGACTATAGCATCAGGGGTATATTTTCCTCTATCGTATGTGATTGTAATGCCTTGTTCGACATAATAAATAACCTCATGTGATTTTTCTAAACGTTTATAGAATTTTTTCTCAAGCATCGATTCGTAAAAAACATTTCTTTGAAGTTTATTACTATAGAACTCTCCAGCTTCTGATTCTAAATATTTTTTGTTTGGGTCATAGTTTCTATGAGGAGTTATTTGGTGGATTTCTTCAAGAGTCCATGACTTCACATGATCAAACCATATAATTTTGTTTGTAATATCTGTCAATTGTGAATTTTGCTTTTTGGGAAAGATTGTGCTTGTTTCTTTGATTTCTCTTTTCCAGGTTTTGATAATGGAATAATCCTGTTTAAAGTAAAGTTGAGCTAGATCAAAAAGAGTTTCTATGGGATATTCAGACAGATGGCTTTCTTGAAATTTTTTTAAGTAGCAAGCAAAATTGTGTACTTCATCAAGATTGATCTGGTGATTATTAGTCAATAGATTATCAATGTCAATGATGGCTGGGATATTTCTTTTTCTTAAAATTCCGAATTTCTTGAATACTTTTACTTTTAATTGACGGATTCTTTCACGACTAAGTCCTAATTTATCTCCCAAACTTATCATATTTTGTATTTCGTTTCCTTCCAAACCATATAATTCGGAGAAGATGTATTGCTCTCTGTCACTATATAAAGGTGTACCATCTTTTTTAGTGGCTAGTATGCACAGTTTAAGAGCAGTTATGAGACGAAGTCCTTGAGCATCCATATGGTTTTATGTATTGTGTGTATTAATAGAGAACAATATTAGACAATAAAAAAGAAAAAAGACATAAATACTTCTATTCTTTTTATCATTTTAACAGAAGGATAATTCTTTAGGTTTGATTTAATAATTAAATGTCTCTTTTTTACAATACAGATTCAAAGAGACTATCTACTTTTGCTTCCATAATTAAAAAAGTGATATCTTTGCCATATGCAGTCATTTCAGATTATAAAGCCCGTTCCTGTGCTATCGCCTTACATCCGCCATTATTGGATATTGCAGGATGATGCAGCAGTTCCTGTTTCCGAACGGACTTTGCCCATCGGTTGTATGCAACTTGTTTTTCATAAAGGGAAACAACTCTTCCTGCAGAATGATTCAAAGTTGCAGCCACAGTCTTTTATTTGCGGACAGTCGGTCGGATTCTCCGATGTGTTGTCGACGGGTAGGATAGAGATGATTACGGTTGTTTTTCAACCTTATGCAGCGAAAGCCTTGCTCCACATTCCCGTTCACTTGTTTCATGGGAAGGATGTAGCGATGGATGAAGTGGAAGATGTCGAACTTTCAGATTTGGCGAAGCAAGTCACTGATACTTCTGATAATATAGTCTGTATCCGTCTGATAGAGCAGTTTTTTCTTCGTCGTTTATATACTTTTTCCGGGTATAACCTGAAGAGGATGTCTGCTGTCTTTCAGGAAATCAATCTTCAACCACAAATAAATATTCCTCAATTGTCGGAGGCGGCTTGTTTGAGTAGCAAGCAGTTCGGACGTGTTTTTGCCGATTATGTCGGTACGACTCCTAAGGAATATCTTCGTATTGTGCGTATGCAACGTGCTTTATTTCTGTTGCAACAGGATGCGACTCTGCCTTTTGTACAAGTGGCCTATGAGTGTGGATACTCCGACCAGTCCCACATGATTAAGGAATTCAAACTATTTTCCGGCTATACGCCTGCAGAATATCTTTCTGTTTGTGCTCCTTATTCCGATTACTTCTCGGAACTTTGAAAATGTCTTTTTTTTCCTATCAGAGCTTTGTGGCATCCCTTACTTTTGCAGTGTCTTTGCAAAGGCTCAATAATAACCATAAAAAAGAACGAAATGAAAAAGTTTATTGCATTTTTTGAGATTCCTACAGTTGATTTTCACCGGGCTGTCGATTTCTATGAAACAGTGTTTGGGGTACAGCTTCCGGTTTTTGAATGTGAAGAGGAGAAGATGGCGTGTTTCACGGAAGAAGGTGAAACGGTCGGCGCTATTTTTCATGCTCCCGATTATCTTCCTTCGGAAAAAGGAGTGATTATCTCTTTTAATTGTGAAGACATCGATCAGACACTGGAAAAAGTCCTTCGGAAAGGTGGAAAAATCATGATGCCCAAGACGAAAATCGAAGTAGAGGGCAGAGGCTGGTTTGCCTTGTTTGCGGATAGCGAGGGAAACAGAGTAGGGCTTTACGCTGATAAATAACAGATAGAAGAGAGGAAGATTATCTGTCCGGCGTAGTTGCCCTCTGATGGGTAATGATGAGCGAAAGTAGAATGAGACTGCATTTTTTATGGATGCAGTCTCATTTATTTTTAAATCTTTCTTATTCTACCGGAATATAAATCTCTGTCAACAGCTTTTCGGGAGCGGTTTCGCACGGATTGTTCAGATAGCGTTCGGCACTGGGTTCATCGCGTAGCGTACATTCCATTTCGGGCAGACATTTTCCATAGATAGTATCATATACCGCTTGCAGATTGTCATACGGACCTTTATATAAGAAGATTGCATAACGTCCTGCCGGAAGTGTCTTGAATCCTACATCTCCTTTGGGAGCTACCTGTACGGGCATCACCATACATACATCGGTGCGCAATTTTTCGGCTGGTGTCACTTTGGGGTCATCGTGATAGATGCAGAGCGGGCTGAAATCTCCCATCGGCAGCTTTTGTTCTTTGATGAACTGCCACAGACGTCCCCATGTCCCTCCGTAGTCATTCAGTTTGTAGTCACCGGACAGGCGGATATAAATAACATTGCGTGCAGGTATACTCTTAATTTCACTTTTCAGTTCCAAGTCTGGCCTGATAATCGCTGGTTTCATAATTACAAAGTTTTTATTGTTTCGATACTCTAAAGGAGAAATACCATAAAACTGTCTGAACACTTTCGACAAGGAAGAAGGGGATGAATATCCGATGCGATAGGCAATATCGGCAATTGGAATATCCGAATAGCGCAATAAACGTGCGGCTGCTTCTGTCCGCGTCCGGACAATAAAGGTACCGATCGGTTCACCGAGGAATGCTTTCATAATCCGGTGAAAATAAAAAGGAGAAAAGTTTGATATCCTGGCCAGCGATTTCAAATCAATGTCTTCTCCTAAATGTTGATTGATATATTCCACCACAACATTTACGCACTTTTGATACTCTTCTTTGGTTGTTTTCTTCTGTTGCATAACTTCTTTTGGTATTTCACTTCGCAAAGGTATTGGTAAAAAAGGGAACGAACTTGTCCGATATTGCTATTATTCATTTTTTTTAATAAAACCTGTTGATTCTCTTTTAGTTACGCTATGAATTTATTTGATGATTTTGAGTATTCCAGAATGGTGCTTTAGTATAAAATATGACCGAATATTTAACTGTTTGAACCCGATTCTTTTTTGAATCTTTAAATAATGTCAATCTATTAAATAAAATAAGAGAATATGTTATGAACTATTATTAAAATAGCTATCTTAGTTTCGAATTATTAATAGAGAATAGCCATGGATAAAAGAGTAGTAGGGAACAATGCCGGCAAGGTCTGGTGTGCCCTGAAAGAAATTGGTGAAATTTCGATACCAGAATTGGCGAGAAGATTAAACCTTAGCGTAGAGAGTACAGCATTAGCCGCCGGTTGGCTGGCGAGAGAGAACAAAATTTGTATCCAGCGGAAAAATGGATTAATTGCTTTATCTGATGAAAGCACTTTCCCTTTTAGCTTTGGATAATAAAGAATGCTGTTCGTGAACATCTTTGAAGTTCCATTAACTTATAAGTAAAGAATTGTCGATATAAAGTATCGTAAGTTAAATCTGAACCTGAAGAACTGAATTTAGAAAGAGTTACTCTGTGTATAGGGTAACTCTTTTTAATGTATAATAAACGTATAATAATGCTGTTAGTATCTTCTTCTTTATATGAAAAATATATACTTTATATTAGTGCGAAATTATGTGCGTGAAAATTTAGGGGATCGTTTGTCTATTCTTCAGTCTCTTTATCGGTCGATACTGTGGCGCTACTTTTTATGGCATGAATAACGGCGGAAGTAAATCCCCTGTGCTCCAGTTCATTCAATCCTTTAATGGTGGCTCCACCGGGAGTGGCTGCTTTTTCTATTTCTAACAGCGGGTGGGTGTCGTGATTTAAAATCAGTTCTGTAGCTCCTTCCATGCTATATGCCGTCATTCGCATTGCATCTTCAGCGGAGATACCCAATTCTATGCCGGCTTGCATGGCTGCATGAATATATTTTAATGCGAAAGCGATTCCACTGGAAGTTAATGCAGAAATGATATCCAGCTGTTTCTTTTCTGCGAACAAACACTTTCCTCCTTCTTCAAATGTCTGTTTTATGAGTTGCTGGTGTTCTTTGCCGGCTTTGCGTGAAGTTATCAGGGTCAGGCTCGAATGTTCCGTAATGGCGATGTTTGGAACAACCCGGAATATAGGCATTTCGGTTTCCGATAAATGTGCCAGGTGAGAAATGGATATTCCGGTTACCAGTGAAACCAGGATTTGGGTGCGTGAGAATCGTAACGGAGATAATACTTCGTCTACTATACATGGTTTGACAGCCAGAATAATAATGTCGGCTTCCGATATGGCATACTGATTCTCTGTCATTATGCGTATCGCAGGAAATTGTTTGTGCAGATTTTCTAGCTTGTCTGTATGAGGGGTAGAAATGATAATATCTTTTTCGTTGTAGAGATGTCCTTTTGCCAGACAGGCAGCAACTGCGCTCCCTATGTTTCCGGCTCCTATAATTGTAATTTTCATGTTTTTATGGATTTGTATTTATTACTTTGTTAATCAGGCTGAAAGTCTTTCAAGAAAACGCTGTGACAGCGAATTGAGTAATTGCTTCTTATCAGCCGTGTGAACTGATATTGTGAAACAATGATCGCTGCCGCCATAAGAAATCAGTGATATGGGGATATGCCTGATTGTTTCCATGATGTTACTTTCCAGTTGCGTACGTTCCCAATGAAGTGATCCTATGATATGTATTACGGACATATTTTCGTCAACAACCATTTCTGTGTATTTGTGCAGTTCTCTTTGAATTATTCGCAGGGTATCACGACTGGCTGTCAGAATCATGGAGACAGAAACATTGGATGAGGCCATTGAGATAACGTTTATCTGATATTTATTAATGACTTCCAGTAATTTGCCCATGAGTAAATAGCCGGGCAGGACGTTCAATGACGTGAAGCGTACAAACGTCACTGAGTCTTGGACAATAATGGCTTTAACACTGCTTTCCGTATCATGGGAAGAGATGTAGAGCCGTTCTGTTTCCAGGTCATGGGTGTCTATTAAGCGGATAACGATATTGGAACGGGCTGCAAGAGTGATACAGTCTGTATAAATTAAGTGTACTCCACTGTTAATCAACTGTTCGGCTTCGGTGTAGGTCAGAGAATGTTGTTCCCTGGCACAGTTCCGGTTGGCATAGATATTCGTGAGTTCGGTTGACAGAATGATTTCGTCTGCTTCGAATATGCTGGCGAGTACGGTAGCATAATAATCATTACGCTTCTCATTCATGAAATCAATTTCGCCATATACATTTTTGCATAAGGAAAGAGGAGCGATGAAAATGTCAGTATCCCGATTCTCATTGATATACTGCCTGATAGATTCCTGAATGTAGGGGATATCCGGTTTCCTTTCCAGATTCATCTGCATAAAAGTACCGGTATCCAATGTGCGGGCATTCAGTCCATGCTGACGCAGGCAGCAGGCAAACAATTCTCCGGATAACCGGTATATTTCGGCTTTTATTATTTTATCAATTAATAAATCGGCTTTGTCCTCCACCAGTTTGTGCATCTTTTCGATACATTCCCGGATATATTTCTTTATATCCGTATTTAGTGGCAAATCTGTTATGAGGTGATCTGCCAGTGTGCAGCAATATTCTTCGATATTATTGATTGTTGTATGCGAAGCACTGTCTTCTTCGTGAAACCAGCTGATAGAAATATCCTGCAGCCATTCTTGTAGTTGCGTCAGTGTCGGAACCACAACTACGTAAGGATGTTCCTTTAGGATGTAATTGATTACTTGTCTGATTTCATCCTCTTCTTTCATTTTTTCAAATTTGCAAACTTTCATTGTTATCTGATAATTTATTGGTTACTGATCTTTTCAAAATGATATGCCTTTTTTCAAATAGAGATGGTCTGTTGCCATCGATCTGCTATTTGATTATCAGGTATGTTGTTCAGAATCAAATTATTAATTCTATTATTCCCGCTTCTGAAGCAGTCCATTACTAGATGTAATCTGCTAATACCATACCATATTAGGAGATGATATAAAAATGACTATCTTTGTAGCGTGATTAATGAACTAATAGTATATCCATCTATTTATGAAACTCTGTATATAGCTACGCTCAACGAATAGCATCCTTTCTAATCAGGCTATTCAGCTATCCGGTAAGCAACGACCCGCTTGCCAAAGAGTTTTTATACCCATTTTTATGAATTTACGAAACTGTGTACTGCTATGAGTGTAGTATGCTGTATCGTGCTATTTTTAGTTGAGCAATGAAATATACATATAAGCAAATATGGCTCATCAACTTTCCTGTGATGATGAGCATTCTAATGGAGCAATTAATCAACATTACCGATGCTGTCTTTTTAGGACACGTAGGAGAAATCGAATTGGGAGCATCCGCACTTGCGGGAATATATTATTTAGCGATTTATATGCTGGGATTTGGATTCAGCATTGGTCTGCAGGTTATGATTGCCCGAAGAAATGGGGAGCAGCATTACAAAGAAACAGGGCGTACCTTCTTTCAGGGATTATATTTTCTGATGGTGATGGCAATCATGCTTTGTCTGCTGATACATCTTGTTTCTCCGTTTATTCTGCAACAGCTGATTACTTCTGATGAAATTTATCAGGCTGTGATCCGTTACCTGAACTGGCGTAGTTTCGGATTGTTATTTTCGTTTCCTTTCTTAGCTTTCCGGGCTTTCCTGGTTGGGGTCACGAATACTAAACTCCTCTCCGGAGCAGCTCTTACGGCAGTCTGTATCAATATTCCTTTCAACTATTTACTGATATTCAAACTAGATATGGGCATATCCGGAGCAGCGATGGCCTCCTCCATTGCTGAGTTTGGAGCGTTTCTCATACTCTTGTTATATATGTGTAAAACGGTAGATAAGAAAAAATATGGTCTGAGTGCCGTCTATGATGGCAGATTGCTGATGAAACTACTGCAACTGTCCGTATGGAGTATGCTTCATGCTTTTATCAGTGTCGCTCCCTGGTTTTTGTTTTTTGTGGCTATTGAACATTTGGGGAAGACAGAACTTGCTATTTCCAATATTACCCGAAGTGTGTCTACCCTCTTTTTTGTGATAGTCAATTCTTTCGCTTCTACTACCGGATCGTTAGTTAGCAATCTGATCGGGGGAGGACAGGGGAAGGAACTTTTTCCCGTTTGCCGCAAAGTTCTCAGATTAGGCTATATGGTGGGGCTTCCATTGATACTGACAGCTCTTTGGGGCAATCAATGGATCATCGGATTTTATACGAATAACGATTATTTAGTCAAACTTGCTTTTTGGCCTTTTATAGTCATGTTGTTGAATTATGTGTTTGCATTGCCCGGATATGTTTATATCAATGCTGTTACAGGAACGGGGAAGACGAGGCTTGCCTTTGTCTTTCAACTGGCTACTATCCTGATCTATCTGATTTATCTATATCTGCTGAGCGAGTGTTTTCATGCATCTTTGTGGGTGTATATGACGGCAGAATATCTGTTCGTTATTCTATTGGGAATACAATCCATTCTGTACTTGAAGAGGAAATCCAAACGGAATATGTACTTTTGTACTTTCAATGATTGATACTTTCTCGAAATGACTGAAGATATAAAGAATAAACTTTTGATGTGTGCAGAGGTGTACCATTGTGCAGGCTTTATCGCAAGTGATCCGGTACAGTTCCCTCATCGTTATACGCTGAAACAAGATATAGAGATTAGCGGACTGCTGACGGCAATTATGAGTTTTGGCAATCGCAAGCAGATATTGAAGAAAGCGGAAGAACTGCATAAGCTAATGGGAACTTCACCTTATCAATATGTATTATCCCGTCGGTGGGAGGAAGATTTTCCTTCCGGGGCAACCCATAGTTTTTATCGGATGCTGTCGTATGCTGATTTTCATGGATACTTCCGTCGGTTATATACGGCCTATACGCAGTTCGGAACTTTGGAAGATGCTTTGAAGGTATATTCCGGAATACCTATGGAGAAGTTATGTGCATTTCTTGAAGTTTCAGCCAAAAGTCCTCAAAAGAAACTGAATATGTTTTTACGTTGGATGATTCGTCGGGATTCAGAGGTTGATTTGGGTATTTGGGAGAGTTTTGACCGTAAAGACCTGATTGTTCCGTTAGATACTCATGTCTGTAGGGTAGCTTATTATTTCAAGTTGACGGATACGGAAACTTTTTCTTTGAAGAATGCCCGTCGGATCACCGCTGCATTGGCTGAAGTCTTTCCGGATGATCCTTGCCTGGGTGATTTTGCTTTATTTGGATTAGGAGTCAACGGGGAGATTTGAGTTGCAGAAGCTTTATAGAAGTATCAATCAAACCTCTATTAAGTCCGACATATAAAACGGGTTCTGTTTCTGCTGATTCGTTTTTATTTTTTGCTCCAGATTCGTGTATTAAGATTTAAGTCCTCTACAATAGAGACCAATGCATGAATCATGCTGAAATCGTTTTTGAGCTGGCTAAGGTCATCCATCGGTTTCCAGATGCTGGCTTCAAAATGATTTCTTGATTCGGGAATAGCTATCAGGATATTTGAATCTCTGAAACTAATTGTGATGTTCTTATTGAATTCTCTGTCTAGTGCAAGAAGTCGTTCCATCATTGAAGGAGAAAGAAGATAGCGTGCTTCAATCTGGTCTGTAGAGTAAACATCGAATGTTTTCTCGAAATCCGGATTTTCTAGTTTTACCCGCGAACCGCTGGAGCTTAGTTTGAACAGGCTATTCCTTAAGATAGTGGTATGTCCCTGAAAGTCTTTCTGAAAATCGGCAATGAAAAAGAAACCTTTAAAGATATCTACCCAATAATGACTTGTCTGTCCTTTTGAATTGACACGTGTTTTTCTTTCTTCGGCATGAATTTCCGCACAGCAGAAGTCCGTTTTTCCTACACGTCCCTGTATCAGATCTTCTGTATGATAACGGTCGGGAGAAGTGAACAGGGCACAGTTTCGGAATGTACTTTCCTTGATTCCCTCTTCGGGTGTGAAGACGGCATTTTCACAAAAAGATTGTAATACTTGTGCGATTACTTCCTGTTTATAATAGGTGGATAACTCCTGCGATTTGGCATTTATACAACTGTAGTATGCCAACAAAGCAAGGCCTGCCGCAATGCCGACTCCAATAAGTGCGGCATTGGCATAAAGGGAAAATGCAATACCAATCACGAGAATAATCCCTCCTACCCATATTCCGGTGGAATGTCCTTGCTTTTTTAGTTCTTTGCGTTTCTGTTCAAGACTTTGCAGAGTAGAGGAAAGACTTTGTGCCAATGTCTCAAATTGCGGACTTTCTGCCATATTATATATTGTTTTTTACTGATTCAACAAGTTATTCACATTCGGAACAGTACGTTCCTGTTCGGAAATGGAGAATACGTTTTTGCGTGTGAAACCGAACATACCGGCCAACAGATTTGACGGGAAAGTCTGTACTGCATTATTATAGTCAGTGACGCAAGCGTTAAAAGTCCGGCGTGCCGCCGAGAGCTGCTCTTCAGTTTCGTTAAGCGCGCGTTGTAGCTGTTCGAAGTTTTCAGACGCTTTCAGTTGCGGATAGTTTTCTGCAATGGCAAAAAAGTGTGTACAGGCTTGTGAGAAAGCAGAGTCCAGATTTTCTTTATCCTGATTAGAGAAAGATGCGTACGACTTGTTGCGCATTTCCGTAATCTGTGCGAATGTGCTTTTTTCATGTTCTGCATATTCTTTGACTGTAGTTACCAGATTAGGAATCAAGTCGTATCTCTTTTTCAGCATTACGTCGATGGCTGCGAAAGCATTTTCCGTCTCATTTCTTTTTCGCACTAGTGAGTTGTAAATAGCGATGAAAATCACTACTACTACAGCTATAATAATTAGTATAGTCATAACTATATGTCTGGCATCCTCTTGCCGTTTTCTATATTTGTGAATTCGAAGTAGTTTTATTGCGTCAAAGATAAAGAATAAAACTGGAAAATAGAACAGTATTTGGGAGTAAAGAAGAATATATAGCGGAATATTTACTGAATATATCTGACAGAAACCGAATAAAAAAGAATTTCCGATTATCATCAAAAAAAGCGGATGTGGAATCGACTTTTACAATGATAACCGAAAATTCAGAGAAACCATCAGGACGCTTGTATTTTGTTTGTGTAGTCTTGCCAACCGGCTGCGGTTTTATATTTCTCTACAGATTCGGCGGGAACACGAATGACAGTAATGTCATCCGGAAATCCGTACCATATCTTTTCAAATACTTGTGGGGGTGTTATCCCTTCTACCTTGACTTCTTTGATACCTGTGTTATTGAATGCTGAAAAATTAATCTGTGTCACATTTGCCGGAATGGTCAGTTGAGTGACTTTTCTGTTACCGCCCAATAATCCTTGTCCCAATATCCGGATACTTTGTGGAATTTCGAAACGTGTTAATTGGGGACATCCTTCCAGACAGTAAGGGTGAATCATAGCTTCGGGATCATCATTGAAAACAGTTCCGTAAGTTGTCACTTCCGTTAATTCCGGACAGTAATAAAAGGCTCTTTGCGCTATGTTTGTAACACCATTCGGTAACTTCACGGTTGTAATGCTACTTTCCCGGAATGCTTCCAGCCCGATTGTTCTGACGTTCTCCGGAATCTCAATCGTTTTCAGTTGAGACGTCTTGAGGAATGCCTGTGCATCGATTTCTGTCAACGTAGCAGGTAATAACACTTCTTCAACGCCCGCATATACAAAGGTGCTTGCGGGAAGTTTAGTGAGTTTAGTCCGGCTTAAATCTGCTTTTTTAAGGTGATAGCAATAGTAGAATATGTTTTCCTCAAGCTGTTCCAGAGTCGAGGGAAATATAACTTCCTGAATAGTTGAATTGAAGAAAGCCATATCTCCGATGGATTTCAGTCCCTCATTGAGTGTCACCTTGTTTATTTTACTGCCGTTGAAAGCGTTTTTAGGAATGGATTTCACGCTGTTGGGGAGTATGATTTCATCGTACCCTTTCAGGACTTCTGTCAGAACTCCGTTTTCCACACGGACAGGCGCCACCTGAATAGTAAAGCTTTTCTGCTTTCCTTCTATTGTTATGGTCACTTCCTGTTTGTCGACAGGGACAGATGACGAGAAACCACTGATCTGTTTTGGGGCAACATTCACGGACCGTTGTTTCCCATCATCATATTCACCTGTCACTTTGAGTCCAGTTAAGTCTATACTCTCTCCTAATGCATAAATCGTTTTTGCAGGCAGCTGGTCTATGGAAAAACGTTCAAGTAAGGCTCCTGTGGGTTCAGATGGTTGCTCCGTTGGAGGCAGTTCCTTCTTGAATTCATCGTTTTCAGTGCTGCAACTCAGTAATGTAAGTCCTGTCATCATTTGCAGGCAAAGTACTATTAATATATTAAGTTTAGTTTGTTTCATTGTGATAAAAGCTTAGTTAGGGAATTGGGTTAAACGTATTTCTATTTTCACTACCTTACCTGCTTCTACGGTTCTGCCGGAAGACCATATCTGGTAGTTATCAGGTCCGCCACCTTCTTGTACCACGAACGTAAAGAACCGCTGCGACTGTGCTGCGAACCATTCTTCTTGCGGTAAAATAAAGGTGGCTATCCCGCTTTCATTGGTTCGGGCAACCGCAGTAGGTAAGGTCAGATTATCTTTCTCAAAAACTTTATAATCTTTTTCATTATACATCTTTACGGGAATACCCGTTGCAATTTTTCCATTTTCATCATAAACGACAACCACTACTTTAGCTTCTCTCACTTCTTCGTTTCCTTTTTCGCACGCTATCATAAAAAGTATGATACCTAGCAGAATAACAATCTTTCTCATAATCTTCTCTTTTTTCAATTTTTTCGAATGCAAAAGTAGTAAGATCGTATCATTTTTGAGTTATGGTACGATCTTGTAAATCTAACACTGGTGTTTTAATAGTGTTGATATTCAGATAGTTATTTTGAATGGGTTCTCAGATTTCTAACACTGGCCTAACACCTATCCGAAAAGTGATAAAAACAGGTCCTTGTTAGCAGTCTCTGCTGATTTGATACGTGATTTAAGTCGTGACTTCCGGGCATATACATTGGCTACCGTATCTTTCATGAACAGGCTTATTACTTGTGGTGAAAAACCTACAAAGATATAGCAGAGTAACCGAATGTCAGCTTCTTTCATTGCAGGGAAATCATTCCGGAGTTTTTGCATGGCGTTGTCATGGCAGGTATTTACGATAAGCTCCAGTTCTTGCAGCATTTCATTGTTTTCTGCAAAATCGGTGATTATTTGTTTCACTTCGTGGAACATGGCGGCCTGTTGTGATGCGGTATTCTCGCGTTCGTAGTAAGTTTTTCCCAATTTGTCGATAATGTCAAAACGAGAGGCTATCAATCCTTTTAGATGGTTTTCAGTATTGCGCTGTCCTTCCATGCGTTCGGTCAGAGTTTTATACTCGGAATTAGCTTCTTCTGCCAGTAGCAGATAGCGGTCGGTGCGTTCGCGTTGCAGTCGCAGGCGTTGGCGGGTGATGTAATAAGCCACTCCTATCATCAGAAGGATTACAGTTGCTGCTGCGATTTCCCAGGTAGTACGGTTTTTCATCCGGTATTCGGCAAAGTCAGTCCGTTCTTTAAAATATTCGCGTTCCACCATGCCGGCGGAAAACTGCATGTTTGAGCGTGTCAGCGAATCAGTCAGATAGATATAACGATGTATGTTATCGGTTGCTTTCTCAAAGTTCCTGGTTTGTGCTTCAATACGATATGCGGTATATTGCAGGTCGGCCAAGTCACGGATGTCGGTAGTCTGTGCTTCTGCGAGAGCCAGATAGTAGCGTGCGCTGTCTATACGATTTTTCAGAAGGTTCACATCTACCAGTGTATGGTAGCCGTACAGGGTATCCTGTCGGGCGGAAAGCTCGATGCGTTGCAGCAAGTCATGAGGAATTTGCCGCTTGCCCGATACTACATAAAGAGAGGCAAGGTTCGTGAGGCTGGCTTTTGCCAGGTGATCGTTCTTTTGTTCGTCGGCCAGATCAAGAGCGGCGGCGTAGAGACGCATTGCTTTCTCTATGTCTTTCGAATGAAAAGCTGCGGCTGCCATATCAAGTGTTGACTCCGTTTCTTCACGTACATTATCCGACTGCCGGAAGTTATTGCGGGCTTCACGGAAATAATGATAAGCCCGGCTGTAGTTCATCTGTTCATAATATACTTCACCGATTTGCCCGTATAACAGTCCTGTATAATAAGGTTCATTGGTGTCTTTCAGTTTCTCTTCTATTTTGAGAAAAAGGCGCAATGCTCCCGGTTTGTCTCCTGCCCGTAGTTTGATTCGTCCCCAATAATAGAGAGTCTTACATTGGTGTCGTAAATCTTTGGAATAGTGTTTATAATGGCTCCAAGCCTGGCGAATCAGTGAATCATCCGTTACTTTAATATGGTTTTTATCTAATGCTTCCGAGTAAAGCAAGGCATATCTGGCCTGTTCGGCCTGACTGCCTTCCTGTCTGAGCTGCTTTAATATTGTCAAGGCACTGTCCGGCTTGTTTTGTAACAGAGCTTCCGCCTCGTCAAGCCGGGAAATATGTTCTCTATTATAACATCCTGTAAAAAAGAGAATGGCTGATAGTCCAAGTATAATTCTGCATTTCATGCTGTGAATGTAGTGAAAATCTCTCGGATTTGAAATAAGGAGTAGTGCCTTTTTTTAATGATGACTGCATTGACACATTATTTTTTATCATTGTGATTCCATATGCATCATTGTCATATTCATAGAGGGCAGTTCCCCAATATCATCAAAGCGGTATGTGCTGCTTTTGCCTGTTACAATGAATCCTTTGTCATTATTGGAAAAAGACTCTTCTAGAAAGAAAAAAAATAATTTTAGTCTCACGGTCTCACTGTGGAATATCTAGTATGCTGACAATCATTAATATAATGAATGAGAGATACCTTTCCGAACAGGTATCTCTCATTGTTTTTCCATCAAAACCACTAGTTTTCGGTTATCTCTCATTGCTATCTCTCACATCAAAGTAAGTACATAAGATGTGGTCCGCTATATCTGTTTAAAACCAGCAGTTGTTTGTATGTTAAGTCACTGTATCCTAGATGTTATCCTATATATCTTATTCTGTTATCTAACCGACATCTTCATCGTTCCACCCGGGTGAACAGATCATTGCACAATAATGAACTGGCTTATTCACCTAGGTGATAGAGACTGTTCACCCGGGTGGAACGATGAAGATGTCGGTTAGATAATACACAAACTTTAGTTGATAAACAGGTTAAGCCAGGGTATACTATATGCAAAGAAGCGGTAAACGGGCAAATAACCACCATCTTGATGGGAATTATTCGATGAACCGATTGGGTATCCCGCTATAGGTCAATGTGATTTTATGCATCGCCCTTGTCACCGCCACATAAAGCATACTTTTATCTATGGTGGAATGATAATTCTGATTATCAGCTTGTGGAACGATCACTTCATCAAATTCCAACCCTTTTGCCATGTGTGCGGAAGTGACAACAATGCCTTTTGTATAAGCTGAACTTAGACTTGACAAAAACGATATGTTATCTGTATGGACTTGGAGTTTCTGAGCAAGCGCTTTTGCCTGAGTTTCTGTTTTACAGATTATTCCCAAAGATGTATATCCGGAGTTTCTGAAGTCCGATACCAAATTAACAATGCCTGTCGTTTCTTCTTCTGCATTCTTGAATGGAAAAATTTCAGGTTGTTCTCCATGTCGCATAATGGGTTCCAGTTCATTGTTTGCCTGGATTTTCTGTGCCAGACTGGTAATTTCAAAAGTAGAGCGGTAACTCTTACATAGTTTCATTACTTCTCCGGTGGTAAACGCTTTTTGAATCATGGCAGCAGTTGAAGAACCATAGGGATTGACAGATTGAGAAGCATCTCCAAGAATTGTTTTCCGGCAGGGATAAAGTTTTTGGATCACCTTGTATTGTATGGGAGAATAGTCCTGCATTTCATCTATCAGAAGATGTCTGATATGAGTTTGAGTTTTATTTCCATCCAATGCGAGGTGCAGATAAGCCAGGGGAGCCATATCTGCATATTCCAGCATACGATTCTTTCGCATCTTGAACATTTCAGGTTTTCCGGCCCATTCGAAAAAGTCTTTATAGATCTGGAGATCGTTATTTCCTGAAAACATATTCTTAATTTCTTTTCTCAGCAGATTTTTCTCAGCGGTAGTCACTGTAAGGTTATACTGGATTTTCATCATTTCCAGAATGTAATCTGTCATGGTTTCAAATCGTTGGCGTATGGGGTAACGATGGAATCGTTTGAACTGTTCCCCTACGAATTCTGCGGGAATAGTGATATACTTGGTGAGTTTTACATCAGTCACTCTGAAATAGTGATTTTCCATATGGAGGATGAATTTGTCGAGTCGGGAAACAAATTCGAAAGAAGCTTTGTATTGTATCCGTTCGATAAAATCCGGAGCCGGCTTTTCCAGTAGTTCCGAGACTTGTCCGAAGAAATTCTGAAACTTATATTTGTTGTCAAGGACGGTGGAGAGAATCTGTTCCATGCTGGTTTCCGGTACAGTCGTTTCACCAAGTTCCGGAAGGACATTGGATATGTAATCGGCAAATACTTTATTAGGTGAGATGATCAGAATGTCTTTGGATGAAATTTTTCCTTTTTGTGCATAGAGCAGGTAAGCAATACGGTGTAAGGCAATAGACGTTTTTCCCGAGCCGGCGACTCCCTGTATGATGAGTACGGGCGTATCTTCGTTGCGGATAATCCGGTTTTGTTCGCGTTGGATGGTCATAACGATGTTTTTCATCTTGTCGTCTGCATTGGAACAGAGCTCTTTTTGCAGGATATCATCATGAACAGTGACGGAACTTTCAATCATATATTCCATCTTACCTTTGCGAATGCGGTACTGACGCTTGAGTGAAATCTCTCCATGCACTTCACCTGACGGAGAAGAATAAGTGGCCTCACCTGACTCATAGTCATAAAACATACCCGAAATAGGTGACCGCCAATCATATATCAGATTTCTTTTGTTTTTGAAATCGTAGAATGTGTGTATACCTATATATACAGGAAGTTTTTTGCCGCTGCTTCCATTTTCCTTAAAGTCGATTCGTCCGAAGTAAGGAATATCCAATATCTTACTCAGGCGATTGCGTTTGTCTATCACATTTTCGCCTCGTGCAAAATGATTCAGTATACTTTCACGCATGGAACGGATTTCATGAGGATCGATGTCTTTATTGGACCATAGATAATCTTTGTATTCCTGCAGAGTATCTATGTGCTCTTTAACAGACTTGTCTGTGCTGTTTATCGTATCATTGATGATATTGAGCACCTGTTGCAAATATGCTTTTTCCTGCTCTTCTGTTTCGTTGAATATCATATATAAATTCAGTTTGGGTATTAAAAGTTGATTGAAAGGGTGGCAAAGTTAGCTAGATCCGGTGGGGTATTAAATAGTTATTTATAGCTATATATCAAGCCTTTTTCTTATTTTTGCGTGCTCATTTAATCTAGAAGAAAGATGGATATCCTTGATGTTGCAAGACGAAATCAGCAGAAAGCATGGGAAATAATAGAGAAAGTCAATGTTATCCCGATATGGGAAAGTATTGGTGCACAGGTTAATCTGGTTGGTTCTCTTCGTATGGGGTTGCTGATGAAACACCGGGATATTGATTTTCATATATATACGTCTTCTTTAAGTTTAGCCGATAGTTTCAGGGCGATGGCGAAGCTGGCGGAAAACACGTCAGTGAAGAAGATAGAGTGCGTGAATCTGCTGCATACTGTTGAGGCGTGTGTTGAATGGCATGCCTGGTATCAGGATTCGGATAATGCACTCTGGCAAATTGATATGATACATATCCGGAAAGGTTCCCGATACGATGGGTATTTTGAGAAAGTAGCCGAACGTATTTCTTCCGTCTTGACAGATGAGATTAAGCGGACAATTCTTCAATTGAAAAATGAGACACCCGAAAGTGAAAAGATTATGGGGGTAGAATATTATCAGGCTGTCATACGGGATGGAGTGCGGACTTATGCCGGGTTTGAAGAATGGCGAAAAGAGCATCCGGTGGGAGGAGTGCTGGAATGGATGCCTTAATCAGCTTAATATCCCCGTCTCATATCCTATTCGGATGGCTTCAATGGAATTTTGTACTCCTAATTTCCGTAATAGATTCTGTCGGTGAATATTGACGGTATGAATGCTGACACACAGTTTGTCTGCTATTTCTTTACTTAACAGTCCTTTTTGGATCAGGCGTAAAATTTCAGCTTCCCGTTTGGTGAGAGGATTGAAGGTCTGCAGTGACGGAGAAGGAGAGAACATCTCTCCATTTTTCAGATTGAGTACAGTACAGTCTACCGTTTCGGCCTCTTGTTGATCAGGTGAGATATCCATATTCCCAATTACCAGCCATGCTTTTCCATCGATGGTCTGCTCCAGAACCTGATGCCTGCTGACAACACGCACGTATTGTTGCCTCGCATTGAGAACACGAAAACTGTAAATATTAGAATAGTCATTTCGTTGTTCCGGAGGCAAACTGTATATAAACTGACTTAATTTTATTTGTAAGATGAGCAATTGCTCGCGGTCGTCGGGATGGATGCGCGATTCCAGATAATCACCCTGCCTTTCCAATGTTGCTATCTTGTGGGCATCATATCCCAGTAAATCTACAAAGTTCGGAGAAGCATAGGCATATCTGCATTTATATACGTCTACTACAAATGTACAGTTCCGGTTCATCTTCGAGAATTGATGAAGCATGGATTTATTCCGTTCCCACACGGCATAGTCGATGTCGGTAAAGGACAAACGTTGCTTTGCCCACAATTCTTCCCGTGTGATATCTGTTAGCTTGATTTCCCGCATGTATGGAACTGTTTTTTTGATTGAAGTATGACAAAAGTAGATATAATCCGTGATATTATCAAGGAAGGAGTAGAGATTTGCTTATTCTTATTGTTTCCATACAATAATCGTGCTAACAAATGATAATTATTGAACATCTCTTGAAAAATAAATAATAAAAAGATAGTTATCTAATTAATTGTGTTATCTTTGTTCCCAGAGTTTGAGTCACGAATCATTATTGTGTAGTTCTTCTTTATAATATATTATTAGTAAGTAGTCCTCTTCTGTAATTATCCTCCTCACTCCAAATTAGTATTTATTTTTAATAAAATTTTAGATGAACATTTACATTTCAGGTTTAAGTTATGGCACAAATGATGCTGACTTGACAAATTTATTTGCAGAGTATGGAGAAGTTTCTTCAGCCAAAGTTATTTTTGATAGAGAAACCGGCAGATCCAGAGGATTCGCTTTCGTAGAAATGACGAATGATGCAGAAGGACAAAAAGCTATTGACGAATTGAATGGAGTTGAATATGACCAGAAGGTTATTTCAGTGAGCGTTGCACGTCCTCGCGCTGAAAAACCGTCATACGGTGGTAACCGTGGAGGTGGTTATAACAATTCAAGAAGATATTAATATCAGAATAAATAAAAGCAGAAGATAATGTCTTCTGCTTTTATACAGACTATTACCGTTTCATGATTCAACGGAGGAATTTCTGTTATACGGAGAAAACGAAAAATCATTTTACATTTAAGTTCTGCTAATTCTGCCTCTTTTATGCGCAATATCAGGAGTATATAATCCTGCACTTTCCATTCTGACAATAGATTATTAGGCTTTTTTGTAATACAATGCTCTTGGAAGAAACAGGAGTGAGAGTTTAATAAATAATATCCAATCAAGCGAACAGCCAATGATGAAGGCGACTTTGAATACTTGAATAGAGTATGTTCGGAGTGTGTTGATTTTGAAATGGCCAAGCACAGAATAAAATATATGAAATCATTTTTTATAGGAAATATTGAAATTAAAGTACCTGTTATACAAGGTGGAATGGGAGTTGGGATATCATTGTCCGGTCTGGCGTCAGCAGTAGCAAACGAAGGGGGAGTGGGAGTTATATCGTGTGCAGGTCTGGGGTTGCTTTATCCCAAAGAAAAAGGCACTTATACAGAAAAATGCATCAGTGGCCTGAAAGAAGAGATTCGCAAATCACGCATGAAAACAAAAGGTATTATTGGTGTGAATGTCATGGTTGCCTTATCGAATTATGCTGATATGGTGCGTACTGCGATTAATGAAAAGATTGATGTGATATTTTCCGGTGCCGGACTTCCACTTGATTTGCCTTCCTATTTGACTACGGGGAGTATTACGAAATTAGTACCTATTGTATCTTCTTCAAGAGCTGCCAAAATAATCTGTGACAAATGGCAAAAGAATTATAACTATCTGCCGGATGCGATAGTGGTAGAAGGTCCCAAAGCCGGAGGGCATCTGGGGTTTAAGAAAGAACAGCTGCAAGACCAGAATTATGCTTTGGATGTATTGATTCCCGAAGTGGTGGCGATTGCGGCCAGTTATAAAGAACAGAAACATATTCCGGTGATTGCCGCCGGTGGAATTTCGACAGGGGAAGATATTGCGCACTTTATGGAACTGGGAGCTTCGGGAGTGCAGATGGGAAGTATTTTCGTGACGACCCTTGAATGTGATGCTTCGGAAACTTTCAAAGAAGTGTATATTCACTCCAAATCCGAAGATGTTCTTATTATTGAAAGTCCTGTCGGAATGCCGGGACGGGCTATTGACGGAGAATTTATTCATAGTGTGAATAATGGTCTGGAAAAGCCGAGGAAATGCTCATTCCATTGCATTAAGACGTGTGACTATACAAAAAGTCCTTATTGCATTATTAAAGCGCTGTATAATGCGGCCAAAGGAAATATGAAAAAAGGTTATGCTTTTGCCGGTAGCAACGCCTTTCTCGCAGATAAAATAAGCAGTGTGAAAGAAGTGATGAATACACTGGAACGCGAGTTTTTCTTAGCGACTCACAAACTGGTTTAATATCGGAGACCTTGCATATTCAGTATTGAATGTGTTGTGCTCTCTTACTATATATAAAATTAACCGCTGTGCTGAAACAGCAAAAATAACATTTATGACATTTAAAGAATTAAATATAACCGAACCTATTTTAAAAGCAATTGAAGAAAAAGGATATACAGTACCTACTCCTATTCAGGAGAAAGCGATTCCTGTAGCATTGGCAAAAAAAGACATTTTAGGCTGTGCGCAGACTGGAACCGGAAAGACTGCTTCATTTGCAATACCTATTATACAACATTTGCATCTCAATAAGGGAGAAGGCAAGCGTTCGGGAATCAAAGCTCTGATTTTGACTCCTACCCGCGAACTCGCATTGCAAATCAGTGAATGTATTGAAGATTATTCAAAGTATACACGTATCCGTCACGGAGTCATCTTCGGAGGCGTGAATCAACGTCCGCAAGTGGATATGCTGCATAAAGGAATCGATATTCTGGTTGCTACTCCGGGGCGTTTGCTCGATTTGATGAATCAAGGACATATACGATTGGATAATATTCAGTATTTTGTTCTGGACGAAGCAGACCGTATGCTTGATATGGGCTTTATACATGATATTAAACGAATATTGCCGAAACTTCCGAAAGAAAAGCAAACTTTGTTCTTTTCGGCTACAATGCCTGATACGATTATTGCTCTGACTAATTCCTTGCTGAAGAATCCGTTGAAGATTTATGTTACACCGAAATCATCAACGGTAGATTCTATAAAGCAACTGGTTTACTTTGTAGAGAAGAAAGAAAAGAGCCTGTTGCTGATTTCAATTTTGCAAAAATCGGAGGACCGGTCGGTACTTATCTTTTCGCGTACCAAGCACAATGCTGATAAGATAGTTAAAATATTGGGTAAAGCCGGCATTGGCAGCCAGGCTATTCATGGAAATAAGAGTCAGGCGGCGCGGCAGTCCGCATTGGGTAACTTCAAGTCGGGTAAAACGCGAGTGATGGTTGCCACAGATATCGCTTCCCGGGGAATTGATATTAATGAGCTGCCGTTGGTTATCAATTATGATCTTCCTGATGTTCCTGAGACATATGTACATCGAATCGGGCGTACGGGAAGAGCAGGAAATGCAGGTATGGCACTTACATTCTGCTCTCAGGAAGAACGCAAACAGATTAATGATATTCAGAAATTGACAGGCAAAAAACTAAATAGGGCTGATTTTACAATTTAAGGTCATTCCCTTACATTATTCATTAAAATATAGTATAAATTAAATATAAGTTCTATGGCAAAATCCATTACGGTAGGTAAACGTGAAAATGAAAAAAAGAGACTCGCTAAACGAGAAGAAAAACAAAAGAAAAAGGATAGCAAGAAGTTATCCAGTAAAAGCAGCTTCGATGATATGATTGCTTATGTGGACGAGAATGGAATGATAACTTCGACTCCTCCGGCTGAAAACATTAAAAAGGAAGAGATAAACCTGGATGAGATAATCATTGCAACTCCGAAGAAAGAAGACGAGGAACCCGTTATATTGAGAGGGAGAGTTGAATTCTTTAATGGGGCAAGAGGCTTTGGTTTTATAAAGGACCTTGCCGGAGTTGATAAGTACTTTTTCCATGTTAATAATGTCGTTGGTAATATCTCGGAAGGTAATATTGTAACATTCGATCTTGAACGTGGTGTGAAAGGAATGAATGCGGTCAATATCTGTCTCGAAAAGAAACCGGTGGAGAATTAAAACAAAAAATGTAAGTATTGAAACTTATTTTTAGATATTCATTTGCTTAAGTGTAATATGATAAAATAAAAATCCCTTGAGTCTCAGAGGTTCAAGGGATTTTTTATGCGTAAAAATAGTATTGCAGGTAGACAGGGGAACGGAGGGTAACCGGAAGAAGAATGCAGCATATCGTACAAAAATGGCAAGAAATAATGATTCATTATCTCTACTATTTCATACCTTTGCCCGCTGAGTCTGAAATATTATTAACTTTTAAACGCAGAAAACATGAAGAACTTATTGATTACGGTATTTTTTCTCAGCTTGACTTTGCAGCTCTCTGCGGAGACAGGGGGAAGCAATCCTGTAATTGTAGAAAAAACTACAGCAAGTCTGGCGGAAAAGACGCCTGTTTATTGGCAGAAAATGGCAGATGGTATGTCGCAAGCCCTTATCAAGCATTTTTGGGGTGCAAACTTCAAAGGGTATGAGAATCGGTTTTATTTTAATTATGGTAGTGATCTTTCCAATATGACTACCAATCATTATTGGCCACAGGCACATGCTATGGATGTCATGGTAGATGCATATATGCGTACCGGAAGCAAACAGTATTTGAATATATACCCGTTATGGTGGGAAGGTGCACCGAAATTCAATTTTGCGGGCAGAGAGGAAGACCCGTGGTGGAATGTGTTTGTAGACGATATGGAATGGATTGCTCTGGCACAGATTCGCATGTTTGAAAGCACTAAGAATACCAAGTATCTGAAAAAGGCGAGACAGACCTACGATGATTGGGTTTGGTCTACTTGGGGACCGGAAGATGAGGCTCCGTGGTTTGGTGGCATTACCTGGAAGACGGATGTGGCAAAATCTAAGAACGCTTGTTCCAATGGTCCTGCTGCCCTTATTGCTGCCCGGTTGTATAATTTTTACGATGCTATGGGTAAAAAGGCCGGAAAACCCAAACAGGCTTATCTGAATGAGGCCATTAAAATATATACATGGGAGAAGAATAACTTGTTCGATCGTCAGACGGGGGCAGTGTATGACAGCATGAATGGAGAAGGCAAGATTACCAAATGGGTATTTTCGTACAACTCGGGTACTTTCCTAGGAGCAGCTCATGAACTGTATAAGATTACCGGTGATAAGCAATATCTGGCAGATGCAGTAAAAGCGGCCAATTTTGTGATTGACCATTTGTCGACCAATGAAGGTGTACTCTCCGATGCAGAAGGTGGTGACGGTGGCTTGTTTCATGGCATCTTCTTCCGTTATTTTGTGAAACTGATTAATGACCCTGCACTGGATAGTGCCAATTATAATAAGTTTCGCGACTACATAACTCATTGTGCTACGGTTATGGCAGAGCAAGGAGTGAATCAGAAGACTATGTTATATAGCGGTCGTTGGAGAAAAGCACCTGCTGATGATGAGAGTGTGGGATTGACATCGCATCTGACCGGTTGTATGCTGATGGAAGCTATGTGTGTACTTAAACACCGATAGAGTGAATAAGAAAAGAGATAAAACAAAAATCCCTTGAACTTCAAAAGTTCAAGGGATTTTTGTTACTGAGTTGATAGTGGTGCCACCAGGAATCGAACCGGGGACACAAGGATTTTCAGTCCTTTGCTCTACCAACTGAGCTATGGCACCGTAAGGCTAATTCAACTCAGTTGTTTCTCTTTTGCGGTTGCAAAGGTAGTTAAAGTTTTGGATTCTGCAAGGCTTCTATAAATAAAAAACACTGATAAAAAGCTACTTTGCTTATTATCAGTGTTGTATGGAATGAAATATTTTTCAGTATATAACTGAGAAAATCTATTTATCTTCTTTTAGCGGATTCCATCCCTGAGCCTTCAATTCAAATTCTTGTCCGTCACGGGTAATCAATGCGCAACCGAGTTCGGGTTTGGTGATATGCCCGATGAGGCGGATTCCCTCCATCTGTGATACTTTCTCATGATCGGCGATGGGGACAGTGAAAAGCAATTCATAATCTTCACCGCCATTCATGGCACAAGTGGTCAGGTTCATGTTGAATTCTTCTGCCATGACAGCCGTCTGATAGTCAATAGGAATATGTTCCTCATAGACACGGCATCCCGTATTACTTTGTTTGCAGATATGCATTAATTCGGACGACAGACCATCGGAGATGTCCATCATGGATGTGGGGACAATATTGGCAGCCGCCAGTTTTTCGATGATATCTTTACGGGCTTCCGGTTTCAACTGGCGTTCCAGTAAGTATTCTTTGCCGGTGAAGTCCGGTTGGATATCTTTTTCACCCTTCAGTACTGTTTTCTCACGTTCCAGGAGTTGCAGACCCATATAGGCAGCGCCCAAGTCACCGCTGACACAGATTAAGTCAGTGTCTTTGGCTCCGTTGCGGTAGACCACTTTGTCTTTATCGGCATCTCCGATACAGGTGATGCTGATGGCAAGTCCCGTAAGAGAAGAGGATGTATCGCCTCCGATAATGTCAACATGATACTGTTGGCATGCCAGACGAATGCCTGAATAAAGCTCTTCCATGTCCTCTACGCTGAAGCGTTTGGAAAGAGCGAGCGAAACGGTAATCTGTCGGGGGGTACCATTCATTGCATAAATATCGGAGAAATTGACTACGGCCGATTTATATCCCAAATGTTTCAGAGGGACGTAAGTCAGGTCGAAGTGGACACCTTCCATTAATAAGTCGGTTGTTACTAATAGTTGTTTCTCCGAAGGGTAGGAGAGGACGGCGGCATCATCACCCACTCCGTATTTGGTTGATTCGTTTTCTGGTTTAATTCCCTCGGTGAGGCGGTCGATCAGACCGAACTCGCCGAGAGTTGCTATTTCAGTTCGCATAAATAGAGTTTAGTATTAAGCACGGTTGATAAGTTCACGCATGATAGTGGTCATTTTAGGTTGGGCTGCGTCCGCTGCCTTCTGAACTTCTTCATGCGATACTTCTACAATTTTTCCTTCTACTCCCAAGTCAGTGATGACGGAGATTCCAAATACCTTGATTCCGCAGTGGTTGGCTACGATCACTTCGGGAACGGTAGACATACCGACTGCATCGGCACCCAGAATGTGGAATAGTTTATATTCAGCAGGAGTCTCGAAAGTAGGGCCTTGCGTACCGATATAAATTCCATGTTGTACCTTAATGCCTTTTTCCTGAGCAATCTCATCAGCTTTACGAATCAGTTCCTTATCATATGCTTCGCTCATATCCGGGAAGCGTGGACCATAAGGAATATTCTTGCCACGAAGCGGATGTTCGGGGAAGTAGTTGATATGATCGGTGATAATCATCAGGTCACCGATTTCAAAAGCTTCGTTTGTACCACCGCTGGCGTTGGATACAAACAATGTTTTGATACCCAGCTCACGCATTACACGTACAGGGAAAGTCACTTCCTTCATGGAATAACCTTCATAATAATGAAAACGCCCTTGCATTGCCATGATGTCTTTGTTGCCCAACTTGCCGAAAATCAGTTTACCGCTATGACCTTCGACAGTAGACACCGGGAAGTTAGGAATATCCGAATACTTTATTTCATACTTCTCGGTGATCTCGTCTGCCAAACTGCCAAGTCCGGTGCCAAGGATGATGGCTGTTTCAGGACTGGTGTGCATTTTCCCTTTCAGAAAAGCTGCTGTTTCTTGTATTTTCTCTAACATAGCCAATAATGTGTTGGTTAAATTTATCTTGTTGATTTTGTAATATCTCAATCTCAATCGGCAAGGCGTAAATAAACGGTTTCAGTTCCTCGCTCAATACCGGATGATGAATCAGGCGGGTTGCATCTTTCTCGGTGGTGACAATCAGTTTATGTTCACCTTTTAGTTTTCCGAATCGTTCCTTGATCTGTTGTATGTCCCGATGACTGAAATGATGATGGTCGTCGAATGAAAGCGAATCAATCTGATCGGTATACATTTTCAACTCTTCGAGAATAGGCGCAGGTGATGCAATGCCCGTTACCAGCAAAATATCCGTATTCGTTAAAGCACTCAGCGGTAACTCATTCACTGTAGAATCAATCTCTGAATTTGCTGATGGAAATACCGGTTGCAGATTTCCATAACGAAACGATGAGAAGTATAACTGCTGATAAGGATAAAGGTTCAGTCGTTTTGTGATAATATTATAGTCAATCGGCTTAATATCCTGCGGACACTTTGTGACAATGACGATTTGTGCCCGGTTTTTACCGTTGACAGACTCGCGCAGACGACCTGCCGGAAGTAAAGTATCGTCGCAGAAGAGGCGGTGATAATCCGTCAGCAGGATGCTTAGTCCCGGCTTGACGTAACGGTGCTGGAAAGCATCATCCAGCAATACAACTTCAATGGACGGTTCTTTGATGGATAGTAATTGTTCTATGCCATGGCAACGGTTCTCATCGACAGCTAGTGTGACAGACGGGAACTTGGTATGCATCTGGTAAGGCTCGTCACCGATGCTGCGTGCAGTACTTTGGGGAGTGGCAAGCACATATCCTCGGCTATGCCTTTTATATCCCCGGCTTAATACTGCCACATGATAGTTATCACGAAGCAGCTTTATCAGATATTCGGTGTGCGGCGTCTTTCCCGTGCCGCCTACAGACAGGTTGCCGATGCAGATGACAGGAACACCAAAACTCTTTGACCGGAGGAATCCCCAGTCAAAGAGTTTGTTTCTTACTGTTACCACTGCCCCGTAAATCCATGAGACAGGGTAAAGCCACTTATGTATCTTGATAAAGTGTTCGTCCATGCAGTACAGTTTACTTGATATTTAGTTCAAACGGAATGCGTGCCTGAATCATGGAACGCTCTTTTAAATTTTTCAGCATACCGAATTGTTGATAATACTCTCCTAACTTGCTTTTCAATATTTGTGATTCCACATAATTAGTGGGTTTCGTATTGAGCAGTGAAGAAAGGAGGTCTTGTTTTGCCGGATAAGAAACAACTGTATATCCTTCGATTCCTGCTTTCCTGACAGCAATCTCCAAAGCTGTATCAATACCTCCGAGTACGTCTACCAGTCCAAGTTCTTTAGCAGCTTCTCCTGTCCATACACGACCTTCAGCTATTTTCTCAATGGCCTCTTTGCTCATATGGCGCCCCTCAGCGCAGCGATTGACGAATGTATCATAACCTTGGGTAATCATCATCTGCATCAGTGTCTTCTCATCCTGATTGAAAGGACGCATGATATTTCCAAAATCTGAAAATTTATTTGTTTTTACCACATCGTAGGTCAAACCGATCTTTTCTGATAATTCCTTAACATTCGGTACCATACCGAAAATTCCGATGGATCCCGTCAATGTAGTCGGCTCTGCAACGATTGTATCGGCTACACAAGAGATATAATAACCACCTGATGCGGCATAATCACCCATAGAAACAATTACTGGTTTCTCTGTTTTCAGTTCTTTCACGGCATGCCAGATTTGTTCGGATGCAAAAGCACTTCCACCCGGTGAATTAACACGGAGAACGACAGCTTTTACATCCTCGTCATCTTTTAGCTTACGCAAGTCACGAATAACTTTTGTGCCTACAATTCCCTCTTCAGAAGTTGAAGAACCGCTGTAATCTGTGATTTCTCCGGAGGCATAATAGACCGCTACGATGTTACCGCTTTTATCTTTCGGCATGTTTTTTTTCACATTGATCATGTCACTCAACCCTAGCACCGGAAGGCGGTCATCTTCTTTCAAGTCCACCCACTGTTTAAGATAATTGCGAACATCATTGCGGTAAATCAATGTGTCCGCCAAGCCACATTGCACACTTTCCTCTGCCGGATAAAACATCAGCATACGGTCAGCTAAAGCATTCAGTGAATCTACGGGGAGGCTGCGGGAAGCAGATACCCCTTCGGTAACCTGTCCCCAAATCGAGTTGATAAAAGCTGTCACCTGTTCACGATTGGCAGGACTCATTTCTGTAGAAATAAACGGTTCTACAGCGGATTTATAAGTACCTACTTTAAATATCTGCATTTCTACCCCGATCTTTTGCAGTAAGTCTTTATAAAACAGAGGAGCGGAAGCGATGCCTTTCCACTCAATCATTCCTTTCGGATTGAGCAATACCTTGTCCGCTACACTGGAAAGATAATAAAGTCCTTGTGTATAGCTATCTCCGTAGGCTATGATGAACTTTCCGCTTTCTTTAAAGTCGAGCAATGCGTTACGGATTTCCTGCAAAGATGCATACGAAGTTCCGAGCATACTTGCCTGCAGATAAATTCCTTTGATATTTTCATTTTCTTTTGCTTTTTTGATGGAAGAAAGAATATCGTCCAGCCCGTATGTATTGGAGTCGTCGCTGAACAACTGTGATAAGATACCTAACGGACTCTCCTGAGTGCGTTCGACTAATACACCGTTCAGGTCGAGCATCATCACAGAATTCTTTTTCACTATTGTTTCTGTATCCGCGGTTGATACAATGCCGAACAATGTTACCATGCCGATAATAAATAATACAATGCTTGACAGGATGATACCGGTCACAGTGGCGAGCGTAAATTTCAAGAAATCTTTCATTATACTATTGTTTTTTTGAGTCAGCTTGTTTTAAAGCTAACAAAGATAAATAATTGAGTTGATATTTATTCAATAAGTCGTGCGAATTTTTGTTTTGTCACAATGAATCAGGTTTATTTGCTTTTAGAATGCTGCCCGGAACAGGGTAGATATAAATTTTGAATGATCGGACTTGGGGACCATTTTTCTATTGTATTTTAGTGTAGCATTGAGAATTATTCTCTAAATTTGTAGCATTAACTTAACATTATGATTATCATGAAAAGAAAATCCCCTGTGATGGCCGTTGCTTTGGCGGGACTGTTTATGTACACTTCCTGTTCTCCGACGGAGCAAGCGGAAACGAAAGATTACACTCAGTATGTGAATACCTTTATTGGTGCTGCTGACAATGGGCATACATTCCCCGGAGCTTGCTATCCTTTCGGAATGATACAGACCAGTCCGGTGACGGGTGCAGTAGGTTGGAGATATTGTTCGGAATATACTTATCAGGACTCTCTGATCTGGGGCTTCACTCAGACTCATCTGAACGGAACCGGATGTATGGATTTGGGGGATATTCTGGTGATGCCGGTTACCGGTACCCGTGCCCGTGCATGGGATGCTTATCGCAGCCATTTCCCGAAAGACAAGGAAGCTGCTACTCCGGGATATTATACAGTCGAATTATCCGATCCGCAGGTAAAGGCGGAACTGACTGCTTCTATCCATGCAGCTCTTCATCGTTATACATATCATAAAGCGGATTCAGCTTCTCTGCTGATTGACTTGCAGCACGGACCTGCCTGGAGAGAAGAACAATATCATTCACAAGTGAATAGTTGCGAAGTGAACTGGGAAGATGCTCAGACGCTGACCGGACACGTGAATAACACGGTCTGGGTTGATCAGGACTACTTCTTTGTGATGAAGTTTAATCGTCCGGTAATAGATTCGCTTTACCTTCCGATGGGAGAAACTGAGAAAGGAAAGCGAATCATTGCTACTTTCGACTTGAAGCCGGGAGATGAACTGATGATGAAGGTGGCCCTTTCGACTACCAGCGTAGAGGGAGCAAAGAAGAACTTGCAGGCTGAAATACCAGACTGGAACTTTGACGGTGTGAAGCTGGCTGCCCATGACGAATGGAACAGCTATCTGAGTCGCATTGACGTAGAGGGTACGGATGATGAAAAGACGAATTTCTATACTTGTTTTTATCACGCACTGATTCAGCCTAACCAGATTTCAGACGTAGACGGTATGTATCGTAATGCTGCCGATTCGATTGTGAAGGCCGGAACAGGAACATTCTATTCAACCTTCTCTTTATGGGATACTTATCGTGCCGCTCATCCATTCTATACATTAATGGTTCCCGAACGTGTGGATGGTTTTGTTAATTCATTGATAGAACAAGGTGAAGTACAAGGCTTCCTGCCTATTTGGGCATTGTGGGGAAAAGAAAATTTCTGTATGATCGGCAATCATGGTGTATCTGTTATTGCTGAAGCCTACCGAAAAGGTTTCCGTGGTTTTGATGCGGAACGTGCTTTCAATATGGTGAAGAAGACACAGACTGTATCTCATCCGTTGAAGTCCGACTGGGAAGTGTATACGAAATACGGATATTTCCCGACCGACCTGACAAAAGCGGAATCCGTCTCTTCAACTCTGGAATCGGTATATGACGATTATGCGGCAGCTGACATGGCCCGTCGTATGGGAAAAGAAGAAGATGCTGCTTACTTTGCGAAACGTGCAGATTATTATAAGAACTTATTCGATTCACAGACGAATTTTATGCGTCCGCGTAAAGCTGACGGAACCTGGAAATCTCCGTTTAATCCTAGTGATGTAGGACATGCGGAAAGTACAGGCGGTGACTATACGGAAGGAAATGCATGGCAATATACCTGGCATGTGCAACACGATGTTCCCGGTTTGATTGCTCTCTTCGGTGGAGAAGAACCTTTCCTGAACAAGCTGGATTCCCTGTTTACAGTGAAACTGGAAACAACCCAGGCTGATGTGACAGGTTTGATCGGACAGTATGCACATGGTAATGAGCCCAGTCATCATGTTACTTATTTATATGCTTTGGCAGGGCGTCCGGAACGTACACAGGAACTAATCCGTGAAATCTTTGATACTCAATATAAGAACAAGCCTGACGGACTTTGTGGTAATGATGACTGTGGTCAGATGTCCGCATGGTATATGTTCAGTGCAATGGGTTTCTATCCGGTAGATCCGGTAAGCGGTGATTATGTATTCGGAGCTCCTCAGTTACCGAAGATTGTGCTACATCTGGCTGATGGAAAGACCTTTACTGTGATCGCTGAAAACTTATCGAAGGAACATAAATATGTGGATAGTATCATGCTGAATGGCGAACCTTATACAAAGAATACGATTTCTCATGAAGATATTCTGAAAGGTGGTACACTCGTATATAAGATGAAATAGACTGTATACAGAGTAGTATAAAGAAGATCCCTCCAAAGTTTTTTTTCTTTGGAGGGATTTTTGGCTTTATATGCTTTAAATTCGAATAATTCTCTAAATTTGTGCTATTAATCTGACTGGTACATTCATGGAGAATACTGAAACTTTAATAGTGGAACAACTGAAGATAGGCAATGAAAATGCTTATCGTTACATATATGATCATCACTATGCCCTGCTCTGTTATGTTGCCAATGGTTATCTAAAAGATCAGTTCCTTTCCGAAACCATTGTAGGAGATACTATCTTTCATTTATGGGAGATACGTGAGACTTTGGATATTTCAGTCTCTATCCGTAGTTACCTGCTGAGAGCTGTCCGTAATCGTTGCATTAACTATCTTAATTCGGAACGTGAAAAGAGAGAAATAGCATTTTCTGCTCTTATGCCCGATGAGATAACGGATGATAAAATCATACTGTCCGATTCGCATCCGTTAGGTATTTTACTGGAACGTGAACTTGAAAACGAAATATATAAGTCTATCGATAAATTGCCGGACGAATGCCGTCGGGTTTTTGCTAAAAGTCGCTTTGAAGGAAAATCATACGAAGAAATTTCCGGTGAACTGGGAATATCTATTAATACAGTTAAGTATCATATAAAGAATGCTTTAGCTTCTTTACACGCTCATTTGAGTAAGTACCTGATTTCTCTATTACTATTTTTTTTCAGGTAAAGCGAAAAAAAATCATTTTCTGACTACCCTTAATTAAAAAACAACTGTCTCCTTTATAGAAAGCATAAATATGGAAGAAGAAAATAAACATATTGATGAACTGATTGCCAACTATCTGACTGAAGGTCTGGATAAGAACGCTTTAGATGAACTGAAAACATGGATTGCCGCATCGGCTGAAAATCAGCAATATTTTATCCGTCAGCGGGAGATCTGGTTTTCAGCTGTAAGTCGTGAAGCCGCATCTGTCTATGATAAGGATAAAGCGTTTGAGAATTTTAGAAACCGTGTCGAAAGTCAGAAGGAAATTCAGAGCACTTCCCGTCGAGGTTTTAGCCTGTCAGCGTTGTGGCGTTATGCTGCGGTTGTTGCAATCATAATAGCGGTGGGATGTATTTCTTATTGGCAGGGAGAGGTGAATGTGAAAGATACTTTTGCAGATATTTCAGTAGAAGCCCCTTTAGGATCAAAAACAAAACTTTATTTGCCGGATGGCACATTGGTCTGGCTTAATGCCGGTTCACGCATGACATACTCGCAGGGGTTTGGTGTCGATAACCGAAAAGTAGAACTGGAAGGGGAAGGATATTTCGAGGTAAAGCGGAATGAGAAGATTCCCTTTTTCGTAAAGACTAAAGATTTGCAATTACAGGTGTTAGGAACAAAATTCAATTTCCGTGACTATCCGGAAGATCATGAAGTGGTCGTTTCTTTATTGGAAGGTAAGGTCGGATTGAACAACTTGTTGAGAGAAGAAAAAGAAGCTGTCCTTTCACCTGATGAAAGGGCTGTATTAAATAAGGCGAACGGGTTTTTGACTGTAGAGTCGGTTACCGCATCCAATGCGTCTCAGTGGACGGACGGTTACTTGTTTTTTGATGAAGAACTCTTGTCGGATATCGCCAAAGAACTGGAACGCAGCTATAATGTGAAGATTCACATAGCCAATGATTCCTTAAAAACATTCCGCTTCTATGGCAACTTCGTTCGTCGCGAACAAAATATCCAGGAAGTACTGGAAGCACTGGCTTCTACGGAAAAAATGCAATATAAGATTGAAGAACGCAATATAACTATCTACTAACCGGTTACCAGAGATTATAATGCTATGATTGTTTAACCTTAAAAATTGAAAAGTATGAATAAAGAGAAAAATACAGAATAATCTTTAGCTGACAAATAAGGAGAGACAAATAAAAAACCGGAAGATTTCGGACATCTCCCGGCTCCTTGAATCTCTTCTTTCAACAATCATCTAGTGTGAATATGTTTTCAAAAGAGAATATGCAAAGTTAGCAAAATACATCTCTTTTAAAACGAGTTATTCAAGTTTTAATTAATAATTTGTTTATTTTATGAATTACAGGAAGAAGGCCATATTAATGGTCATGGCTCTGTTTTGCCTTAACATAGCAATACTAGCCCAGGCTGTTTCATTGAAAATGGATAACGTTTCAGTGAAAGAAGCAATGACCCAGTTGAAGAATAAAAGCGGATATTCTTTCGTTTATAAAGTCGGAGATCTGGATACAAAGAAGATTATAACTGTAAAGGCGAAAGAGCTGAATGAGGCTATCGATCAGATATTGTACGGACAAGACGTTGTCTATGAAGTAAAGGGGAAGAATGTAATTGTTCAGAAAGGACAAGCCAGGCAGAAAACTTCAAAGGATGGTAAAAAACGTAAGATCACAGGTGTGGTAAACGATGTTAACGGCGAGCCTATTATCGGTGTTACCATCAAAGAAAAAGGGACAACTAACGGAACGGTATCGGATATAAATGCGAAGTTTACGTTGGAAGTATCGTCGGGAGCGGTATTGGAACTATCTTACATCGGTTATCAGCCTCTGGAAGTGAAAGTTGGAAATCAGACAGATTTATCCATCGTTTTGTATGAAAAGCAAGAATTGCTGGATGAAGTTGTGGTAGTGGGATACGGTACAATGAAGAAAAGTGACTTGAATGCTTCGATTGTTTCTGTAAAGTCTGAGAAACTCAATAAAGCAGCTTCACCGAACTTCTCTGAAATGTTGATGGGGCGTGCGGCAGGACTTACTGTAAAACAGGGGAGTGCACAGCCCGGTGGTGGTATTGAAGTTCTGATTCGGGGTGCGGCTTCTACCGGTGCGGGGAATGATCCGCTGTATGTGGTCGATGGTTTCCCCATAGTGAACGCCGGTGTCAATCCCGGAAGCGGTAATCAGTGGACGGCAGGAAGTAACAGTCCTTTGAGCAGTATTAACCCTAACGATATCGAATCCATAGAGATTTTGAAAGACGCTTCGGCAACTGCCATTTATGGTGCGCGGGGTGCTAATGGAGTTGTTCTGATTACGACAAAAAGAGGTACTCAGGATACGAAAGTAGAGTATAACATGAATATGTCATTTCAGACTATAAATAAACGACCGGAATTATTGACGGCCGGAGAGTTAATGACTACTCAGAACAGTTACTATAAAGAACAGTATTTAATGCAGAATCTGGTATATCCTTATGGGAATACAGATCCGAGTGCTGTCAGCCCTTATGTACCTATGTACACAGATGAAGAAATAACAAAAGCCGGAAAAGGGACCAACTGGTATGATATGATTACCCGTACAGGTCTTATCCAGCAACATAACCTCACAGTGACTTATGGTAATGAAAAGATGAGATCATTGATTTCGCTGAACTACTTCGATCAGAAAGGAGTGGTGAAAACATCCGGTTATAAACGCTATAGCTTCCGTTATAATCTGGACCATAAAATAACGAAATGGTGGGATTATGGTATTTCTGCCACAGCCTCTTATGTAGTCGATCAGAATGCGACACTGGGGGGAGGATATGACAGTACGGCAGGTATTATTGAATCGGCGTTAAGTTATAGTCCGACAGTGAAGGCGGAACGAGACCCGACGACCGGCAAATGGATGGAAGATCCTAAGCAGGCATTGCTCAATCATCCTTTGTCCTATCTCGACATTGAGGATGAGACAAAGACCAAGCGTTTTCTGGCAACAGCATTCACTAATTTCTATTTTATAAAAGATGTGTTCTGGTTGAAACTGTCTGCCGGTGCGGATATCCGCGACGGGTCCCGCCATAGCTACTATCCGATGACTACGAAATATGGAAGTAGTGTGAATGGAGATGCGAATATCAATTCCGCCAACCGTGAAGACTATGTGGCAGATATGGTTTTTAATTTTCAGAAGACTTTCAAGGAGAGACATAAACTTCTTGCATTACTGGGATATTCGTATCAGGTGCAGAATGATGACGGAGCGTATGCACGTGCTATGGGATTTATGTCTGATGCGTTGATGTATTATAAACTACAGGCAGGTGAAACGCGTCCGGTGGTCAGTTCTTATAAAAATAAACACGTGTTGGCTTCTTATTTTGGTCGTGCCCAATACTCTTTCAAAGACAAGTATCTGTTTACTTTTACTGCCCGTATCGATGGTAGCGACCGTTTTGGAAAGAACAACCGTTATGCTTTCTTTCCTTCGGGAGCATTTGCGTGGAGAATGAATCAGGAAGATTTTCTGAAAGATGTCAACTGGCTCTCCGATGCCAAGTTGCGTGTCAGCATGGGACAAGTGGGTAATGAAAATCTGCCTAACGATGCTGCTTCCGAGTACTTTGCCTTTGACGGCAGAAATTATTATCTGGGAGATACAGAAAAGAGAGGAGTAAATCTGGGAAAGTTCGGTAATCCTGATTTAAAGTGGGAAACCACTACAGAAGTTAACTTCGGACTGGATTTCGGTTTCTTCCGGAATCGTATCAATGGTAGTGTAGATGTTTTCTTTAAAGAGGTAAAAGACCTGCTGAGCTGGCGTTCGTTGCCGCATACAGCTGTCACTACCGGTATATGGTCCAACATTGGAAAAACAAAAAGTACCGGTTTTGAACTGACGCTGAATACAGTGAATCTGGAAGGACCGTTACATTGGGAATCGACATTGACATATACTTCCTATCGTGACAGATGGAAAGAACGTGATCCGAAAGTAATCCTGGCTCCTTATGTCAAAGAAGACGATCCGGTAAGTGCTATCTATACGCTGATTCCGGACGGTATAAAGCAGGCCGGTGAAGATACGCCGGCTATGCCGGATTTGTTACCGGGACAGCGCAAATATAAAGATGTGAACGGACTCGACGAGGAAGGGAATCTGACAGGAAAGCCTGATGGGAAAATAGACCAGGCAGATGTCGTATATCTGGGGACACGTGCACCGAAGTTTACTATGGGATTCTCGAATGATTTCCGGTACAAAGGATTTGATCTGAATATTTATCTTTATGCTTCGGTTGGCGGATATTCCTATCCTTACACTCAGGTAGAACACGGAGTGTATGGTGGAAACGGCATCCAGAGGCTGAAAGACAATAATAACTTTCTGGCGGATATAAAAAATCGTTGGACTTCCGATAACATGAGTTCCGCTATGCCTAGTGGCGAAGTGAACAGCTATGATAGCTACGGTGCTCCGAATTGGGAGAAGAATACATATTTACGTCTGAAGAACGTAACGTTGGGATATGATTTGAGCAGACTGTTTAAAGCTGATAAGTTGAAAGTAAGATTTTACTTTTCCGGTCAGAATCTGCTGACGTTTACCGGATATAAAGGACTCGATCCGGAAGTTGAAAACGACCGGGCGTCATATCCTCAACAGAAGACTTTTTCATTTGGACTTGATGTGAAATTTTAAACTGGAATGTCATGAAGAAATTAGCTAAAAAACTATTATTACTATTTATAAGCATTCAGTTTGTAGCCTGTGAGGGGAGCTTGGAACCTCACTTGTATGGAGTTGTAGATACTGGAAATGCGTTTAATACTCCTGCAGACCTTTCGGCTGCAACGGTTGCCCTTTATTATGAATTACGCCAAAAAGGCTGGGGACCTTATTTGTTTTGTGATGGAAGTTCTTTTGTAATGGATGAAGTTTCAACCGAAGAATGGACTACCAAGTGGTCATGGGTTGCTTTTCTGAATGGTTCGTGGACGGATGCTGACCAGATGGTGAAAGGATTCTATAACTGGACTGCCCCTAATATCACCCGTTGCACTTATACGATAGCGAAGATGGAAGAGTCTCCGGTAGCTCAGTCGGTGAAAGACTTGTATATTGCGGAGGTCCGGGCGCTCAGAGCCTTTTTCATGTTCGATTTATATCGGCTTTATGGTCCTATGCCAATGATTCTGGAAGCCGACCAGGCAATCAATCCGGACCCGGATTATAAACCTTACAGACCTACGTCTGAAGAAGTCGGAACTTTCCTGACGACAGAACTACGTGCTGCTGCCGACGCACTTCCGGTAGAACAAGCTGAATACGGACGTATCACAAAGGGAGCTGCCCTGCATTATTTACTGAAATATTATATGCATGAAAAGCAGTGGCAGAATGCTCTCGAAACGGCAAATGAGATTATCGGTCTGAATTACTATGAACTGGAGAAGGATTATGCAAGTATATTTTCAGATCAGAACGAAGGTAATAAAGAACTGATGTTTGTTGTGAGAGCTGAACCACTGGCAGATTATGGTAATCATACATATGCAAATATTTTGCCGGGTGACTACGCTTCACCTTATGGAAACATCGTAGAAGGATGGTCCGGACACCGGATGCCGTGGGAATTCTATGATACGTTTGATGAAAATGACCGACGAAGAGCTTTGGCACAGGCCGAATATACATCAAAGTCCGGTGCTACAGTTGATTTGAGAGCCAGTGGTGATGTAGGTGCTTTGCCTTTGAAATATGGGATTGATCCTGAAGCTACAGGCACATGGGCAGGCAATGACAAGGTACTCGACCGATATGCAGAAGTGTTGTTATTTAAGGCGGAAGCATTGAATGAACTGAATGGTCCTAATCAAGGGAGTGTCGATCTGATTAATGATATCCGGAAACGTGCTTTTGGCTTTGGCACCTCGCTGCCTGCAATACCCGTTTTTAAAGAGAGCTTTGACGGAGAGTTTGTTGACAATGTTATAGGGATATTCTCGATGAATAACTACGATCAGGCCGGTGGATCTGCCTGGAAGTATGATGTGGATAAAAACAACACGTTGAATAACGGAAACAGCTTACATGTGGAAGTTGAATCTTCGGGTACAGAATTCTGGACTTTGCAGATGCGAACAGAACCTTTGGTTGCAAAAGGGCGTAAGTATTCAATAAAGATGAAGCTGAAAGCCTCGAAAGACATTCAGTTTGAAATACGCGTTGAAGGACCATTGAGCCACATGGAATCCATCTCTTTGAAAGCAGGCGAAGTAAAGGAATTCTCCACACAGACAGGTAAAGCTACGGAAGATCAAAATTGTGCTCTGTTCCTTGCTTTGGGAAATTCCGGAAGCGGATATGAACTTTGGATTGATGAAATCGAGTTTACAGCAATGGAACAGGCTGCTGATGGTGGAGACGCTATCATAAAGCAATTATCCGATTTCCCGGATAAGGAGTCGTTGAGAGACTGGATTCTGAAAGAAAGAGGCTGGGAGTTCTGGTATGAAGGAAAGCGCAGGGAAGATTTGATCCGGATGGGGAAATATGTAGAAACCGGTAAGAAGTATAGTACTAATTTCTCAGAGAAGAATCTTTTGTTCCCGATTCCTACTTCGGTTATTATTGAAAATTCTCATATCGAGCAGAATCCTCATTATTGATCTTGAACAATTTATTTATCAGTTTTCAATAGGTATTTTATTAAATAATCATTGATATATGAAAAAGTTAAAGCATTCTATTCTTTCGCTCTTGTTATTGATGGGAGCGTGTATTGTCAGTTGTAGTAATGATGATGGACAGACTTCCTCCACCGATCCGGATGAAGTAGGGGGAGAAAGTTTCACGATTCCTGTATCGAGTTTGCGTTTGCGGGACCCGTTTATTCTGGTCGACAAGAAAACTTCGATGTATTATCTTCATTTCAATAATAACTTGAAAATCAGAGTTTATAAAAGTAAAGACCTGTCCACGTGGAAAGACGAAGGATATTCTTTTATAGCTAAAACTGATTTCTGGGGGCAACAGGATTTTTGGGCACCGGATGTGTATGAATATGAAGGACGTTATTATTTATTTGCTACTTTCAGTAATGCGGGAGTGAAGCGGGGAACTTCTATTCTAGTTTCCGATAGTCCGAAAGGCCCTTTCACTCCACTTGTAAACAAGGCGATTACTCCTTCCGGCTGGATGTGTCTGGATGGATCTTTGTATATTGACAAAGAAGGAAATCCCTGGCTGTTGTTCTGTCGTGAGTGGCTGGAGGCCATCGACGGTGAAATTTATGCCCAACGGCTGGCGAAAGATCTGAAAACGACAGAAGGTGATCCGTATCTGTTGTTCAAGGCTTCGGAAGCTCCCTGGGTAGGCTCTATTACAAGTTCCGGGGTGACAGGCAATGTTACGGATGCTCCTTTTATCTATCGTCTGGATGATGGAAAACTGATTATGCTATGGTCCAGTTTCCGAAAGACAGATGGAAAATATGCCATCGGGCAGGCTGTCTCGGCATCAGGTGATGTGCTTGGTCCTTGGGTGCAGGAGCCCGAAACGTTAAATAGTGACGATGGCGGACACGCGATGGTATTCAAGGATCTTAAAGGCAGGCTGATGATTTCTTATCATGCACCGAATTCGCAGACGGAACATCCGGTGATAACACCTATTTATATTAAGGATGGAAAATTTGTAGCTCTGAATTAATGTGGCTTTTTCTTTCTGAACCGTCTATTGTATATAGATTCAGTTGACAGAAATAAATAATCTATTTTGCGGGTATATGTCTCATTATTTAGAAGGAAGTGTTAACTTTGGCGAAATAGATTCTGTTGACCGATGTTGCCGTTATTGTATAGAAGGTAAAGTCAGAAAAGTAAATAAATAATTTGAAGAGCTTATGAAAATAAGAAATCTGGTGTTTGGTGCCATTTGTGGCATTATATTCTTTTCCTGTTCGGAGTCTGGTGGGGGAAAAGAGGTAGAGATGGATCGCTTTGTCACAGACCTGATGGGTAAAATGACGATCCGTGAGAAGCTGGGACAGTTGAACCTTCCTTCCGGTGGCGACTTGGTGACAGGCTCGGTGATGAATAGTGAGCTTAGTGATATGATTCGCAAAGAAGAGATCGGTGGCTTTTTCAATGTAAAAGGAATCAAAAAAATCTATGACCTGCAACGGCTGGCAGTGGAAGAAACCCGATTGAAAATTCCCTTGATAGTCGGGGCGGACGTCATACATGGTTATGAAACGATTTTCCCGATACCGTTGGCCCTCTCATGCAGTTGGGATACGTTGGCTATTCAGCGGATGGCGCGGATTTCTGCCATTGAAGCCAGTGCGGATGGCATTTGCTGGACATTCAGCCCGATGGTAGATATCTGCCGGGATGCCCGTTGGGGACGTATTGCCGAAGGAAGCGGTGAGGACCCTTATCTGGGTTCACTGTTGGCAAAGGCCTATGTGCACGGTTATCAAGGTGACAGTATGCAGGGAAAAGATGAAATCCTTTCTTGTGTAAAACATTTCGCCCTCTATGGAGCATCAGAAGCCGGTAAGGATTATAATACAGTCGACATGAGCCATCTGCGTATGTATAACGAATATTTTGCTCCTTATCGGGCGGCGGTTGAGGCTGGTGTCGGTAGTGTGATGAGTTCTTTTAATATAGTAGACGGCATACCGGCTACGGCAAATAAATGGCTGTTGACAGACGTGCTTCGTGACGAATGGGGATTTCAGGGACTTTTGGTCACAGACTACAATTCCATTGCTGAAATGTCCATTCATGGTGTGGCTCCTTTGAAGGAAGCCTCTGTCCGTGCTTTGCAGGCGGGGACGGATATGGACATGGTTTCCTGCGGCTTTCTCAATACGTTGGAAGAATCGCTGAAAGAGGGGAAAGTCACCGAAGCACAGATTGATGCAGCTTGCCGTCGTGTGCTGGAGGCTAAGTATAAACTGGGCTTGTTTGCCGATCCATATAAATATTGCGATACGTTACGTGCGGAAAAAGAACTTTATACACCTGAGCACCGTGCAGTTGCACGCGAGGTTGCGGCAGAGACGTTTGTTCTACTGAAAAATGAGAATCACCTGCTTCCGTTGGAGGAAAAAGGGAAAATTGCATTAATAGGTCCGATGGCAGATGCACGCAATAATATGTGCGGAATGTGGAGCATGACCTGTACTCCGTCCAGACATGGTACATTACTCGAAGGAATCCGGTCGGCAGTAGGAGACAAGGCTGAAATACTTTATGCCAAAGGCAGCAATGTATATTATGATGCGGAAATGGAAAAAGGAGCTGTCGGCATCCGTCCGTTGGAACGTGGTAATGATCAGCAACTGCTGGCCGAGGCATTGCGTACGGCTGCCCGTGCCGATGTGATTGTGGCTGCTGTGGGTGAATGTGCGGAAATGAGTGGTGAATCTCCTTCCCGTACTAATCTGGAAATCCCTGACGCTCAGCAGGACTTATTGAAAGCATTGGTGAAAACAGGTAAGCCTGTGGTACTGCTCCTGTTCACCGGTCGTCCTTTGATCTTGAACTGGGAAAGCGAACACATTCCTTCTATTCTGAATGTATGGTTCGGAGGTAGTGAGACAGGGGATGCCGTTGCCGATGTTCTGTTTGGCAAAGCCGTCCCGTGCGGCAAGCTGACTACTACCTTCCCTCGTTCGGTAGGGCAACTTCCTTTGTTCTACAATCATTTGAACACCGGACGTCCGGACCCGGACAACCGTGTTTTCAACCGGTATGCCAGCAACTATCTGGATGAGGGTAACGAACCTCTTTATCCTTTCGGATACGGTTTGAGTTATACCGACTTTGTATATGGCGACCTGCAGCTCAGTTCGGAAACCTTGCCGAAAAATGGAAACCTGACAGCTTCCGTTACCGTCACCAACAAAGGGAACCATGACGGCTATGAAACGGTACAAATCTATTTGCGTGATATCTATGCGGAAGTAGCGCGTCCGGTGAAAGAGCTG
Source organism: Bacteroides sp. MSK.20.82 (assembly GCF_019052485.1). Taxonomy (NCBI): domain Bacteria; kingdom Pseudomonadati; phylum Bacteroidota; class Bacteroidia; order Bacteroidales; family Bacteroidaceae; genus Bacteroides; species Bacteroides sp. MSK.20.82. The sequence continues at coordinate 59,507 of NZ_JAHQUN010000034.1, forward strand.
AAAGGCTTCGATCGTATCTTCCTGAAAAAAGGAGAAAGCCGTGAAGTGAAGTTTGTACTTACGGAAGATGACCTGAAATTTTATAATTCCGGGCTGCAATATATCTACGAACCGGGAGAGTTTGACGTGATGATAGGTACGAACAGTCGTGATGTACAGACAAAGCGCTTTATTGCGGAATAATTATTTTGAAATCTAATATATTAGTTACAACCATGAAAAAACTTACATTTTTATTATTATGTGTCTTGTGTACGCTTTCGTTGCAAGCTCAGAAGCAATTTACACTAGCCTCACCTGATGGAAATCTGAAAACGACAATAACCATTGGCGACCGGCTGACTTATGACATTACATGCAACGGCAGGCAGATTCTGACTCCTTCTCCCATATCAATGACGTTGGATAACGGGACTGTCTGGGGAGAAAATGCGAAATTATCCGGAACTTCCAGGAAGAGTGTGGACGAGATGATACCATCTCCTTTCTACCGTGCCAGCGAATTGAGAAATCATTATAATGGACTGACCTTGCGTTTCAAAAAAGACTGGAATGTAGAGTTTCGTGCATACAATGACGGTATCGCCTACCGTTTTGTGAATCAGGGGAAGAAGCCTTTTCATGTGGTGACGGAAGTATCTGATTATTGTTTTCCATCGGATATGACTGCCTCCGTGCCTTATGTAAAAAGCGGTAAAGACGGTGATTATAACTCCCAGTTTTTTAATTCTTTCGAGAATACGTATACAACGGACAAACTGTCGAAGCTGAATAAACAGCGCTTGATGTTCTTGCCGTTGGTAGTAGATGCGGGCGATGGAGTGAAAGTCTGTATCACAGAGTCCGATCTGGAAAATTATCCGGGACTTTATCTTTCTGCTTCGGAAGGCGCGAATCGTCTGAGCAGTATGCATGCTCCTTATCCGAAGCGTACGGTACAGGGTGGTCACAACCAGCTTCAGATGTTGGTGAAGGAGCATGAAGACTATATTGCCAAAGTGGATAAGCCGAGAAACTTCCCCTGGCGTATAGCCGTGGTTACTACCACCGATAAGGACCTTGCCGCTACCAATCTCAGCTACCTGTTAGGTGCGCCTTCACGTATGTCCGATATTTCATGGATTAAACCGGGAAAGGTTGCTTGGGACTGGTGGAATGACTGGAATCTGGATGGCGTTGATTTTGTGACCGGAGTAAATAATCCGACTTATAAGGCATATATAGACTTTGCTTCTGCAAACGGTATCGAGTATGTGATACTTGACGAGGGATGGGCAGTGAACTTACAGGCGGATTTGATGCAGGTTGTCAAGGAGATTGACCTGAAAGAACTGGTAGATTACGCAGCTTCTAAAAATGTAGGTATCATCCTTTGGGCCGGTTATCATGCATTCGAGCGTGATATGGAAAATGTGTGCCGTCATTATGCCGAAATGGGAGTAAAGGGTTTCAAAGTGGACTTTATGGACCGTGACGATCAGGAAATGACTGCATTCAACTATCGTGCCGCTGAAATGTGTGCTAAATACAAGCTGATTCTCGACCTTCACGGCACTCATAAGCCTGCCGGATTGAACCGTACTTATCCGAATGTGTTGAATTTCGAAGGAGTCAATGGGTTGGAGCAGATGAAATGGAGTTCACCGTCAGTAGATCAGGTGAAGTATGATGTGATGATTCCTTTCATCCGTCAGGTTTCCGGTCCGATGGATTATACGCAGGGGGCGATGAGGAATGCTTCCAAGGGTAACTATTATCCTTGTTATTCAGAACCGATGAGTCAGGGAACCCGTTGCCGCCAACTAGCCTTGTACGTGGTGTTTGAATCTCCTTTTAATATGTTGTGCGATACTCCGAGCAACTATATGCGCGAACCGGAATCAACGGCATTTATCGCAGAAATACCAACTGTATGGGATGAAAGTATCGTTCTTGACGGTAAAATGGGAGAGTATATTGTGACAGCACGCCGGAAAGGGGATGTCTGGTATGTAGGTGGAATTACAGATTGGAGTGCACGTGATATTGAAGTCGATTGTTCTTTCCTGGGTGATAAATCTTATCATGCTACTTTGTTTAAAGATGGTGTGAATGCTCATCGGGCAGGTCGTGATTATAAGTGTGAGTCCTTCCCGATAAAGAAGGACGGTAAACTGAAAGTTCATCTGGCACCGGGAGGAGGTTTTGCCCTTAAGATAAAATAATTATTTTAGAGTTGAAACTATGTTTTTTATCGTCACCCGTCACTTTTTAGAATAAAGTATTAATATATAGACCAATAGCGGTGACGGCAAATGCTGATGGCTAAGTGACGGCAAGAGTTTTACGCTTTTTGCCGTCACTTTTTGTGTTGTAAACTGATTCTTGGTCTAGCATATTATTCTCCTAGAGATAATCAGGCTCCCCACGTAATTTGAATGCGTTTTTGCTCTCATGCCCTAACAGATTGTCTGTATGCCTTTATTCATCGTAGTTTCAGGTATGGCAGCAATTGTGGTAGCAGGTATGAGAGCAAGTGTTTGCTCTCACTCTTCCATGTATCATTATCTGTCATTTGTTTGATGTTGTCATTTGATTTACAGTGTGTTAATGTCTGAGGTGTCAATTCTTAACGATTGATATTTCAGACATTAATAATTGATAAATCATCCTTTAATAGTTGATAACTCAGCTGTTTTTGAGTGATAAGTGATTTATTGTTTCTTGGAAGAGCAGGTTAATCGAACAGTTGGTGCGGTCAAGTTAATTGAATCATATAAGTAAGGGATCAGTTTCCTGCCTTGTTTCATTCATTCCATCGGCTGGAACCACTGTTTTCAAGCGTCCGGAACTTTGGTTTCACGGCTTTGAAACTAAAGTTTCAAGCCGATGAAACTTTAGTTCCAAGCAGGAGAAACAAAAGTTTCAAGCGGGAGAAACTAAAAAGCTCTGTACTTCCCTAATAATGGTTGACTTGTTTATCTCTAATAGCTGCTATGTGTTGA